>JALSTM010000001.1 GCA_026983715.1 Desulfobacterales bacterium
CCCGAACACCATTTCTCTCATGAGAAAATACCTGAATGCGTCAAGACCATAGATGTCCACAAGGTCGAGGGGTCTTACCACAGTGCCCCGACTTTTGCTCATCTTTCCTTCTTCGATCTTCCAGTACCCATGCACATTCAAATGGCGATAGGGTTCGAAGCCGGCTGCTTTAATCATGGTAGGCCAGTATATTCCGTGGGGTTTTAATATGTCCTTAGCTATCAGGTGCTGCGCATAAGGCCAGAAAGTAGAAAAAAGGGATCCATCAGGATAGCCAAGGGCTGAAACGTAGTTAATTAATGCATCGAACCAAACGTAAGTCACGTATTTATCGTCAAATGGTAATGTAATCCCCCAATCGAGGCGATCTTTTGGCCTGGATATGCATAAATCTTCAAGGGGTTCTCTTAAAAATGCCAGGATTTCGTTTTTATAACGTTCAGGGCGAATAAAGTCCGGGTGAGTTTCAATGTAGTTAATAAGCCAGTCCTGATACTTGCTCATCCTAAAAAAATAGTTTTCTTCTTCCCTTACCACTGGTTCCGTATCATGATCGGGACATTTTCCGTCAACAAGTTCCCTGGGAGTGTAAAATCGCTCACACCCGACACAATAATAGCCCTTGTAATTCCCGAAGTAGATGTCTCCAGCGTCATAAACTTTTTGAAGTATATACTGGACAACCTTTTTGTGCCTGGGATCGGTAGTTCGAATGAAATAATCGTTGGAAATGTTAAGCCTTGGCCACAAATCGCGGAAAAGCTGACTGATTTTATCAACGTACTCCTTTGGTTTCATGCCCTCATGTGCCGCTGCCTGGACAATTTTGTCCCCGTGTTCGTCCGTTCCTGTTAGAAAAAAGGTTTCATAACCCATGAGCTTGTAAAATCTGTTCAGAACATCAGCAACAATGGTGGTATAAGCGTGGCCAATGTGCGGTTCAGCGTTAACATAGTAAATTGGTGTGGTAATGTAGCATCGTTTCTCCATAAGCACTCCCGAATTAGTACGAGGTTATCAATCACTAAAACCAGGTTTCATCTTAAACTCTTTGTTCTTCTTACCGTGCGAGGCAAGTCCAAGGTCTTCCATGGTCAGTTCGACCTCGGTTCCACTATCGAGGCTTACCGTTATAGTCTTGTGTATTATGTTTTGCCTTATTACTCTTCCTCTACCCAGGGGGGTATCGATTTTTTTGCCCAGCTTGGGCATACCTTTCTTTGATTCCATGTAGGTTTCGTATTCGAACTTAAGGCAACACATAAGTCTGCCACAGGCCCCGGAAATCTTTGAAGGGTTCAAGGATAGGTTCTGTTCCTTGGCCATTTTGATGGATACAGGATGAAATTCCTTTAAAAAACCGGAACAGCACAACTCTCTTCCGCAACTACCCATGCCACCTATCATTTTTGCCTGGTTCCTCACTCCTACCTGCCGTAGTTCAATCCTGGTGTGAAATTCTTTCACCAGATCTTTTACGAGTTCCCTGAAATCGACCCGTCCATCCGCTGTGAAATAGAAAGTTATCTTGGAACCATCAAACAGGCTTTCAACCATAACCAGGTGCATGGGAAGCCCACGAGCCTTTATACGTTTTTTACAAAAATCAAAAGCTTTCTTCTCCTTTTCCAACATTTCCTCGTATTGCTTGAGATCTTCCTCTGTTGCCAGGCGAAAAATCTTTTTCAGCCCCGGGATTTCTACGTCGTCATCCAAACGCCTGGGGGGGGTCACAACCTTTCCAACGGTAAATCCTTTCTCGGTTTTAACCATTACGTAATCCCCAACGCTTAAAACGAAGTGTCCCGGTTCAAAATCGTATACCTTTCCACCTTCGCGGAATCTAACACCAACTATCTTCTTCATCTACACTTTCCCTCAAACCGATAACCAGCCTCTCCACGGCCATCTTTTTATTGCTTCGCCTCGATATGTCTGTATATATACTATCAAAAAGTTGATAAGTCTTCATTAGACCAGTATAACTTGATTTTCCTAAAATTCCTTTGAATGCCTCAATCGTCTCAGCATCGACCACCAGGTTGTTGTTACTGCCAAGCTGATAGATAATTAAGTCACGCCACCACATTTTCAGCAAATCGATGTCGTCGAGCAGCATTTCTGATTCCCTGGCCCATTCCGTTGCTATTTCAAACATCCTGCCAGGTGCAGCTGAAATGATTTCCAATATCCTCTTCCTGAGAGCTTGCCTGCGGTCAAGCAACCTAGATTCCACATATTTTAGAGCTCTTTCAACACTGCCGGTAGAAATTTTTGCTACCAGGGCTGCGTTATTACTGTCAAGGAACTGCCGAGAGATCAGGATTTTTTCCACCACATCGTCTGATAGTGGCTGAAATCTCAAATGGCATGTTCGTGAAACAATCGTTGGTAAAAGCATAGCCTGCTCAGGTGCAACCAGTATTATAACATTTCCTTCAGGTGGCTCTTCTAATGTTTTCAGCAATGCGTTCGATGCCTCGTTGGTCATTTTATCAGCTTCGTCTATTATGATAACCCTTCTTCGCCCTTCGAGGGGCGGAAAGCTGAGTTCCTCTTCCAGTGACCTAACAACATCAATCCCTATAAATTGCTCCGACGGTTCAATAATTAGAAGATCGGGGTAGTTTCTGGAATTGGCCCTAACACAGGCAGAACACTTTTCACAACAGTCGTTTTCTATCCGCTGCATGCAATTTATTGCCTTGGCAAAATCAATAGCAATTGTTTTTTTGCCAACTCCTGGCAAACCAGAAAAAAGAAATGCGTGAGGAATATTTTCCCGATTTACCACACCTTTCAAGGCCCGGACCGCCCTTTCCTGTCCGATTATATCCCTAAAGGCCATAGTTTCTTCTCTTCCAAGAATCGTAACACCAAAGCATGCACTTCAGTCTCGGTTTTTGATCCATCGACACGAATTATTCTCTCGGGGTCTCTTTCCACCAATTCCAGGTAACCTTTTCTGAGCTTTTCCTGGAATTCCAGGGTTTTTGTTTCGTAACGATCGCACGAGATACCGTTCTGGGCCATTGATTCACCCCGGCGGCGCTCCAGGCGATATTTTGCCACCTCAACCGGGCAATCCAACACGAAAGTCACGTTAGGCCATGTATTACCGATAACTTCTCTGTGGATATAATCAATATACCCAAGGTCTATCCCCAGCCCGTATCCCTGGTATGCAAGGGTCGACTCCACGAATCGGTCACACAAGACCCACTTACCCGCTTCCAGAGCGGGCCTTATCACCTCATTTAGATTTTGAACTCTGTCGGCAACAAATAAGAACAGCTGAGTATAGCTGTCCAGGAAAAGCCTTGAATCAAGAAGCATCTTCCTGATTATTTTTCCTGCTTCAGTTCCACCCGGTTCTTTTGTTATACACGCCTTAATCCCCCTGTCTTCCAGGGTCTTTCTGAGAAGCTTAATCTGCGTTGTCTTCCCGCAGCCGTCTATACCCTCAAATGAAATAAATACGCCCATATCCGCCAAAAATTAAGCACCTAAAAGAAAGAAAAAATGGAAAGTTGCTCGTGGTTTTTATCGTTTTCTCCACCCTTTTTGCCCTTCGTGTTTTCCTTCTCTTCCTCGGGCCATCCCTTAAATATGAACCTTTCGAGAGCCCTGCTATAGCTAGTCCAGAGGGAAGAAGAGTCTTTCTCAGCCTCGAGCAGCCTGTTAAGGCTGTCGATTTTTGCATCCATGTCGTCTACGAAGTACAGAACAAAAGCCTCCCTAGTTTTTGGCCGTTTGGCAGATCCGAATTCCAAGTATCCGTGATGACTGATTATCATGTGTTTCAATAAAATGGCCAGTTCTTCCGGAAATCCTGCCACCAGCCGGATTTTTTGTTCAACTATGTTAATACCCAACACCACGTGCCCCAGCAAACGCCCTTCCTCGCTGTACTCAATTGCAAGATCGTACGTAAATTCGTCTACCTTGCCTATATCATGAAACACCCCGGCCGTAATCAGAAGGTCTCGATCCAATTCAGGGTAGTGCTCAGCTATCCTTAGCAACAGTTCACAGACGGAAACGGTATGCTCCAGCAACCCTCCGAGGTATGCATGATGCAAAGTCTTAGCCGCGGGAGCATTCTTAAACTTTTCCACCAGTTTTTTATCCTCGAAAAGGAGATGCAAGAGTTCACGGAGGTACCGGTTTTCCACGCTTCGGGCAATTCCTTTTAGGCGGAACCAGAGGTCGTCGATGTTTTTCGGACACCTCGGCAAGAAATCTTCGGGATTTATGTCATCGCGGTTTATTTTTTCAAAGGAAAGTATATTGAGCTGTGGCTTGCCCTGGAACTCTTCGCACCTTGCCTTTACCCAAATGACGTCTTTTTCATCGAAAAGCTTACTCTTATTCAATGCATCATCCCAGATTCTGCCAATTATATCGCCACTACAATCCACTAGCCTTAAGGTCAAATAAGGCTTACCTGCTTTGGTGTGCCCAAGCGTCTTGGAACTTACCAGCAAGATGGTTTCATATTCTTTTTCGGGTTCTAATTCGCTAACTAGTACCTTGCTCATGCACCCCTCGCAACTTCAAGGTTTTACATTGTTTTTTATTCATGAAATTTTTTCTGCCCGCCCGATTAGAACCGCCTGAGCAGACAATCAACTATCTTCCTTCTTTTACGTAACCTCTGATTAGTTCTTCAGATACCCAAAGGTATCTTTGCGTCATGACGAACTCGATCAGGCACCAAGCTAGAGAGCGGTAGATTCCAGATCCACGTTTCGCTCCGGCCAGAATGACGGATTTTGCATTGTCCTCATCCTACTCCTTTTATTGTTTGCTGATTCTAGAAATCCGAACATCCTAGAGTTTCCTTAAAGTTTTTGTCGTCTCCGGCTCTAAATGAGCCTTCAGAGAGCCTTCAATTGCCCGTTGTGGGAAACCCAATCTGCTCAAGCCATGCTGGTTAGTCTATTACGGCTTCCTGACCAGGCTCAAGGATTACAACTTCCACCTCCGGATTGTTATTGGTTACTAGTTCCTTGAACCTGTCGGCATTTGGCTCCAGAATAGGAAAACTTCCAAAGTGCATCGGGATAACCTTTTTGGGCCCCATAAGATCAACAGCCTTCGCAGCCTGGCTTGAGTCCATGGTAAACACCCCACCTATAGGCAGCAGGGCACAATCCAGAGGATATAACTCGGCAAGCAATGACATGCTTTGAAATATGCCGGTATCTCCTGCATGGTAAATGTTCTTGCCATCTTCAAGACCCACAATATAACCCGCTGGATTAGCGGTAGCCGAAGAGTGAAAAGCCTGTGTCATGGTAACCCGGACACCGTCTATTTCCACGGTTCCCCCGATATTCATGCCTATGCCTTCAAATATTATTTGCTTTTCCGGTAGCCCACTTTCTTTCAATGATCCTACTGTTTCAACGGGACCGATAACAGTCGCCCCCGTCTTTCTCGCAAGTTCAATCGTCTGTCCCACGTGATCAAAATGATCGTGGGTCACCAGGATCAGGTCTCCTTTTTCTAGATCATTTAAACCCACCGGACACGAGGGATTGCCCTCCACCCACGGGTCAATAAAAATAACTTTTCCCTCAGGGGTAGTTACCTGAAAAAAAGCGTGTCCCAGCCACTTAACTATTGTACCTCCCATAGCTCAACCTCCTCGCAGCTATAATTTTGGTTTACAATCTTCTGGATTTTACCCTAATTCTGCTTCTTGTCAAATTGAAATAAGACCGGCATTCAATATAACTACAGATATTCGTTGCCAAAATCAGTTAAATGCCCTAGAATTTGATAAACACGGTTGAATTCAAGTATATGCAAAGTAGAAATCGAAAGGAAATGTCATGGAAATAATCGCTAAGCTGGGATCTTTACTTGGACTTTCTTTCGTATCTGGGATTAATCTCTATGCAACGGTGGCAGTCGTAGGTCTTGTCACAAAATACAACCTTGTACAGGGACTTCCGCCAGAATTTCAGGCACTGAACAATAACCTCATTATAACAGTTGCCATTATCCTCTACGCTTGCGAGTTCCTTGCAGACAAGGTACCCGGATTTGATACGTTCTGGGATGCCATTCATACTGTTATTCGCCCTTTTGGTGGCGCCCTGATAGCTCTGATGGCTGTGGGTAAAGCATCACCCGGGGCAGAAGTGCTTGCGTTCATGATTGGCGCAACCATGGCAGGTACCTCTCACTTGGCCAAATCGGGTTTCAGAATCCTCATAAACACTAGCCCGGAACCTTTCAGTAACATGGTCGTTAGCGTAGCTGAAGACTTGGGAGTCGTAGGACTCGCTTACCTCAGCATGGCTCACCCGATCATGGCCCTCGTCATAACGGCCATTCTAACTATCATCATTATGGTTACGCTTCCTGTCTTGTGGCGGGCAGTACGCATGTTATTTTCCGGGTTATGGTACCGGCTGAAAGGACTCCTCGGAACATCGGCAGAATCAACGTCTAAGGCAATATCCATGAAAATATCATCTCAACTTAACGATCTCGGAATTCCTCTCAATGACGCGGTAAGCGTGCCGGCGTGGGGAACAAAAATTCGGGGGTTCAAAAGATGGCAGAAAGGTTATCTGGTTTGTGACGGAAAAAACCTTCACTTCATTCCTGCAAGAATTTTCAGGAAAACTCCAGTTTCAATCCCTGTTCCCAAAAAAGAAAACATTTTGTTTGGCCAGGGTCTTCTTTTCTACAAGGTTCATTTTAATTCAGAAAGAGAAACATGGAATCTGATAATTCCTCGGGATTACATCAAGCTTCTGGAAGAGCATCTGCAATGAAACCTTATCATTCCATCGATACCGTCACACGTTTAATAGAGTTGGCAAAAGAATCCCTGGAAGGGACGGAAGATTCAGGCAAATTCTGTGGGCTAAAAACATCTATTGAAAATCTCAACCAAATTCTGACGAAATTGAATAAAAATGCAGAAATATACACTCTTAAAACCCAGCATCCCGATTTCCCGCTGGTTTTGTCACTGGAAGGTGGTACAGGAACAGGTAAATCAACCATATTTAATGCCCTCGTCGGATCCGAGGTAAGCCTTACGGGTTCCGAAAGACCAAAAACCTTCGGTCCCATACTATTTTCCCATGAAGACCATAAGGAATTGTTAATGAAGGCGAACTTTTTATCAGCTTATGAAAAAGAATTCCTGGTGCTGGAAAGTAACAAAACTAGCGTCTCTGGGGATCCTTTGAAAATGAAGATTATCCTCCATGAAAGAAATGATCTTCATAACCTGTTTATCATAGATACTCCTGACATCGACAGCGTTGAAACTTTCAACCGCAAGATGGCAGAAGACATATACGATGTTTCAGATATCATTCTTTTTGTTACAAGCGAGGAAAAATACGGAGACAGGCTTCCCTTCAAACTGTTTCAACAGGCAATGGAAGATGAAAAAGGGTTTATGATCATAATGAACAAGGTTAACTCCGAAGAAACTTTCAGAGAATTACGGGAGAGGGTGCTTGCCAGTGCCAAGTCTCCCGTTGAGGAAGATCGTTTCTTTTCACTACCGTGGATATCATCACCGTCGCCCCTTGAAGAGTTAACTCGACACGAGGAACTATTGAGGCTAAAAACAATCCTTTCTGGAAAGCAAGGTGCCAACGCCAGGGATATAAGAACCAGGGAGCTGGTTCAATTGCAAAAAAGGATAAACATCCTGGCAAGGAGATTGGTTGCTATCTTCGAAGAAGATAGAACTGCGGTGGATAAGCTCCTTAGAAGCTTACATGCCATATACAAAGAAACAGAAAATAACCTATTGCAGAAAGCCGTTACCAATGTTGATGACACCACCAAGCAACATATCCAGAACGAAATCAGGCAAATATTTCAGCGCTACGATCTTTTCAGGAAACCAAGGTCGTTCATTTATAAAATCATGAGATTTCCTCTTTCTTTTCTGGGCTTAGGTCCAGGCTCTGACGAAGAAAAGCGTAAAAGGGATCTGGCAAAACTTCACAAGAAGATAAACTTGAAACCACTGCACCTTGCTGTGGAAGACCTTAACAGGAGAATCCACAATGAGATCAGGATAGCCGAAATCGGATACCTCCAAGATGTGTTACTGAAGAGAAATCTTGGTATGTCTGTCAGCGAGATAGACACCCTGTTTTTTGAAAAACAGGCGGAGCTTGAGAGGTGGTTGCAGGAACAGTTTATGGAACTGACAAAGGGGATTCCCAGGCACAAGGAGTGGGGAATATATTCAACCACGATTCTTTGGAGTATTTTCCTCGTTTCAATTGAAACGGTACTGGGTGGTGGATTGAGCTTCTTTGAAGCAATTTTGGATTCCGTGATAGTCCCATTTCTTAGTAAAGGTGCTGTAGAAATATTTGCATACCAGGAATTGAAAAAGATAGCCGAGCAGCTTGACCAGCGTTACAAGAAGCAATTGAGGGATGTGCTAGGCGAACAATACCTCAGGTACGTGACCCTGCTGGAATCCTGTGCTGCTTCAGGTGAAAAACTAAAGCAGATGAAAAACTTACTTGGTAGCCTAAATTCGTAATCGCCTATGACCTATAAACCTGCAAACAAGATGGAAAAAACCACAAACAGGGTAGAATCACAGATTCAAGACCTGAACAGGCTTGTTGAAAAGACAGGACACTTGCTTCCCGAAAATCTTAAGGAAAAACACAAAAATAGGCTGAAAGAGCTACAAGCCCAGGTTGAAAAATTTAGAGAACCTGTATTGCACATAGGGCTACTTGGTGGCACAGGAGTGGGAAAATCCACTATCATAAATGCCCTTGCCGGAGAACAAGTATCCTCGGTATCAGACAGGAGACCTCACACAGATCTTGTGGTAGTATATCGCCACGTTAGCACCACCCTGCCGGAAGATATCCCTATCGGCTGTATTAATGAACCGCACCGGGTTCACGAAAACCAGTCCATCGCGGGTCTTGTACTTTACGACTTCCCTGATTTTGATAGCATAGTTGCGGAACATGCCGAACTAGTTCTTTCATTACTGGAGCACATGGACATTGCGGTTTGGGTGGCGAGTCCTGAAAAGTACGCCGACTTTGAATTTTACAGGTTTTTAAAGAAGGCGACCAAGCACCAGGATAACTTCATCTTTGTCATGAACAAAATTGACACGATAAAAGCCCCGGACTCTACACCCGAAGAAAAGCTCAAAACAATCCTGGGAGATTTTGCGATCAAGCTGAAAAACAACGGGATTGTTGCACCTAGAATATACGCTTTTTCTGCAAAAGAACTCGGAACGGAGGAGGCTTCCGAATGGTTTAAGAAAGACTTTGAAAATTTCAAGTCGACTATATTCAAAAAAAGAGATATCAAAGAAATTCGGGCGATAAAAGAAGCAAACCTGGAAACAGAACTACGCAGCTTTATTGAAGAAATAAAAAACACCTACCGTAAATACGTCAAACTTCCCGTTGAACTAAATGCCATTTTACTTGAATTTCAAAAGAGTTATTATGAACTGAGGGAATCGATTCCACTCATTGCCAGGCAATTTATCACCGATAAGACCATTGGTGTCCTCACGGAGCAGATTCAGGAAAGTTCCGCTGATATCACTCCGGTAAACTTTTTTAAACGGTTCTGGCGTAAGACCCCTCTCAAGGCCAAGTACTCGGAAGAAAAGCTGGGTTGGGAATCAGATCCTAGCCACGAAGACAGTCGCCTTGAACCTATAAAAGATACTTTCAAGAGCACCATGTACAGGATCACAACAGCGCTTAGCCGATTTGGTATTGATAATGCCGAAAAAGGCATAACGGAACTCGAAGAGGTGCTTGATCAAGAACTTAGCAAGTTTATTAACGAAAGCAGGCATATTTTTTCTGATTTCCGGGAAAAAATAGCCGAACCAGGAAACAGGCTCAGGGAGTTTATCATCAGGGCTAAACAGTGGAGCTATCTTGGTATACCTGTGGTCTTTCTCGTAATTTCCTTAATTGGTCCAGAAACGCTTAAGAACTTTACAGCAAGTCCCGGTCTCGGAAAAGGCTTGTTTTTACTTTTTAACATGGTTCTTTCTCTTTACACGCCCTCCGGCCTCGTATCCCTCCTAAGCTTCCTGGTAATTGAATTGATTCTTGTTGCCTTTCTAACAGCACAAAGTATAAAAAGGGATGAAAGAAAACTTAAGAGAGAAATAGAAATTTTTAACGAGTACCTCGCAAGCAGACTAGCAAAGCACCTGGATTCTTTTAAAACAAGGCTTGAAAAGATGGTGGGGAGGATTATAGACGAAGTTAAAAGCGCAGATACACTTATCCGGAAGTTAGAGTCGCATTGCCTGGAATAAGCTGAAAAGTTTCAGGAGGTATACATTGTTAACAAAAATACTTATACTAATTTTAATTTTCCTTCTTCCCATGATTCCCACTTTCTGGGCTATAATAGATGTGGCTCATAAGCCTTTTCAAAGCTTCCAACTCAAGGTAATATGGTTTGCCATTGTAACCCTTATGCCCGTAATTGGAGCAGTTATCTACTTTTTCTACGGGAGAAAAAAGTACACCATTAGTATAACCAACGAACAAGATAGCAGGGACATTACAGGGAAGAAGGAGTGATAGCCGTGAAAAGGATTCTGACCATAGCCGGTTCCGACTCGGGAGGCGGCGCCGGAATACAGGCGGACATTAAAACAATCACACTTCTGGGCGGGTATGGTATGTCTGTTTTGACAGCTCTCACCGCTCAGAACACCCTAGGGGTGGAAGCAATATTCCCCGTATCCCCCGATTTCGTTGAAAAACAGCTCGACGCAGTACTATCTGATCTAGGTACTGATGCTGCAAAAACCGGGATGTTGGATAACACCGACGTAGTGGACGTCGTGGTTAAGAAGGTACAGCAATACAATGTTAGGAACCTCGTTGTTGACCCCGTAATGGTAGCCAAGAGCGGCCATCGATTATTGCGTCCTGAAGCAGAGCAAGCCCTTGTGAACAACTTACTACCCTTGGCACTTCTTGTTACTCCTAACCTACCCGAAGCCGAAGTTATAAGCGGAGAAAAAATAGAAACCGTGGAACAAATGGAAAAAGCCGCACAGTCCATTTGGAAACTTGGGTGCAAGAACGTATTGATCAAGGGGGGGCATCTACCGGGCGATGTACTGGTCGATGTTTTTTTTGACGGCAAGGATGTTTATCAATTTGAAAGCAAGCGCCACGAAACCCAAAATACCCACGGCACAGGTTGCACCTATTCAGCGGCTATTGCCACGCTGGTAGCGCAAGGTTTCAATCTGCTTGAAGCAATAGCAAAAGCAAAAAAATTTATAGATCTTGCCATCTATTTTTCCCTTTCCCTTGGCAAGGGCAAAGGACCAACCAATCCTTACGAGGTCGTAGCCAGGGATTGGAACAGGTATAAGGTTATTCAGAGTCTCAAATCAGCTCTAGGAACGCTAAAAAGGAGCGCCACTGTAGCGCACTTGCTTCCTGAAGTTCAAAGCAACCTTGCATACAGCCTTCCGAAGCCTATATCTCACGATGATGTGGCGGCTTTCCCTGGCAGGCTTGTTAGAGTGGGAGAAGAATTGCTTACCGTGAGAGACCCAGAATTCGGAACTTCGAGACACATGGCTAACGTGGTACTGACTGCCACGAAATTCAAGGAGGAAATGCGTTCGGCCATGAACATCCGATACTCAGAAGCTACCGTGAGGAAGTGCCTTGAGTTGGGTTTCACGGTGGCAAAATTCGACAGGAAAGACGAACCTGAAGCTATCAAGAAAAAGGAAGGCTCTACCCTTTCGTGGGGGGTTGCGGAAGCGATCAAGCATTCAAATACGTTCCCAGATATCATTTATGATACGGGAGAAATAGGCAAGGAACCGATGATTAGGGTTCTGGGTTCCAACCCTGGGAACGTTGTCGAAAAGGTTATCAAGATAGCCAGGGCCACCCGCTAATCTAATTCCCCAAATAATTTCTTTAAACACCGTTTCTACCCAGGAACCACTCTTTTCATTTGTGGTGCGATACATCCCATGCAAATTTATCCTGCTACATTCATCAAATATTTTTGAAAAATCCTGGTACATTTCAATATAATCTTAACCAGCTAAGGATAAACCATGGGTTTTTGAACACATATTAGACTTTACAAGTATGAACAAGAGACTTCAATAGAACCAAAAGCGTCAAAACGTACTAAAAGTTACTGACCGAGACCCTGGGTCTCCAACAAAAATAACGGATCAGGCAGATCTATCATAAGAGGATTTAGTGTGATTGAAGTAACCAATCAAGAAAATGAGGTTGTATTAAAGCCCGGAGGTAATTTAACGGGCAACACGGTTCAGGAGCTAAAGGAAGAATTTTTGAAAATTCTGGCAGATGAAAAGGGTACTGTGACCCTTGACCTCGAAAACGTTGAGCAAATTGACCCCGCGGGGCTTGCGGTACTCATAACTGCTCAAAACAGCTTCAATGAGAAAGGCACAGAACTTAGCATGACCAATGCTAACGGGGAATTGCTTGAGCTCTTCGGCCTAATAAACCTAGAGCGATTTTTTAAACTCGATTGACTGGTGTTCATAGATAGTCAATTTCCACCAGAATACTGCAAATAAGTACATAGAGCGGGAAAAATATGATTATCGAAGATGAAGAAACTTTGCAGATGTACGTAGAAGAATCCAGGGAACATCTCGCTGATATCGAGAATGATATCCTGGCAATTGAAGAGTGCGGTGAAAATATCGACGAGGAGCTGGTTAACAAGGTTTTCCGGGCTGCCCACTCAATCAAAGGTGGAGCTGGCTTTATGGGACTCAATAATATCAAAGAACTCTCCCACAAAATGGAAAACGTTCTTGGGATGATTCGAGATGGCAAGTTGACCCCAAACGCCGAAATTACCAATGTCTTACTCGAAGCCAGTGATGTTCTACGGGAAATGATAAATGATGTTCAGAATAGCAATGAAATAGATATATCCGAACACGTGACAGCGTTAAATGCGATAAGCGAAGGTACAACTTTATTAGGCGAAGAGAAACAACAAACCGAACAGCCGGAAGTAAAAGATGAGAAACTACCAAAAACAGCGGATACCAAGCCCTCATTTGATGTTGAAATTGATAGGGTAAGTAAGGCTATCCAGAAAGGCAACTTTATTTACATAGTTGACTGTGACCTCTTAAGCGACGTACAGGCAAAGAACAAAACCCTCGGTGAATTTATCTCAAGCATAAACGACTGCGGAGAAATCCTCGACTGTGTAATCGACACCGAAAGTCTTGGTACCCTTGAAATCTATTCAGACTCCCAACCATTTCCCCTTCGAATACTCTTCGCTTCCATAATAGAACCGGATCTCATCACAACCGTTTTTGACCTTGATGAAGGAAAAATTACCACCATAAAGGATGAATCAGAACTGTCCTCCTTTTTTGAGAAACAAAAAGAAGAGCCCCCAGAAGAAGCTACACAACCGGAAAAAAAGGCAGCAAAAAAGCCCGTAGAGGTAAAGCCCTCTCAAGAAGTACCCTCGAAGAAACCAGATACGAAACCTGCGAAATCAAAACCCAGGCCACAGGACACCAAGCCCATAGTGCACGAAACCAGTCTCAGGGTCCACGTTCAACTTCTTGATTCTCTCATGAACCTGGCAGGTGAACTGGTATTGAGCAGAAACCAACTACTCCAGGCAGTTGGATCAGGTGATCAACACCAGTTGGAAGTAATAAGCCAGAGAATCGACATGATCACTTCCGACCTCCAAGAAGCAATCATGCTAACAAGGATGCAGCCAGTCGGCAACATTTTTAATAAGTTTCCGAGGGTTGTTCGAGACCTGGCTAGGAAACTAGGAAAAGATGTCGAATTACAGCTAGAAGGAAAAGACGTAGAACTGGATAAAACCATAATCGAGGCAATTAGTGACCCTCTTACTCATCTGGTGAGAAATGCCGTAGATCATGGAATTGAATCCCCGGAAGATCGAATAAAAGCAGGAAAAGATCCAAAGGGAACGGTTATCCTTAGAGCGTACCACGAGGCTGGCCAAGTAAACATTGAAATAGCCGACGATGGGAAGGGGCTCGATCCGGAGGTACTTGCTAACAAGGCTGTTGACAAGGGCCTGATTGCCGAGGAACAAGCCAAGGTAATGTCCGATAAGGAAAAGGTAAACCTTATCTTTTATCCGGGATTTTCCACGGCAGAACAGGTAACCGATGTATCAGGGCGTGGCGTTGGCATGGACGTGGTGAAAACCAACCTGGATAAACTGGGTGGTGAGGTCGAACTAGACTCCATGCCCGGCAAAGGTACCACAATAAAAATTAAATTGCCCCTTACGTTAACCATCATTCCCAGCTTGCTGGTCTCGGCCGCAGGCGATAAGTACGCAATTCCACAAATAAATATAGAAGAACTTCTAAGAATACCTGCATCACAGGTAAAAGACAGAATTGAAAAAGTTGGTAACGCTGAAGTTGTGAGACTCAGGGGACAACTTCTACCCCTGGTTAGACTTGTCGATGCTCTAGATATTGATCGAGTATACGTTGACAAGAAAGACGGTCAACCTAAGCCGGACAGAAGAAAATCAATAGCGGACAGGAGGTCAAAGACAAGTCCTTACTTTTTTGACGAGGAGCAAGAAAAGGATGAGTCCACTCAGGAAGTTTTTATTGAAAGAAGAAGCGGGATCGATAGACGCTACCATGCATCGAGTGCCGTAAATATTGTCGTTGTCTCCGCCGGACCACTTAAATACGGACTCGTTGTCGATGAACTTCACGACTCTGAAGAAATAGTGGTAAAACCACTGGGCAGACATATTAAGAAATGCAAAGGATACATCGGAGCTACGATTCTTGGAGATGGAAGGGTTGCCCTCATCCTCGACATACCAAACATTGCAAAAATGACCAACCTTACGTCCGTTGATGCCAGCGATAGGGCACTGGAGGTTTCCAGGGCTGCTGCTAAAGCATCTGAAGACGTACAATCTTTAGTGATTTTTCGTAACGCGGAAGACGAACAGTTTGCAATACCTCTTGGGCTAGTTCAACGGATAGAAAGGGTAAAGAGAAATGATATAGAGGCCTTTGGTAATAGAAAGACCATCCAGTACAGAGGCAGAAACTTGCCCCTGGTGGGAATTGAGGAAGTAGTTGAAGTAAAGCCCATCGCAGACCACGACGAACTGGAAGTGATTGTTTTCAAGATAGCGGGAAGGGAAGTTGGACTTCTTGCCACGGGGCCAATCGACGTCATTGACGTGGCAATACAAGTAGACGCCGACACTCTGAAGCAACAGGGCATCCTGGGTTCCTCGATAATAAATGGCCATACCACTTTGATGCTAGACATCTACGGACTTGTTCAGGCCTTGTACCCTTCATGGTTTACTGAACTCAAAACAGTCGAAGCAGAAGGAGACAAAGGCATAACGATCCTGCTCGCAGAGGACTCCAACTTCTTCCGGGCACAAGTTAGAAAATTCCTTGAAGACGAAGGCTATGGCGTTATTGAGGCTGAAGATGGCCTTGTTGCGTGGAATTCCCTTCAAGAAAGAATAGACGAAATAGACCTGGTACTAACAGACATTGAAATGCCTAATATGGACGGGTTTGCACTCACTGAAAAAATTAAAAACGACAGCCGCTACAACCACCTCCCTGTAATCGCCCTTACTACTCTTGCAGACGATGAAAGCATAGAGAAGGGCAAAGAGGTAGGAGTAGACGATTACCAGATAAAGCTTGATAAGGAGAGATTATTGGAAGGCATATACAAGGTTCTCAAGGGTATGTCTCTAGCGAAAGGATAACTCTGGTTACTTATCATTGGTTACTTATCATTTTACCTATAAATTCTAACTAAGGAACGATTAAACATAGATAATGAAACCTATTGTGAAACGATACTTTAAGAATAAGGCATAAAATATTCAAGAGCAAGGAGCTGGAAAATGAAAATCAAACACAAACTGGGAATTATCTTGATAGGACTTTCCTTGATAATAGTAGGGATGTTCTTGATAACCTGGTACGTAACTGGGCAGCAAAAGGATGACGGACTTATAATCAACCTTGCTGGACGTCAAAGGATGTTAACACAAAAACTTACCAAAGAGATCTTGATGTTGGAAATGACCAGGGAAAAAACGGGGAAAACCTCTCCTGAAATCTTAACATTGCTACAGAATACCATAAAGGTTTTCGATACCACCCTAAACGCTTTGAAAAATTCGGGTTTGGCTCCTCTCTCGCTTGACCTCAAAACAACGAAATTCAGATTCTGTCCCAAGGCAAAGGAGCCGGCACTTTCACAACTCGGGAAAGTACACAAGATGTGGAAGGCGTTTGAATCAAAGGTAAACTCTATAATAGATGGAAATGGCAATATTCAATCAGAGCTTAAATGGATACTTGAAAATAATGTTCCCCTGCTAAAAGAAATGAATAAAGCAGTAGTGATGATGCAAAAACAATCGGAAGCGAGGGTAAAGCGACTTTTGAGGGCCCAAATCTTGGGCATAACTCTAGGAATATGCTTTATGATATTCGGAATTAAAACAGCTCATTCGATGATAAAAAGACTTGATAAGGTGCAAGACTTTGCCCTGCTTCTTGGGAAAGGAGACCTAACCGTCACATCAGGCATTGATGGTAACGATGAACTTGGTACCATCGGACACACCCTCGATGAAATGACCAACAATTTAAAGAAAATGTTTGCGAAGATAAGTGACAGTTCAAGCAACCTAGAAATGTCCTCGTCTGAGCTTTCTTCGATTTCAGAACAAGTATCCAACCATTCCGAACTAGTGTCAGGCAAATCAAACACTATAGCAGTAGCTGCTGAGGAAATGAGTGCTAACATGAATTCGGTGGCTGCTGCAGTAGAAGAAACGTCTACAAACGTTAGCATGGTTGCTGCATCAGCAGAAGAAATGACATCCGTAATTACTGAGATCGCCCAAAACTCAGAAAAAGCTCGAGTAGTTACCGGTCAGGCTGTTGAACAGGCTCAAAATGCTTCAATCAGGATCAATGAACTGGGAAAAGCAGCCGAGGAAATTGGAAAAGTCACTGAAACAATTACTGCGATATCTGAACAAACAAACCTGTTAGCGTTGAACGCTACCATAGAAGCGGCGAGGGCAGGGGAAGCTGGAAAGGGTTTTGCTGTGGTGGCCAATGAAATCAAGGAACTGGCAAGGCAAACGGCAACAGCAACCGAGGAAATTCAAACTAGAATCGAAGGAATCCAGAGCTCAACCAGAAATACCGTTTCCGAGATAGAACAGATTTCCAAGGTCATAAACGACGTAAATGAAATCGTATCCACCATCGCCGCCGCGGTGGAGGAGCAGTCTGTTACTACGCAGGAAATTGCTAACAACGTGGTACAGGCATCCGAAGGTATACAGGAAGTAACTGAAAACGTTACACAGAGTTCGACTGTAGCCGGAGAGATTGCCCAGGATATCACTGACATGAATCAAACAGCAAGCGAGATGTCAAGTATGAGTAGCCAGTTAAATATAAGCGCCCAGGAACTTTCACGCTTGGCTCAGCAACTCCAAGAAATCGTTTCCAGGTTTAAGGTGGATAATAATCCTTAGAATTACAAGAATAGCTCATGACGATCATAGCCGGTGAAATATATGGTTTCGAAAGACCATAAATATCGATTCTAAACCAGTGCGCTTAAACGAATTGAGGTACTTTTTAAAGGGGTTTTATACCATGGCCAATCTAATCAAGCTTCAGACCATAAAAGCCAAGTTACTTGTTTCAGTAACACTGTTGATAACACTAGCCATGGCGGCTTTTATCATCTATGACGCCACTGACAAGTTGAATGGATTCTATGAAGATAAGAGAACAGCACTTGAAAAGGAAGTCAGCCAGGTTTCGGAATTAATAGCCGATGCTTCTTACACCTCGTATTCTCTGGCAGAATTCGTTGCAAACCTTCCAGGAGTGCAAGAAGCCTTCGCTAACAGGGATCGAGAGAAACTGAAACAACTCATGCTTCCGGTTTTCAATGCGGTGAAGAAAAAAATTAATCTCCAGCAATTTCAATTTCACTTGCCGCCTGCTATCTCTTTTTTGCGGTTGCACAAACCGGACAAGTTTGGGGATGATTTGAGCAGAATAAGACCTACTGTGCTTGAAGCAAATAGGGATAAAACACCTAAAATAGGACTGGATAGAGGAAGATACGGAATTGGTATCAGGGGTGTAGTCCCCGTGTTCTACATGGGAAAACATACTGGAACGGTGGAATTCGGAACAGGCCTTTCTGCCCACTTATTAATGCACTTAAAAAAGAAGTACGGTTACGATGTATTCATTTTTACTCGAGATGGGGACAAGTTCAAACTCTACACAAAAACCGGCGACTTTTATACCGATCAATTGCCCGTTGATACACTCAAAAAAGTAGTTAATGATGATAAAGAGATTTTGGAAAAAAGAAAAAAGAATGAAAAGGATCTCCTGGTTCTGTACAGCCCTCTCCATGATTTCTCCGGAAAGGCATTGGGTGTAGTAGCAATTCCCATGGATGTCACTCAGGGACTTGCTCATATCAAGAAATCCGTCTACCTTTTTGTCTTGCTTTCACTAGTATCAATTTTCTTTCTTATAGCAATCATAAACTTCATCATGGAAAGGCTGATTAATCGCCCTCTCAAAAATTCATACACCACCATAAAGGCAATGATCGAAGAAGGTGATCTAACAAAAAGAATACCCATGGGAAAAATAAACTGCTCAAAGCTAACTAATTGTCAGACAACGCAGTGTCCGGAGTATAACAGTTCCGGAAATTGCTGGAATACTGTGGGCTCAAACGCTGAAGGTAAAATTTTAGCACAGAAAATTGTGTCCGGCGAGGTTAATTCATGTTCCGACTGCGTCGTTGTACAAAAAGCACTGAAAGACGAAATAGACAAGATGGCATTATGGATCAATAACTTTATAAAATCGGTGGCCAGTATTATCCAGAAAATAGGTGAGCACTCGAATAAACTGAATGATTCCTCTAACCTGTTAAACAACCTTTCCTCTGATTTGTTTACAAATGCAGAAAATGTACACGATAGATCAAACATGGTCGCTGTTGCTGCTGAGGAAATGAGTACTAATTCGAGCGTCGTGGCTGAAGAGCTTGAAAAGGCATCCGTTAAAGTTTCTGAAATAGCAAAAGCAGCACAGGAAATGACGTCTGTAATTAACGAAATATCCGAAAAGTCGGAATCAGTGAGGAAAATAACCGAGCAAGCATCGAACCAGACCCAAAACACCACGGGTAAAATACATCAACTTGGACAGGCTGCCCAAGAAATCGGGCAGGTAACAGACATAATAATGGCAATTTCAAAGCAGACGAATTTACTTGCATTAAACGCAACCATTGAAGCTGCAAGAGCAGGTGAGGCAGGAAAGGGATTTGCAGTAGTTGCCAATGAAATTAAGGAGCTCGCTCGGCAGACCGCAGACGCAACAGAGGAAATACAAAATAAGATAGAGGTGATCCAAAACACCACAGGTCAAAGCGTAAAGGAGATCGAAAAAATAGCCAACGTGATTGAAGAATTGGACCAGGCTACGTCCACTATAGCCGCAGCCATTGAAGAGCAATCAGTTACGACAAAAGATATCTCGGAAAATATTGTCACAACCTCACATTCTATCCAGGAAGTAACGGAAAATGTCGCACAGAACTCAAGTGTTTCAAGTGAGATTGCAAGAGACATAGCAGAGGTAAATCAAGCTGCAAGCGAGATGAGCAGTAGTTGTAGCCAGGTACAACAAAGTGCGGAGGACCTCCATGTCCTAGCTGAACAACTTCTAGAATTAGTAAAAAAGTACAAGGTGTAACTTTCCTTATTTAATAATACTATTTAAAAGAGTCCCGGGATGGAAAGAAAAGATTTTAATAGTAAAGACAATAAAACAACTGAGCTTACAACATTCTATTTGGGGGATGCTCTCTGCGGTATTGATATAAGAAAGATCCAGGAGATAAACAAGCTTATAGACATGACCAGAGTACCCCAAGCCCCTGATTACGTTCTGGGCGTATTGAACCTGCGCGGAGAAATAGTAACGATAATTGACCTGGGGAGAAAATTGGGACTTTCTCCGGCACAAATTACATCAGAGAGTAGAAACATTATCATAAACCACCGGGGAGAGAATGTGGGACTGCTGGTTGATAGGATTGGAGACGTTGTGGAGGCTAACGAGAAGAAAGTTGAACCTGCTCCGGCAAATCTAGAAGACATTCAGGGCAGATTTTTTGAAGGAGTGTTAAAAGACGAAAAAGTACTTGTGGGTATTCTGAATTTGGATGAAGCTTTGAAAAGCGAAGAATAATGAAGAATAATAATTAATGAGTAGATAAAGGAATACGTTAAAATGGCGGACAATTTATCACTTAGGGTACTGGTAGTTGATGACACGATAATTTACAGGAAAGTAGTTAGTGATGTATTAAAAGAGATTCCCGGTGTTAAGGTTATCGGGTCCGCACAAAACGGCAAAGTCGCTATTTCCATGATAGAAAGACTTAAACCCGACCTTATTACTCTTGATGTTGAAATGCCTGAAATGAACGGACTTCAGGTCTTGGAAGAGATAAAAAAAAGAGGTCTAGATGTAGGTGTTGTAATGGTTAGCACCCTTACCCAAAGGGGGGCAGAAACCACGATGAGGGCTCTTGAACTGGGAGCTTTTTACTTCATTCCCAAACCTGAGACCGGTTCCATGGAAGAAAGTAAAAAAGCCATAAGTTCTTCCATAGAACCAATCATAAAAGCCTTTTCAAGCAAGAAGAAGATAAAAAGATTGCTTTCGAAGGGCAGACCCGCGACTCCGACCGGGAAAGAAGAAACGAAAGAGGCAACGCAACAGTCAACAGTGCTCCGGCAGCCAAAGCTAAGGGATAAAAAGGTGAGGTCTGAGGTTGTAGCCATAGGCGTCTCTACCGGGGGACCT
The DNA here is from genome assembly GCA_026983715.1 of Desulfobacterales bacterium. Taxonomy (GTDB): domain Bacteria; phylum Desulfobacterota; class Syntrophobacteria; order B119-G9; family B119-G9; genus B119-G9. The sequence continues at coordinate 21,005 of JALSTM010000001.1, forward strand.
AACGCCCTTGCAGAGGTTATCCCCAGGTTGCCGGGAGACCTTGGTGTCCCGGTTTTAATTGTTCAGCATATGCCGCCGCTCTTTACCGCATGCCTGGCCAAGAACTTAAATTCAAAAAGCAGTCTGGAAGTTGTCGAAGCAAAGGACGGGGTAGAAATCAGGCCTAATTACGTGTACATAGCTCCTGGCGGCAAACAGATGAAAATTGCCTCGGCAAGAGGCAACAGGAGCAAGCATATCAAAATAACTGACGATCCCCCAGAGAATAACTGTAAACCGTCTGCCGACTATCTCTTCAGGTCCGTAGCACATACTTACAAAAGTAAGGCAACGGGTGTAATTATGACAGGCATGGGATCTGATGGCACCCTAGGATTAAAACTTATGAAAAGATTCGGTGCCACAATCATAGCACAGAACGAAGAAAGTTGCGTTGTATTTGGCATGCCCAAAAAGCCGATCGAAGAGGGTATAGCAGACCTCGTGTCCCCCCTCGACCAGATAGCAACGGAAATTGTCAAAACCGTTAAATAAAGCCTGTCAAGAGAATTATTTAATGCAAAAAGTAAAAATCACACCACAAGAACTACAGCTACTGGCAAAATGGATCAAGGACATATCAGGCATCGTCCTTGATGAGAAGAAGGCCTACCTCATCGAAAACAGGTTTACAAACCTTCTAACGGAATTGAAATGTGAAAGTTACGAAGAGTTATACCGGAAAGCAAGAGCCAACAGGAGACTTGAACAAAAGGTCATAGATGCAATAACAACCAACGAAACTCTTTTTTTCAGGGATAACTCCCCTTTTGAACTCTTGAAAAACAAGATAATTCCTGATCTCATAGACAAAAGATCAAGTAAGTCCTCTGGGCTTTTTGCAATCAGAATACGGATATGGAGCGCGGGATGTTCCACGGGACAGGAAATTTACAGCATTGCCATTGTGCTTAAGGAGCTTCTTGGCGATACCTCGAAGTATAACATAAGGTTACTGGGCACTGACATTTCAGACAAAGCAATTGCTCAGGCAAGCCGCGGAATCTACAATAAGTTTGAAATTGAAAGAGGTCTACCCCAAAACATACTTAGAAAATACTTCACCCAGGAAGGTAACTTTTGGAAGGTAAAAGACGAAATAAGGGCAATGTGTACCTTTCGGAAACTAAACCTAATGCTCCCTTTTAAGTCCATCGGAAAGTTCGATATCATATTCTGCAGAAACGTGGCCATATACTTCAGCCTGGAAGACAGAAAGATACTCTTTGAAAGACTGGCCGAAGTATTGGAAAAAGACGGTTACCTGATAATCGGATCTACGGAATCCCTTACCAATATTTGTCCCTTGTTTGTGCCCAAGAGACATCTGAGAAGTGTTTACTACCAATTGCGCAACGGCGCTTGATTTCACACCAACCGCGATCTTCCAACCCTTTAAATTGACGTCCCAGAGGGTGCGAGATTCGAGAATAATTCGGCCATCTGCATCTCGACGGAATATGCTTGACAAAATTTTTCGTTTATGAGATCATCCAAACGCAGTTCAAGAATAAGTCCCGCATCAAAGCAACCGTCAATTCGAGCCAGGGCCAACGATAATGGGCGAGAGAGTCAGCGACAAGATCTTGGATCTATGTACGGAGTTGAATGGGGAAATTAAGCAGTTAGGACTATATCTCGTAATCCTTTGTAACAAGAAAAACTACTGAATTGCAATTTACGAAAGCAAGGATTGCTTTCCAGAGAGCGCGCCGTTAAGCTCTTTCCAGATTCCCCCAAAAGCAGTTGATAGCTTCCCTGAAGTATGTGACTTCAGTTGGCAGAAAGACTTAGACAAGGCGGTAAAAAAGGCCGTAAGCCTTATAAAAACGCACTGAGTTATTTCACTTGTTGATACCTTTATCTGGACTCTATAGTAGGATTGTGGATCTGTGCCTGAAGTTGTGTGGAAAAATATTGTTTGGAAATCGGCTTATGGTGATCTCCCTATAAAAGATATTCTGACCATTCTAAAGGGATACGGACCAATGGAAATTCTCGCCTTTGAATGGCCAGATCTGTTCAAGGGAGAACTGAGTATTTCGCTTGATAAGAACGGCATCAAACACGTTACTATTTTCTGGTTAGAAATAATCGGAGAAAAGAAAAGAGGGATAGGTCGCTTTGCCCTCGCCTACCTCAGGAAAATCTTCGAAAGCCAGGTACACGTCGAGGATGCAGGTTATTTCCACGTAAAAAACGTTACCAGGGAAAGCCTATTATTCTGGATCAAGATGTTCGAGGAAGGAATCATACAATCTCTGGTGAGTGATGACATAAAGATTAACGAATGTTCAACATACTTGGAGATTAAAAGAGCAAAAGAAAAACTGGTCGGGGAACTTAAAAACAAGGGCAAGGAATGTTGTTGTAGATGTTCAAGCTAAGATAATATCAAGCTATATCTCCAATGGTACTTTTCGGGGTACTGGCAATAGTTTTTACATACCTTTCTACCAGCCTTTGTTGATCCTGCTCGTTAATGCTTCTCGAAATCCTTTCCTCCGCCGTTTTAATTATCAGTTCCACCATTTCATCCCGAAGTTTCTTCTTGGCATCCTGAACCATCATGTAGGCAGTTATTCGCGCACGTTCGAGAATTCCTTCCGCGTGTTTCTTTGCATCCTCAATAATTCTATCCCGCTCCGCCTCTCCTTGCTTTACCGCAAGTTCGTGTATCCGAGTAATTTCGTCATCAAGCGCCTGTAACCTCCTCTGCGCCTCCTCGTATTCTTTCTTAGCCCTTTCCTCCGCCGTTTCTGCTTCTTTTAGTTCCTTTGTAATTAATTCCCTGTAAGACTTAAGAAAACTCGCCAAGGGGTCCTTTAACCACTTAACCAAAAAATAAACCAGTATGCCGAAGTTTAAGAACCTCCACCCGTTATTCCAGATGACCCAAAAGGTACTTTTGCCCGTTTTAAGGCCCGCCGCAAAACATCCGGATGCGACAAAAAGCATTAGTAACTGCATCACCGAGACAGCCAATAAATAATGGGACCTTTGCCTCATTCTCATAGGTAACTAAGCCTTTCTCCCCAAAACCTTTTCCGTAACAAGAAGGACGATGTCGCCTATCTCTTTTTCCAACCCTTCTCGAACGTGGATGATTTCCTTGTTCAGTTCAGCCCTCACGTTTTCGACAATCTTTTCTCCCTCTACATTTGCTTTCTGTAGCAATTCCGCCCTCTGCTTATCACCCGCAGATTTTATCTCTTCACGCTTTGCGGAAGCTTCGCTCCGGGCTTTCGAAATTTCTTCCTGGTATTTGGTGAGATCCGCTTCACGCTTTTTCTCCAGTTCTTCTACCCTGGAAAATTTCTCTTCCACGTACCTGCGTCTCTCGCTTATCGTTTGCATAACCGGTCTAACCAGTAATCGGTTTAAGATGTAAACGAGTACCAGAAAGTTTATTACTTGAAGTACTATGGTTGCATTTATTTCGATCACAGATCTTTGCTCCCCGTGGATTTCCTAAATCACCCTAAACGACAAAGATCAATAAGAGTGAAACCACCAACGAATAAATTCCCGTCGACTGTGACACAGCCTGACCGATCAGCATTATTCTCATCATCAATGGGGCAGTTTCCGGATTCCGGGCAATGGCCTCGCAAGCCTTCCCCGCTGTCATACCATTACCAATGCCCGGCCCAAGTGCTCCTGCCCCCATGCATAGTCCTGCTGAAAAATAAGCAGGTATCTGGATAAAACTTGCCTGGGAAAAGTTCTGGAATATAAGGAGCAATGTGACAATTAACGAAAATATGCCTGTAGTTTCCGCCATCGCCTGGCCCACGAGCATTATTCGTAAAAGGTCTCCGGCAGCTGATGGCTGTCTACCAATTCCTTCACAAGCTTTTTCTGCAGTGTACCCCTCCCCTATTCCGGAACCGATTGCACCAAATCCCATTGAAATGCCAGCCCCGAGGAAGGCCGCAAGTTCTGCCCAGTGGGAAATATCCATGCTAGTCTATCCTTCGAGCACCTAGACTACAAATATTAACAGAAGAGCCACCACCAACGAGTAAATTCCTGTAGATTCCGATACAGCCTGACCCACCAGCATGGTTCTTGTTAAAAGTCCCGCTTCTTTGGGATTTCTACCAATTGCTTCACACGCCTTCCCAGCCGCAAATCCTTCCCCGACACCAGGTCCGATTGCTCCAAAACCCATTGAAATACCAGCACCTAGAAGTGCTGCCGCTCTAACCAAGTCCGCACCTGAAAATGCCATTTCTGAGACCTCCTTGATAAAAACAGTTTAAATCATCTAATTTGTACGGAAATATATACCATCGTCAGCATCGTGAATACGAATGCCTGGACAGTGCCAACAAACAAACCAAAGAATCCATATAAAAACGGTGGTAAAATCAATTGATAAACCAGGTGAGATACCACAAGGATAATGATGGAACCTCCCATGATGTTTCCAAAAAGACGAAAAGATATAGATATAACTTTGGCAATTTCTCCTACCACGTTAAGCGGCATCATGAAAAAAATCGGTTGAAAATATTCCTTGATATATTGCTTGAAACCCTTAACCTTGATGGCAGTACCATGAGCTATGAAAAAGCCCATTATACCGAGGCCTAGAGGTGTGTTGATGTCCTTCGTGGGTTCGCTCATGTATGGTAAAATGCCAATCCAGTTACACAAAACCAAGAAAATAAACATAATAACGATCATTGGGAAATACTTCTCTCCCATCTCGGGCCCAAGAGCATCTATCACCATATCGTAAAACCCGTCAATGAGCATCTCACTTATCGTTTGCCAGCCCCCCGGGACAGTCCTGATCCTCTTTGTGAGCAGAACAGAGAACACAACGAGAAAAACCATTAGACCCCAGGTTGTCAGAAGCGTTACACTGTTTAATGTTATTTTGTATTTCCCCAGATTTATTATCCAATGAGGTATATAGGTAAGGTCTTCCATTGCGGTCTATTTCAGTTCACCCAGCTTGAGATTTTATTATCAATTATACCCTCTGCCCAGTCACTTTTTAGCTCCGACTGAACATACACTTTAACCGATTACATATCAAGAAAAAAATTTTCCCCTCTTAACTAACTCTATTAATTTGAGCGCGTCACAAGCAACAATTTGAGATATTTTTCTCAAACCTCGACCGAAACTCCAAAACTGCTGAACAGAGATACACCCTTAACTATGGGAAGCTCTGATTAATTCAGATTTCTACGAGTACCAATCAATTAAACAACTAGAACGAGACCAATCTAGAATCCGTCAACTAACTAATTAATCAGAATTTTCTAAAACCTATTATATGTTTCATCGTTACGCGGAGCACATACTAAGGCAGCGAAGACGCAACCAAGTTTGAACCGCTAAGACGCTAAGAGCGCAAAGGGATATTCTTTTTTCCTTGAGCAGTGTGTAACTGCTCAAGGAAAGAAGCCTGCCCTTCAGGCATGCTGTTGGTACAGACAATCTGA
>JALSTM010000002.1 GCA_026983715.1 Desulfobacterales bacterium
GCCGAGAAAGGTTTTCACGCAACCACCATGGATGCCATTGCAAAGAAGGCAAAGCTCGGAAAGGGTACCGTGTACAGGTATTTCAAAAATAAAGAAAAAGTTTTTGCCGACCTCGTTGAAATGCATTTCAAAGAACTGGAATCAAAAATAAATGCCGTATTTGACGAAAGAGACGACGTATTAACCATAATTGCGAAATATCTGCGGGTGTATTTCCAGTTTTTTGATTCAAATAAAGAATTTTATAAGATCCTCGTTCAGGAACAGCGGGACTACGGAGCCAAGGTCAAGGACTTATATTTCAAGCAGATATTGCGTCGCGTTCCGTCTCTCAAGAAAAAAATATACGAAGCCGCGAGAGAAGGTTTGCTAAAGGATGTGGACTTCCTTACAGTTTTCTATGGTGTAATGGGTTTCGTGGACGGTGTGATGAAAAAGTGGATATCCAGGGACTGTTCTTATTCATTGTTGGACGATCTTCCCACGGTTCTGGAGACCATCTTTTACGGTTTTGTTGAAGATAAATACGCAGTTGGTCCGATATTTGATAGGAACAGGATTGCTGACCTAGGCATATCCTTGAAAGAATGGTGAATCGGGTTGCCGTTGATGGTGACTAAAGTGAGGTGATCAACACTTAGAAGGGGGTGATAAAAGAATTGGAAAGCGGTGGGTATAAAATTCTATTAACGTTAAGAATTGAAGCTGTATGTAATTCCATTTGGCTGATGGAAAGAAAATAATTTCAGAAAAACAAGGAGAGAATTATGGGTATTAATGAGATGAAAGAAAAAGTAATTGATATTATTTCAAACCAGTTGGGAATTGAGCGTGAAGCAATTACTCCTGAAGCCAAGGTCATCGATGACCTGGGTGCGGATTCTCTGGATGTTGTGGAGCTGGTAATGGCCCTTGAAGAGGAGTTCGACGTGGAGATCCCGGACGAGGAAGCCGAGAAAATTAAGTCTGTAGGAGATATTTTCAGTTACATGGAAACGGTTATACAGTAAAAGGAGATTAGGTTTTAGCCAAAGGAAGCCGCTTCTTTTAAGGAGCGGCTTTTTTACTGAATCTATGACAAAACTTTCTTGCTGATTTGCGTGACAAGTTTAACTTGCTGATTGTTACCTAAATCCGTGACGGTGCTTTATGGCTGATCTATACAACATGTTTAAATTGTTGATTCTTGGCCATAGAGCCGCGCAGGACTATACTTCACTTGTCAAGCAATGTTCTTCCGCCCTACGGGTCGTCCACCTGCACCGCATCTTCGGCGTCATCGCCCGCCGGACATAGCGTACTATAGTCCGCCGGATTTTTCCTTGCATCTTCTGCCCAGGTTGTCAATCACGGATTGAGGTTTTTGTAAAAAAGCGTCACTGCAGAGACAGGCTGTGTTTTTTTATGCGATAGCGTAACGCATCCCTTCCGATACCCAGGAGTTCTGCAGCCTTTGACTGGTTACCTTTTGCCAGGGCGAGAGCCTCTTCGAGGGCCATCTTTTCAAGTAGGTTCAAATCTAGTGATGGCAAGCCAGCCTTGGCGGTGATAAGTGGTGAGACTTCCCCTTCACTCAGGCTTGGAAAATCCTCAGGAGTCAGTTCATCTCCCTGGCAGAGCAAGATTGCTCTCTCGATCAGGTTTCTAAGTTCCCTTATATTTCCAGGGAAAGAATACTTCCTCAGGAGTTTCTTGGCTTCAAGGGAGATTCCGCTCACCTTGCGCTGGGTGTCCTTGGATAGCTTATGAAGGAAGTAATCAGCAAGCAGCAGTATGTCGTCTCCTCTTTTTCTAAGAGGCGGAAGATGTATGGTGATTATGTTTAGCCTAAAGTATAAATCTTGCCGGAATCTTCCTTCGGCAACCTCTATTTCCAGGTCCTTGTTTGTTGCAGCCACTATTCTGACGTCAACCGGTATTTCCCTTTCGCCTCCGACACGTCGAATGACCTTCTTTTCAAGGGTTCTCAGAAGCTTAGCCTGAGCACTCAACGGCAGGTCACCTATCTCATCAAGAAACAGGGTCCCCTTGTGAGCAAGTTCAAAGTAGCCGAGCCTTGTTCTTTTAGCATCCGTAAACGCTCCGCGCTCGTGTCCGAACAGCTCACTTTCGATGAGGTTTTCCGGCATTGAAGAGCAATTGACGGCAAGGAATACTTCGTTGGCCCTGGGGCTGTTTTGGTGAATTAATTGAGCCGCCAGTTCTTTCCCTGTCCCCGTTTCGCCGTAGATTACCACGGTTGAGTTAGTTGAACTTACTCTTTTGATTATGTCCAGTACTTTGAAAATTTCCTTGCTCTTTCCTATAAAGGTGGTCTGGGAATCTACCTTTATGAAACTATCAAGCTGGGAAAGTTTCTGCTTGTAAAACTCATTTTCTCGCTTCAATCGCTGGTATTTTTCAGTCCTCTGAAGCGCTATCAAGAGTTCATCAAGTTTTACAGGCTTGGTAAAAAAATCGAAGGCACCGTTTCTGATGGCCGTTATGGCGCTGGACAAGTCACCATGGCCAGTCATAATAATCACTTCAACGTCCTGGTTTGTTCGATGAATCTCTTTCAGGACATCCAGGCCATCTATACCAGGCATTCGAATGTCTGTAATTACAATATCAATGGAACGATTTTTGAGAATTTCGAGCCCCTCTTCACCGGAATATGCGGAAATGAGTCGGTAGCCCTGTTCTCTAAGGAAGTCCCCAATGCTATCGTGGATTACTTCTTCATCGTCAATCAATAGCAGGTTCAAATTTCTTTCCAGGTTCATCTATCCGTTGCCTCATGTTTTCTTGATATTCTACTACCAATGCCCAGATTAAAACAATCTTTTCATTTATCATTCGAAGTTTTTGTTTCTTGAGATGTTGAAAGCTCAGGAAGAAAGACCGCAAACTCACACCCTTCACCGATTCGTGGATATACCTCTATCATTCCCTTGTGTTCTTGAACTATTCTGCGAGAAATGGAAAGCCCAAGGCCCGTGCCCTTACCGAAGGGTTTTCTGGTGTAAAATGGCTTGAAAATATGCCTGATGGTATCCTGGCTTAGTCCTAGACCATTATCCAGGACGGAGAACCGCACGTGGCGCCTATTATTTTTCATGGAGGTACCGACGTTAATCTCTATTACCTTTTTCCAATCCCTGGATACTGCCAGTTCATTATTTTTTATTTTCTCCTCTTTTTCATCCAGGGAATCCCTGGCATTCGTGAGGAGATTTATCATTACCTGTTCTAATCTGTTAAAATGCCCTAGTGTCATGTATTTCCCATTGTCGTAGTTCTTGATGACAGTAATACCGTGAACCTTCAGTTGAGTGCCTAGGAGTTGAAGGGCGGATTCAACTACTTCCACCAGGTCCACAGGCATCATTTCTTCCTTGGATGTATCCCTGCTAAGAATTCGCAAATCATTTATGATTTTTTCCATTCTTTCGCACTGCTTAATAATTTTATGCTGCTTGCTCAGTATCTTTTCACTCACTTCCAGGTAACCCTGCTTGGATCCAACGATTACACTTTCTGCAAAAGTTCTTATACCACTCAACGGCTGGTTCAGTTCATGAGCAACCCCCGCTGCCATTTCTCCGAGGGATGCAAGTTGCCCGGAGTGGTAAAGTTCGATGTTTCTCTCCTGGGTTTCAACAGTCTGGGCCAAGCGCTTGGCAATCTCCCTGCACAAGGATGTTTCCCTGTAGGGCTTGTAATTGGAATCCCGGGTCCAGAGGCGTATCTCCCCCCTATCTATTTGATCGATGTTTATCTTAACCTCCAGTGCCTTTTTCTGGTTTTCCAGGTTAGAAGTGTCGGGATACTGGGCATACCAACCATCAAGCTCCACGGCCACTCCACGTATGTGGGTTTTATCCATTGCGTCATATATGGCGTGTGCGGTAATTTCCACGAGTTCCTGGATTTCCCTGGACTCTGAAATTGATTCGCTAATCTTGTACAGGCACTGGAGTTCCTTGTGAGTCCTATCCTTTTCTAATCGGATTAAAGTAGCGTCGGTAATGTCGTCGAGAAGTATGCAAAGTAAAGGTTCTGACATGGCTATTTCCGGAAGGAGAAACGCCTGAAGGTGAAAATATTTTGTCTGCTTGTTGGGCAAAGTACACTGGATTTCCAGGTGTTTTATGGGAATCTTGTGAACGATAACCTGCCGCAGTTGCTCAGGTAGCTGCCACAAGTTGCTGTCTTCCGACTTTGACTTGTTGGCTGACCACCCGATTGCATCACACAGATACATTCCCTGGGTCTCACCTTCATTTAGCCCGAACATTTTTTTGAAAGCCTCGTTTATGCTAACAATCTTGAGCCCAGAATCAACAACAAGAATGGCGGAAAGGGTGTGAGAGAAAATCATCTCCTTAATTGATTTTTCCCGTTTTAGTTCCTCGGATTGACTCTGGACTAGCTTTTCAAGCTTTCTTGCATACTCGATGTTTTTCTTCCTCATTATCTGCCGCTCTCTGGCCTTTTTTACCGTAGAGAGCAGGTCGTAGAGGTCGAAAGGTTTTCTTATATATGCAAAGGCGCCATATTCAAGGGCTTCAATGGCACTGGAAATATCCCCTTCGCCGGTAATCATAACGACTTCTGTATCGGGTGATATGGATTTGAGCTTTTTTAACGTCTCGATGCCACTTATTCCGGGTAGCTTGATGTCAACGAGTGCTATGTCCGAAAGATTTCTTTGGAATAACTGGATTGCACTTTCACCGGTGTGGCACACTTCCACAAGGTAGCCCTGGTTGGTAAGAAAATCTGATAGCACGTGGCAGATTGCCTTGTCATCGTCTAGTACCAGGATTTTCATTCCAAATGCCCTAATTATTTAATGTGTCTTTGTTTTACGACCTCAGAGTTTCTCTGTTCAACATCAGTCTAAAATTTGCGGTGGGCAAAATTTACGTTGAGGCAAAGACCCTGTAAGAAACTATATAATACTCTATTCTACTATTTCAAGCTAATTTAAAGCTTAAATGAAAATCGTTTCCAGGGACATGGAAAGCTTTTTTCTGCCTGCCTTCCGACCCTGGTTTTTAACTACACCTCAGCAACGGGGGACGCCTCCCCCTCCCCATTCCACGCTCCCACTTTAGGATATCGCCTTCAAAGTATCCTATCTCGGGTATAATATTCACAGAAATATTTGATTACCCATTATGTATATGTATTAAATGAGTGCCGGCCTGCTGTCTCCCCCGTTGCTGAGGCAAGGAAAAACAGCGGGTCTTCAGTCAATCGCTTCAAAAAGCTTCCTATGTCCCTGACAGGAACCTGAATCCGTGGTCACAAGGCGTAAAAAGATTGCTTGTCAAGTGGAGGATAATCCATCCTGGCCATCTAGCCAATAATGTGTAATTTAGACTTGTTATACAAATTAGCCATAAAGTTTCGTCCCGGATTCAGGATAATACTTGAGAAGCGTCCTAAAAGTAACCGGTAAAGGAAAAGGACGAGAGTGATTCAAAATATTCCGCTTTAGCCGGAGCGTAGCGTAGGGTAGGATGGAAAATAGCAATTTGAGATAAAAATTACCTCTGTTTTTTTCTTGACCTTCTAATGCGATTGGTAAATAATTGCATAAAATACTTATCACATTTTTATGTATATGATCTCAATTCCCATTGCCTTTCGAATGGCTGCTAGACGTGGTTTGCTCTAATTGGTGTAGACGGCTCGTGACGAACCCTGAACTGGTAGTTTTTTGACTCCAGCATCTTTGAAATCAAGTAACGACGTTTAGTTTCCGCGATTCTTCTCCAACGGTAATCCATTTTATGTAGCAATAGTTGGGATTCTCAGGCGCGGAGGAAGATGTTATGTCAACTAAGGTATAACGGTGGGTGTACGAAGAATCTAGCAGCAGCAGCTAAAACTGTAAGCTTGAATA
>JALSTM010000003.1 GCA_026983715.1 Desulfobacterales bacterium
GGCATCAGAATGTCCTGATAGCCCCATTCGATATGGTATCTTAACACCCCCCAGGACTAATTCTCTCCGCTCAGCAAAAGCATGTACATCGTATCCAATACCGATTCGCATAATTGTTTCCTTCATTCTATTGGTAGGAACCTCTGATTAATTACTCAAATAGCCAGGGACCACTTGCACGTCCGCCGCCCCCCTGATCTAGTCAGGGGCAGGCTCGATCCGGTATCCAGTCTATATGGAACTGGAGTCCTGCTCTACGCTTCGCTTTCCAATAAACAAAGTGCAAGTTTCAAATCAGCCGGAGTAGTTATCTTTATATTTGTTTTATCCCCACTTATTACATGAACCGTTTCCCCAAGATACTCGACGAGAGAAGCATCATCAGTCCCTCTCAATCCTTTTTTCTTGGCCTCCAGGTATGCTTTTACAAGTATGTCTTTTTTAAAACCTTGAGGCGTTTGAGCAAGCCAAATCTCTTTTCTGTTTAGAGTTTCTACTACAGTATAGCCAAGAACCCTTTTTGTAGTTTCTTCAGCCTCGAGTGCCGGAATCACGGCACCCTTTTTGAGAGTTTCACTTACTACTTGTTCAATCAACCTGGTGCTAACGAACGGCCTCACACCATCATGAACCAGTACAATCTTGCAAGTTTCGGGAAGTCGTTTAATGCAGTTCCACACCGTTTGATCCCTTTCAGCGCCACCGGTAACAATTTCAACTAACTTATCGTGGCCGAGTTCAGGCATTACGTTTTCGTGAAAGAATTTTTCCTCCCCCGGCGTGACACCGACAATAATGCCATGGACGGCAGGGCATTGCTGGAATTTGGAAATCGTTCTTGCAATAATACTTGTACCCTTCAGTTTTATAAACTGTTTACAGGTTCCCATTCCCATTCTTTGCCCGCGACCGCCTGCGGCAATTATGGCGACAACTTCCATAAGCCCCCACATAAATTTTGTCGGGTGTCAATACGAACAGCATTTAAGAATTCCTGGGTGGGAAAGATTTTAATTGAAGCATTCTGAAATGACAAACAAATAATTCGGGGTGGGAAAAAGGAAAAAATAAAAAGCTGAGTAGGCCATAAGCCGGGTTCTGTTCCCTGCACCCATTTTAAGAAAGGCTTTCCCCCTTTCGTAAAACTTCTGTCAGAACCTATGCATCGCAGAAAACCCAACGCTTCCAAAAATGGGTGCGGGGTGATGGTCATTTATCTAGGGCTGCGGTTACCCGCAACCTCAAGCGACCTACCCGAGAACTCGGACGGGCCATCCTCAAGCGTTCTCCTATTTGGTCTTGCTCCGGGTGGGGTTTGCCTAGCTCCTGCTGTCACCAGCAGGACTGGTGAGCTCTTACCTCACCGTTTCACCCTTACCAAGCACTCAATGTTAAGTTATCGACCCCTTGCAAAAAGAGTCTTTGCCATCACAGAGTTTCGAAAATAACCTATGTATCTGGCTTGAGTGCTCGGCGGTCTATTTTCTGTGGCACTTTCCTTCCCGTCACCGGGACTGGGCGTTACCCAGCACCCTGCCCTGCGGAGCCCGGACTTTCCTCTCGCTTCCCAGCAGAAAAACTGCCGTAAAGCCAGCGACCATCTGGCCTACTCAGCAAATCGGGAGATATGACCACCTATATTATAATCACTTTTTACGCCCAATCAAGTAAGAAACCCTAACACATCTTTTCATTTTGAAACGCTTTCCCGAACTCTCCAGGCTCCCATCTCGCCACGATAAGGTTTAGTAAGCTCTGATTAATTAGTTAGTTTGTCAGTGGCCTCTTGCACGTCATGCCGGGCTCGATACGGCATCCAGTTAGAGACTCCCAGATTGCGGCTCTGCGCTTCGCTCCGCCGGGATGGCGGTTTTCGCGTTGTGCTTGGCGTAATTGTTTAATTGATTGGTGGCCCTAGAAATCGGAATTAATCAGATCTTCCCTTAATACGCCCTGTGGTACTGGTTACTTTCCTGTGCGACCACACTTTTTACCGGGGTTTTATACAATCTTCTTTTTCAACACATCCGGAAGCTCCCTAGATTTCCAGTCAGACCCTATAGCGACGAGAGTTGCCTCACCCTTGGCGATTAAGCCTTCTTCAGGTGGTCTGTAAAACTCGAAATTAAACACAACAACCTTTGATTTTACCTGTTTTAGGCTCACCTGAAGTTCAAGCTTCTGCCCGTACCACACGGGTTTGTAAAAATCACATTTAGCCCCCACCACGGGAAGCCCAAAGCCTTCTTCCCTGTTTCTAAAAATATTATTCGGTTCAAGACCAAGGTGCCTTAAAAACTCCTCGATTCCCCAGTGGCAGTACCTGAAATAAGATACAAAATAAACCACCCCATAGGGGTCCGTGTCTCCAAAACGGACAACAACCGGTACTTTAACTATTGCATCGATCATCTTTTTACTCCCCGTTTTTTGATTCTATGAAAGAACATTTTCACTTCGAAACATTATTAGAATAAAAAAGCGACTTTGAGAACCAAGAATTATCCCTTTTACCTTTTTTCAGGAATTATAAGAAAGTAACGTTTTCACATTTCTCTTTGATCTTTCCATAACATATTCTTTAACAGAAAAATTGTCTATGACAATAAAAGAATATTTTCACATAATCTTTTTCCCTTGACAAAGGGCTTATTTTGGATATATTTAGAAGCACACATGCGGAAAGATCAAGCGGTTTTTCTAACTCTTTTCACTCCAGTGACACCTCATTCTGAAATTCTACACTCCTCGCGGAAATTGAGTGCGCAACGGGTAAATTTACAAACCGCATTCTTATTCTCGGCCTCGCGGGTGTGACGTGCCGAGTATATGTACCAGCACTTGGTTTAAGAGCGCGAGATTACCCTTAGCTTAGATAGCTTAATCGTTCTTTTGTAACGGAAACCGTTAAGTTACAGTCTCCAATAAGCCAAAATATTAATACTTATCAATCATTTAATCCTTTAGTGAATCATTTCTCGATAAGCGCGCAGGAAAGGAGGTGAGGATAGACTCATAAAGTCTGCCATCATCAGAGAATGAAGGCATGTTATGGCTTCCATTTTAATAATGGATATTCATTCTGATAAGGAAGGAGGTGAATTAGAGGCATTTAAAAGACAGCAGTATTTTGAGTGACGTTTGGTTAGGCAGTATTCCAAAATTGGATTAAAGGAGGGATTTGAATGGCACCGGAAAAAAGGGAAATTGAAATTAATAGTCGGGAAGACACTCTGGATCTAATGAGCCCCGACATTAGGCCCTGGCCGGTTACACCGCCACCTTCCCCGGAAGAGGTTGCGGCGGTATATGCAAAGCGAAAAGCTACCGACTTTGGTAAATGGTGTGAAGACAATCTTCGTTTTGAATATAGCTTTGGCAAACCGGAAGCACTTCAGGGTCTAAAAGTTCTCTGTATGGGACTCTGGAGACTGGGCAACAAGTTCTGTGCATCACTCCTGGGCGAGGCAGGGGCAGAAGTTATTAATATTGAACCGCCGGAAGGTGATCCTCTCCGCAAGTTAACGCCCTTTGGCAGGGAAGAATACATGCTAGAGGATAAAGAAACCGGCGAAAAATGCGGTCTCGAATTCATCCATGAAATGAGAAACCAGTATTCAATTACCCTCAATATTGAAACTGAAGAGGGTCGGGAGATTTATAAGAATCTTGCCAAGAACGTAGATGTTCTGATTGAAGAGTACCCTCCGGGATACATGGATGAGCTTGGCGTTGGCTACAGGCAACTTTCCAAGCTTAACCCGGGACTTGTTTATTGTTGGATAGGGGTCCGTGGCTCGTGGGGGCCTTACAAGGATAAGCTTTCTAAGTTTGGTCAATGGACATTGGAACCTTTTGGCGGTTGTGCCAATTCATTTGTTCACAATACCGGCTTCCCGCCAGACCAGTTACCTCGAGGTAAAGGTGGTGATCCTACGAGATCAGGGGTCTGGTTTGCCGATTATGTCGCAGGCGAGCAGGCTGCATGCAGTATTCTTGCAGCACTTTATTGGAGAGATGAATTCAGCGGAGAAGGTCAGTTTATCGAGGTCACTGGCGCAGAATCACAGATGGACATCCTTGACTTTGACATCGGCTGGTATGGCTTCAATGGAAGCATCAAGGCACGTACTGGTGCATGGGACCCGAACTTGAACCAGTACGAGTGGAACCCATGTAAAGATGGTTACATGATGATCGGTGGACAGACTGACCGTCTCTGGTACAGGATCGGGATGTGTATTGAAAGAGATTATCCACAATTCGGTCGTCTGATTCACGAAGACCCATTGCTCAAAGAGATGGGCGCCAGAAACGCTCTCCAGGCCTTGATCAAGACTTATACCTTAACCACTAGATGGTTAAGAGATTTGAACCGAATCGAGGCAGAGCAGAAATTGCTAGAATACGAAATCGCTGCCGGTCCGATTCTCTTTATTGACGAAGTAGCCGAGTTCCCACACTTCAAGTATCGTCCATGGGTCTATACCATTGATAGTGATCAATACGGAACCATCCTTTACTCTGCATCTCCGAATTCCTTCCAAATGAGAACACCTCACAGAGTAAAATGGATGGGAAGACCTCTAGGAAAGGACAATTACGAGATCTATCAGAAGTGGTTAGGAATGGGTCAATCTCAAGTTAACGAATTAAAGGATAAGGGGGTAATATAATGGCAAAAGATTTAAGAGTAACAAGATTGGAGGATCTGCCAGGCCCCAAGAGCAAGGAAGAACTCGAAGAAATGAAAATGCCTTATGAGGAATTCTGTCGTAAGGCTTTTGATCCGGGTAACGAAATGACAAAACCGCAGGCTCTGAAGGGCATTAGGTGGTTAAGTACAACAATGTACATTTTCACTCCCCATTCAGTGTCTAACCTTGCAGAGCTCGGGGCCGAGGTAATCAAGGTCGAAATGCCCAGGATGGGCGACCCGATGAGGCATACATCACCGTTTAATGAATGCTACCTCTATCCTCTGCATGACAGCAGGCCCGTTACCGGTACCGGCATGGGCTTCTTAAACGCCAACCCGAACGAGTACCACATAACGATGGATTACCATATCGATGAAATGAAGGAAGCCTTTTATCGACTGGTTAGAATGTCGGATGGTCTTACCGAGTGCTACAGGCCTGGTACGTTTGATCGCTGGAAACAAAGTTACCGCTATCTGCAGGAGTTGAATCCGAGATTCATTTACGTTTGGGGCGGTGGTTTCGGTTATGGACCGAAAGTGTTCGGAGGTTCTTACGACATTCTCGGTCAGGCCCACGCAGGGCTGGCATCTGTCACTGGTATGCATGAATTCATGGGAGGCCACTGTACGAAGCATTCTAACTGGTGTATTGACTGGTACTCCGGAACCCAGATCACCTTCGGTATCCTTGCCGCACTTCTCTGGAGGAGAAAAACCGGCCTTGGCACAATGATCGAATTCTCCCAGGTGCAAGCGGCAACAAGGGCCCTCGGATACACAGCACCTCTTTATGGTAGATTCGGAATAGTCCGCCAGCGCTGGGGTAACTGGGATACTCAGTTGTGCGTGCACGGCATCATCCTCTGTGGTAAATCTGATTTTCCGGATGCCATAAATCCTCAGGATAAGTACGAGGCCAGGTATGTAATGGTAAGTGCCTTCCAGGATGCTGATTTTAAAGAGCTCTGCGACATTACCGGCAATAAGGAACTCTATGAAAAATATAAAGCCCACAAGGACAGAGTAGAGGCAGAGGCACAGGTAGAGATTTACGCGGCTCTAGAAAAATGGGCATCCGATAAGTCAAGATCGGAAGTTGTAAAAACACTGCAGGATGCGGGGCTTCTTGCTGAACCGGTAAGAAATGACCGCGAGGTTTATGAATGTGAACATTTCCGTCAGAGAGGCACGGTACGATGGCTAGAGGATCCAATTTTTGGCGATGTTCTCCAGCACGGTACATACAGCGCTGGATTGATGGAAAAAACACCTCGTAGGCTTTTCTGGATCTGGAGACCAGTTGGTGCCGACAATGTCAGGATTTACCATGAATTGCTCGGCTACCCGGTAAGCAAGATTGAAGAATGGTATGAGAAGAGCTGGATTTAAAAAGGAGGAGAGCGCCGTGTGTGATATTATTTGGTGCAAGAAAGAAATTGACGGAAAGATATGCAATACGGTGAATTACCTTGATCCGTATTGCTTCTGGAACTGGGAAGGGAAAATAAACTGTGCTGAATGCGGAACCGTTTACTACATACACATGATCCAGGGATTCATGTACAAGGGGCCTGAGGAAAGACCCGGTGAAGAACCCGATATTATGCCCCTTTACGCGGACAAACCTCTCGATGGTTATGACAATTACCTTCCCGGTACCGAGGGTAGAACAAGACCATACAATTGCCTACCAAGACACATCTACCTTGGAAGAGCAGACATGGTCAAATTCAGCATTAGGGGCAGACCAGTTAGAGGCTGGTGTCCGCAGCCACCCTGTTCTGGGATCGCTGGCAGCCATGGCTTCAAATGGGATATCCAGAAACTCAGCCCCGAGGTATGGGAAGAGTATCAGGAAAAACTAAAAAAAGGTGAAGTTAAGGAATGGTAAGAGAAAGGAGTAGCAGATGGCAGAATTAACGCCTGAAGAATTCCTGGATACTGTACTTGTCCCGGAAAAACAGACAGATCATATATGCTGGCAGTGCAAGCATTTAAAACCCGTGCTCAAGGGTTCCAGCTTCCCGCCAGCAGACATTATCGGTTGGTGCATGAAGATTCACTGGCCTCATTACTGGTGCGTCGCAGACTTTAACGTGATTAAAAAATGCTACGCTTTTGAACCGAAGAAGAAGTAAAGAGGTATGCACGAAAAGGTTCAAAAAGAATTGGACGCCCTTAGGGGGATGGTACTCAATTGGAAAGAAAATTACCTGGGGTACGCATCCCCCGATGGTGGAAATGAGTTCCTGGTCGAAGAATACCTGGAAGAGATCGAAATGTACGTTTATCCATACGTTAAACGAATGTATGAATGTCAGCATCTCACCCAGGACGAGGCCAGGGATTTTATGAATTTTTGTTACGATCACGTAAAGGATCTGCGCAACGCACTGGCCGATGCGGACAGTGAACAATTTGGAGAGTCGTTCTGGCACAGGCTGCTTGCAAGACTTAACATGCTGTTTTCGTGAATTGGCTATTTTTTACTCAGTGGTGGGTCTGCGTAAGCAGTTCTGACAAACCTAAAAGGAGGGTAGATATGCCTGCTAAATGCCGTGTGGGGGTTTGTGGATTTGACCCCATGCTTGTGAGAGGATACGTTAAAACAGGGTTTAGAGCCCTGTGGTGGCACTTACCTGATGAAATTTACGAAGAATTTGATGTTAAACCTGGTGATATGGTGTCGGGTAAACTACTTGCCGTCTATAATGGTGACGGTGAAAAAGTAGCTGAACCAAATGAGCCATTTCAGTGGGAATGTTCTAAAGAATCTGGCCTGGCAGTTGTATTGCCGTCGGAAACCATTGTAAAATACAAACTGACAGAGTTTCATTTCCTTGAATTGCTTATCGAAAAAGTAGCCGGGAAAGATGTCTACCCCGGTGAAGAAAGAATGAGCAGCAAGTGGTGGCCTGAAGAAAAGATGAAACTGCACTTTAAGTTGGATTACATCGAATAAGCTAAAGATCTTGTGATCCCACCGGATTTATACCCCCTTTCTTGGGAAAGGGGGTATTTTTGCCTTATCTTTGTGTAGCTTTTCCATTAAAAATCCTATATAAGTTCAAACTAATCACTGTTGTAATATATAAACCGAGGAGAAACCATGCCAGAAATTCAGGAAAAGGAAAAAAGGTTAGAATCACAAGAAAAGGTTGAAGAAGCAGAAAGGCCCACATGGAAGCGCTTATCTGATGTGCTCGAAACAGATGATCCTTTTTTTAACAAGATACTTTTCCTTCAGGGGTATGATTTTTCATCAAATATCTACGTAATCATGGGGGATTACGTAACGATAATAGATCCGGGAAACGACTACACTGCTTTCATTCAACTCTTCGATGCGGGTATAAAGCCCACAGATATTAAAAAGATAGTTATTACTCATGGCCACCGTGATCACGTCATGGGGACCTTTGAATTGTTTCGTTACTCCGACATTATGCAAAACAGAGACATCGAAGTTATCCTCCACAAAGAAGGGCCCTTTGAATTCAAGGAAATGATAAAAAAAATCGAATTCCCATTTAAGGAAATCAGGGGAGGAGAAACAATCGAAGTGAGTGGTATTGAACTGGAAGCAATTCACACACCCGGTCACACGATAGATGGAGTTACTTACTACCATGCTCCTACTAAGAGCGCTTTTACTGGAGACACTGTGCTACCTCATGCCATGGCAGAACCAGACAAAAATGCAGGTGGAAACCTCAACTACTATTTTTACGGTGTTAAAGCGCTTTTAAACAAAGATATCCAAAACATTTTGCCTGGGCACGGTCTTCCTGTCAAAGAGCAAGGAAAAATCGTTTTAGAACAAACATACGAAAGCCTGATGATGAAAGCGATAGGTGTTGAGAAGAAGATCCGGTGGACAGACGGTGCTATCCAGCTTGCCCAGAAAGGCTTACTTGAAGAGGCGGTATTTTGTTGTGACAAAGCTCTTGCTTTTAATCCTAACGATATCCAGGCAATACAGCTTAAAGCTTTCTGTCTTACTGATTTGGACAAGTGTGAGGAGGCTCTCCCTTTGTTTGACACTCTTCTCTCCGAGAAAAAGGACGACATGGGGATTTTGATCGGAAAAGGAAGGGCTTTAATGGGAGTCGGCAGGTACTTAGAAGCTATAGAATATTTTGATAAGGTTCTTCAAATCGACCCGAAGGTTAAAGACGCCCAGGTTCTTAAAGGAATGGCGCTTTACCTTGCTGGCAAATTTGAAGAAGCTCTTGAAATCGAAGGTTTCAAGGAGGAATTCGTAGGAAGGTTTAGGGAAACGCTGGAGAGGAGAGCAAAATAGAAAATTCTTTACATCAAGTATATCCGCCTATATAATTCTAAGCTCATGAATTAACTTCTGATAGAAGGGTACTTCTTATTAAACGTTGAAGAAGACGATAGGGAGTCTACCTTGCCTGAAGAAAAAAGGTCAGATGTGCTTCAAAATTACAATGGGGAAGATTCCGAGTATAGAATCTACATTTTTCCCCTTTGCGCCCTCATTTTTCTAATTCTGGTAGTTCTCGCAGCAAGCTACGTCAACTACAATACCTACTTTTTCAAAATAAATGACAATAAGCTTGAACTGTGGCACGGCGATTTCGCTCCCATGGGTTTCCAGAATTGTACTGATTTCGACCCGGTAAGCACAGACAGCCATGACTTTAGCAAGATCGTTGACAAGATCTACAAGAGTAAAGAAAGGGCTTACGGGGCACTTTACGTTGTCTTCATCGACGAAGTTCAGCGGGAGCTTGATAATGGATGCGAGGTTGATCTGAAAAAGGTGGATCACAATTTAGCTCTCGCCGATAAGTTTTATGACCTTTGTTACTGGATTAACCCCGGCTTTTCTAAGAAACGTTTCGAAGTTTCATGGAAAAAGGTAGAAAGGTTGAAAGATTTATTGTCGTTGGCATACAAGGATTCCCTGGACCATATGCGCAGGGCCAAGAGTTTGGGACTCGCCAAGGATACAGATATAGAACAAAAAAAGAAAGAAGCAGAGGACTGGTTGAAACAATATCCTATTTCACCGTGATGTGGGAACTTTGACAAGGATTGCCCCACCTACTCCCCGCAGGGGGTAGGTTTTTTTTGCATGGATTAAGGGAGCAATAGCACAAATGAAACGAATATATCTCGATTACTTGGCAAGTACACCGGTAGCACCGGAAGTGTTTGAAGCCATGGTTCCTTATATCAAGGAACATTTTGGAAACCCTGCAAGCATCCACTCTTTCGGGGAAAAACCGCAAGAAGCCATTTTCAACGCCCGGGAACAGGTAGCAAGTCTTCTTAACTCAAAACCGGAAGAAATCATTTTTACATCCTGCGGTACAGAGGGTAATAACCTGGCCATAAAGGGAATTGCATTTGCCAACATGGACCGGGGTAAACATATAGTTATTTCAGCAATTGAACATTTTTCCGTTTTTTACTGCGCCAAGGCATTGGAAGATTTCGGGTTTAGTGTCAGTTTTGTACCCGTGGACAACTACGGGATGGTAGATCCTAAGGATGTAGAAAAGGCCATAACAGATAACACCATCCTTGTCTCAGTTATGCTTGCAAACAATGAAGTAGGAACGATTCAACCCATTGAAGAGATAAGTAAAATAACCCGGAAGCACGGAGTGTTCTTTCACTGCGATGCCGTTGCTGCCGTTGGGCAAATTCCTGTAGATGTCAGAAAACTCGGGGTTGATTCTTTGAGCCTAGCCGGAAACATATTTTACGCTCCAAAAGGAATAGGTGCCCTTTACCTGAGGGAAGGCGTTAAGTTATGGCCTCTTTTTCACGGTGGAGGCCAGGAGGACGGTAGAAGAACCGGTACGGAAAATCTTCCAGGTATCGTTGGCCTGGGGAAAGCCGCAGAGCTTGCCGTCGAAAGGCTCCCTTTCAGACAAAAACACTATAAACAACTGGTGCAAAGGTTAAAGAAAGGAATTGAAGACCGAATAGAAGAAGCATTTTTTAACGGGCATCCTGAAAAGAAGCTTCCCGGTAACCTCAACGTTTCATTCAAGTACGTGGAAGGCGAAGCCCTCCTTCTCCACATGGATCTTGCCGGTGTTGCCGTCGCAGGCGCCTCGGCTTGCATGTCGATTACTGCCAAGGCTTCCCACGTACTCGAGGCCATGGGCGCCCTAAAGGATGGAGCCCTGGGAACACTTCTTTTCACGGTGGGTGATGAAACAACCAACGATGATATCGATCGGGCACTCGAAGCACTCCAGAATGTTGTCGCTAAACTGCGCGCAATGTCACCACTGTACAACAGATAGACCTCGAGCTTTTTTGAACCTCGCTGATATTGGCTTATCCGATCGATAATGATATAAGATTTCCAAATACCGTTTAAGCCAAGTTTTAGCCCAACCAAGAATCAGGAGAGGCAAGAAATGCCAGATTTTGACCTTGAAAAAGAAAGTCAAAAACAGGAAGAACCACAACAATCACTGCCGTTGGTCATAGAGATTCTTCCCGGCCAAGCAGGGATTGGCTTAATCGACATTTTCCAACCCGGGAGCTACGAACAAAAGAGCTTAAGGGAACTGTGTGACAAGGTATTAAATAAAAGAGACTGGGGCATAGAAGATAGAGAAACCCTGGAGAGCATCAACAGGCAACTCGATGGGGGAATCCTCTTGAGCAAAGGCAAAACGGTGGATGGCGGTGCATTAGAATATGCAGATGTGGAAGAAACCGAAGAGGGAGAACAATATTTTTACGTACCGGTCCGAGCAATCAAACCCCAGGAAGGTGGAACATGATCGGGGTAAACTCTTCACCACCGCTTCCTATTGATTACTTGTATAATTTTGCAAAAGAACTTTTCATCCATTCCGGGTATGTTTACTTTCCGCTGCTCTTCGACCCTGACGTAGAAAAAGAACTGAAAGCCTCAGGTCTTTGTTCACGACAACATGTTGAAATCGAAAATAGTTCAAGCAATATATTGCTGAGGGATCGTGAAAGTTGGTTTGTTAAAGGAATGAGCCTGGAAAGCTTTGTGTCATCCTATGAAAAATTGGCCCCGGAATCTTATAATCAACATCTAGAAGCACTCTATAAAGAATTGCCATTTCTTTCAAGCATAGACGATAACCCGATTACTGACAAACTCTGCACTATAATCCTTGAAATTTTACCTTACTTTGTAAGTAAGAACCGTAGACACGAAAGAAAGAAATTAACCAGGGATGAGGTGCTTGAACTAGTATCAGAGAAGCTCAACATACCTCCCGTGTTGCCTGAGCATGCAAGGAGAATTCTGAACATTGAAAAGCTGAGAGTTGCCCTTAACAGCTTATCTAAAGCCAGGCCTACTTGCTCTAAACTACCGTCCGGGATAGTCTCAAAAACCGAATTTGAACACTGGTTCTCCGAATCTCTCAAAGCAGAAATAATCAAAAACGAAAGAAGGAAAATCAAACGCAGCATAGCCAGCAGGGAAAAGTTTGCCAGGATAAATGAGAAGGTTCTGGCAGTTCTCTTTTTTGCAGCGGAGAAAGGTTCGCTTGAAATTGAAGGTTTCGGATTTTTTGCCACCGAACACGAGGGAGAATTTATAATTTATAAGCGAACAGGTGAGTACGCACTTAAGGACTATTATGGTAGAATTTACATGTTTCCAGATTGCAGGGTTGCTATAAGAACAAACGGGACCTTAGATCCTTTTGTGATTGAAAATTACAAGCATCCTTTCCTCCAGAAACATGCTCCGGGGCAAAAAATATGCATGCGAAACACTTTGCTCCCATCAACCTTCACCGCACAGAATGCTATTTTTGCAATTCAGGAAGGCATAAGTGCCCTCCTTTACGGCTACAAATACAGGAAGAGAAACGGCTACCACAGCCTCGATAGTATCCCGATGCCGGGAAGCACCGTTACTTTTGATGACTACATGGTCCCGAAAGATCATCCTAGGATATTAAGAGGAGAAGTTCTGGTAACCAACGAGTTCAGGTAACAATGAATCTATTAGATAAAATCAAAAAAGCCCGGGAAAAAGGCAAGGCATCGATCGGAGTAAATTCTCTCAACACTGTTATCGCAATAATTGAGGCTTACAGTCTTGATAGTAATTTTTTGCGATTCCTTGATGCAAGTCCCTACTTGATAGTGGAGCGAAAGAATACCGGTTCGCGGTTCACGAGAAAACCTGACCTTAGAATTCCGATATTTCCTCTCACATCCCGGCGCAATTACTTGCTTGCAAAACAAGTAATAGAGGCTATAGGCAATCCGTATATCAGGTTTTCCAGAGCACCCGAAGAAGTTTATTTAAGCAAGTTTTTATACCGGGAAAATCCTTCTATTTCTCACGACGAGCTGAGAAATTACCATTTTGAGATACTCCTGAGACGAGAAATCGATAAAAAGAAATCCAAAAACAGATTCCAGTAGCCAGAAAATAAATAAAGAAAAGAAAGGAGATGAATGTATTATTCAATTTCTCAACAAAGTCGGCAAAGAATCGAAGAAAAACTTGCCGAATTGAAACGACAGCAGGCACTGGAAGCGGTTGAGCATATTATTGAATTCAACAAGACACCCTCAGAGCTGAAAAAAGAAATGGATAAATACGTGATCGGCCAGGAAAAGGGCAAGAAAATAATAGCCACTGCCATTTCCTTTCACTACAAACGCCTCGGGACAGCTCTCAAGGAAGCAGTGATACAGAAGGTAGAAGACATTGATGAAGTTTTAAAAAATACAAGAACGCCTAAAGCGAACATTCTTGTAGTTGGTCCTACTGGTTGTGGAAAAACTTATACTGCCGAAATAGCTTCGATGCTTGTGGGTGTTCCATTTGCAGTGGAAGACTTAACAAAATTCAGTGAAGTGGGTTACGTGGGAATGGAAACGGGAGACATCCTTATTGATTTGCTGATTGCAGCCGACGGAAATCCTCACGTGGCTCAAATGGGTATTGTCTACCTTGACGAAATTGACAAGATACTTACCGAGACCCTTGCATTTAAAGACGTTTCAGGTAAAGGGGTTCAAAAGGGTCTTTTGAAGCTGGTTGAAGGAATGGACAACATCGTGAAAATGGGTAAGGAAAGATTACATCTCTCAACAAAACATGTTTTGTTCATTGCAGGCGGTGTTTTTGAGGATATTGAAGGGATAGTAAAAAAGAGGATGGCAAAACAGGGGCTTCTGGGCAACTGGAAGGACCACCTGATGGCCGAAGATCTTGTTAAGTTCGGGATGGAAAGACAGCTTATGGGACGCTTCCCAGTAAAGGTTGCATACGATCAACTCACAGTTCAAGATTTGAAGGATATAATGACAAAAAGCGAGGATAGCCCGCTCAAGGCATACGTGAATGACCTTAAGGCCTGGGATATAGAATTCGAACTAACTGATGAAGCCTTAACCGAGATATCACGTCGGGCAGAGCAGGAAGGTACCGGGGCAAGAGGACTAACGAGTATCCTGCACAGGGTCCTTTTTGAAGACATGTACAGGTTACCAGGCTCATATACCGGGGAACTTGTAATAGACGAGATGCACGTGAGGAATAGGTTAAGATGAGGTTCAAAACCCTTAAACAATTACAACGGCGCAAACCTTATGAGGTTAGACTATGTAATTTGCCAGAGGTGGTCACGATTGACAGCTACGCCAAAGAAAAAGCCTATAGGATAAATGAACTAGTCTATGAAGTACACGGGGAAATCGTCGAATGGTATGGGTTTACCCTCGCCACAAAAAGCGAACCTCGTATCATAACGGACATCGGCTTGCCGAGAAACGAGGAAAACCTTCAACAGCATACGAGTATAGCACCTGAAATGATTGCAAGATACCAGGAAACCTTGCCGGGGCACTTGGTCATAAATGGCTGGATCCATTCCCATGGGGACCTTGAATTCAGAAGGTTTTCGGAAACGGATAATGAAAATAACATTACTGTGCTGGAATTCGCATACACTTCCATTAAAAAACAAATAGCAAAGAAAGAAGTTAAAATAAAACAATGGTCTTTTCTCGTTGAAAACGAGTACAGCGACGAAGACTTCCGGTCCGGGAATGCCTGTCTTATCACAGACGTACCAATCACCTCGGCCAGGCTTTTCGAAACCGTTTACGGGGGTTTCTGTTTCTGCCTTGTAATAGGAAACGACGGTTGGCATGAGCAACAGATCTATTACAAGAAGAGGGGAATCCTAACGGGAGAATCATTTGTCGATAAGAAAGAAGCCGAATTGAAGATTGTGGATTCCGGCAGGAAGCTCTCGAATGCGGAAATTTCCGCACTGGAGAAAAAGGTCAGGGAAAACATCCACCCGGTCACAGCCCCTCCTCCCGAGAGACTAGAAAGGATGTAGTTTCTGACGTCATTATGCTCAGAGAAAGACTTGATAGGCAACTTAGAATTGAAGGGTGGAATCAAGAACTTCTTGAGAAGTCCCCGGTCGCTGTAGTGGGAGACGACCCCCTGCTCACTTCTCTTTTCATAATGTCTTCCTCCGCCCTCGGGCTTAACGCACTTACCGTTATTGCTCCTTCTTTAGACGAAAAGATTATCAAAATAGCCAAAAAGATTAACCCTGAGCTTGCCCTAACACATATAGAAGGCTATTTTGTACACCCTGCCATGAATTTCGTCTTCCATAACTCTAGGGCAATAGTTAACTTAAGCACCTATGGGCTTGCGGGCAAGCTGGCAATTAACAGGGCATACGCGAACAATATTGCAGTCATCCATGGTTACTCATTCGCCCATGAAGACAGGCAGGGTTTTAAGGTCTTTACCTATCTTAGAGGAAGAGAATGGCTGGAGCTAAACGAGTTTGTCAGGGGGAGACAGGTTCCCCTGAAAAAAAGCAACGACCCCGTTCTGTCAATTCTACTTTCCGGCATTGTTTTGGAAGAACTTTCAAGATATCTTATGAACATTAAGCCATCTTCGGAAGTTATACGTTACGAAAGGAAAGAACCGGTTGAAAAAAGCAAACATGCCAGAGTGTGTATCGTTGGAGCAGGGGCACTAGGAAATTTTGTAGCCCTTGGACTTGGGTTTGCAGGGCTTAAAAACATTGCGATTATCGATCCTGACGTAGTAGAAGTATCCAATCTGAACAGGCAGGTTCTTTTTTATGATTCGATAGGCGCAAGCAAGGCCGGGACACTCTCAAAGCGATTATCTGAATTGTTCGATTTGGAAACGAGGTTCCAGATCGGATACTTCGACAGATCCACGGAGATTTCATCTTTTGACATAATCTTTGATTGCGTGGACAATTTTGAAACAAGGATAATAATTAGCGAAAAATGCAAGGAAGAACGGAAGATACTGATCAGCGGGGGGAGTAGTCCTGATGCCGGACAGGTAGTTATTTATCATCCCGGACTTACGAATGATACGCCGGCAGAGACACTCAAGTTATATGACATAGTTGACAGGAGGCAGGTCGATAAATATGAACGATCGAGAGAATCCTGCGTGTATCGCCCGGAACCATCAGTGATAACGACGAATCAAATTATAGCTGGTTTTATGGTAGATTTAAGCAGATCACTTTTGTCGCAACACGAAGTCGAAAATATTTTTTATGATTCGAAGAGTCCACGAAAATTCTAAGCGAAAAATATCTTCAAGAGGGTATCGAAAATAGAGCACATGGGAATATCGGAGGAAAACTGGGAAAGACTGCTACTCAAAGTTCAAAAACCATCGCGTTACATAGGCGGCGAGATAAACTCCTTCAGGAAGGATTGGGGCTCTGTAGAAGCACGAATGGTATTTGCCTTCCCAGACACCTACGAAGTGGGAATGAGCCATTTTGGCATGTCTCTCCTTTACAACCACGTTAATAATCACGAGAAATTTCTAGCAGACAGGGTATTTGCTCCGTGGCTCGACATGGAAAGAGAGCTAAGAGCAAGCGGTTTACCTCTTCTGAGTATTGATCAGAAAAGGCCCCTCAAGGACTTCGATATCATCGGATTTAGCCTTCAGTACGAACTCAGCTACACAAACATTTTGACCATCTTGGACCTATCGAACATAGCGTTTCGGGCCATTGAGAGGGAAAAAGACGAAAGCCCGTTAATCGTTGGCGGGGGTCCCTGCACATTTAATCCAGAGCCCATCGCGCCGTTTTTTGATTTCTTCGTCATTGGCGAAGCAGAGGAAACAATCGTAGAAATCCTTGAAAGGATTGTAGACTTCAAAAAAAACCGCGGTGATAAATTGGATTTTCTTCGGGATCTTAGACATATTCCCGGAATCTATGTCCCCCTTTTCTTTAAAGACAATTACGACCGAAAAGGTTTCTTTAGTGGAATCACGCCAACGTTTCCAGACCACCAATCCGTGGAAAAGGCTATTATCTCTGACCTTGACGAAAAATCTCCGCTTCCGCTAAAACCGGTTGTACCGTTTATGAAAATAGTCCACGACCGATTAAGCGTTGAAATAGCTCGGGGGTGCACCAGAGGATGTAGGTTTTGCCAGGCAGGGATGATCTACAGGCCGGTAAGAGAAAGGGATCCACTGAAGGTCATGGAGATAGCTGACAGGGCTCTTGAAACAACCGGTTTCGAAGAAGTATCGCTACTTTCTTTAAGCAGTGGAGATTACAGCAATATCGAGTTCTTGCTCAGAAACATGATGTCGAGGCACCGGGCGGAAAAAGTATCCATTGCTTTGCCATCCTTGAGGATCGGGACTCTAACTTCTCGCCTCATCGAAGAAATTAGAAAGGTAAGAAAAACCGGGTTCACCCTTGCTCCTGAAGCCGGAAGCGAACGTCTCAGAAGGGTAATAAATAAAGACATAAGTACCGATGAACTATTACAGGTATCTTCTTACATCTATGAAAACGGTTGGCAGCTTATAAAACTCTACTTCATGATGGGACTACCCACAGAGACCAAGGAAGACCTGGAAGACCTGGTTGAGTTATGCTTCAAGGTCTGGAGGATTGGAGGCAAAGCCAGGCCAAAGGGAAGGGTAAACGTATCTGTTTCTACTTTTGTTCCTAAGCCTCACACACCCTTCCAATGGTGCGGGCAGATTCCATTGGAGCAAATATATCGCAATCTCGATTTTTTTAAAGGGAAGCTTAAAAAACCCGGAATTCAGTTAAAATGGCACAACCCACCGCAGAGTTTCCTTGAAGCAATTTTTGCAAGGGGAGACAGGCGTCTTTCTGAAGTGATAGCTAGAGCATGGAAAATGGGGGCCCGTTTTGACGGATGGACTGAACAGTTTAGGTTAGAAATCTGGAAAGAAGCATTTAAGGAATCAAAGTTACCAGGTCACCTCTGGGAACCGTCCGAAAAACGAATGAGAGATCCTCTACCCTGGGATCACCTTCACAGCAAGGTTGAAAAAAAATACCTTGAGAAAGAATACGAAAAAGCTCTAGCAGGAGAGTATACTCCCGACTGCAGGTGGAAAAAATGCCTCAAATGCGGTGTTTGCGATTTCAATACTTTACAACCTGTCATCAAAAACATAGAAGGGATTGCGAAACTCGCTAATCCTTCCTCGCCCCGTGCCGCAAAGGAAGGGCAGTTTTTCTATCTGTGTAAGTTCACAAAGTTAAAAATGGCTAGATTGTTGAGCCACCTTGAGCTCGTACAGGTTTTTAACAGGGCAACAAGGAGAGCAAAACTGCCAATAGCTTTCTCCAGGGGTTTTAATCCACACATGAAAATGGCCTTTTGGCAAGCACTTCCCGTGGGTTTTGAAAGCAAGTGCGAATACTTTACAATGGAACTGGAAAAGAGATTATCAACTGAGCTAATTTTAACAAATTTGAATAAAGAACTTCCTTGTGGTATTGAAATCGTTCAGGCTGATTTTGCACAAAAACTCGCCCCATGGCCAAGTGAATTTATTGTCGTCTATAGGGCAACTCTGTACGACAAGGAGTGGCCTGGGGAATTATGGGAGAAATTCACCAGTAATCCTCGGCCTGTTGAAAGAGTTACAAAGAAGGGCAAAAAACGCACTTTTGACACCATGAACTACGTTGAATCACTGGAATTTCTTACAAGCAGGGAACTCCAGGTTCATCTCAGGCAGAACATGTTCGGATGCCTCAGTCTGCTTGAAGTGATTAGCGTTATTTTTGGGCATGATTACGCCAAGCCATCCGAGATCAACGTAGTGAAACTCGATATCTTGCCCGCTACTGGAGATAAATTATGGCAACAGAGCTGATTATTAATTCAACGTTCTATGAAACAAGAGTTGCCGTGGTAGAAAATGGGATAACGGCAGAGTTTTATGTGGAAAGACATGCAGAACAAAATATTGCCGGCAACATTTATAAGGGGCGCGTGATCAGGGTCTTGCCCGGTATGCAGGCTGCCTTCGTGGATATAGGCCTGGAAAAGGCAGGTTTCCTGTACGTGAGCGATGTATGCGACCAGATGGACGACATAGCCTCGTATTTCAAGAAGAAAACACCCACCGAGGCCATGGAAACCACCATGGAAGAAGAAGTAGATTCCTTTCACCGAGGAAACGTGAATGAAAGACACATAGAAGATTGTATCCAGGAAGGCCAGGAAGTTCTTGTACAGGTGTCAAAGGAACCCCTGGGTAGCAAGGGGGCACGCATAACCTCCCTTATATCAATTCCCGGAAGGCACCTTGTCCTGATGCCCATGGTAGACCACATCGGTGTTTCCAGGAGAATAGAGAATGAAAAGGAAAGAAGACGCCTCAAGGATATAATCATAAACATAAAGCCTTCTCCCTGTGGATTCATTGTGAGAACTGCCTGCGAGGGAGAAGAAAAAGACAAGATAAAGGCAGAAATGGAGTTTCTTCTGAAGCTCTGGAAAAATATACAGCAGCAGGGTGAAAACGCACCGGCTCCTTCTCTTGTTTACCAGGATCTCGACATCACGCTGCGGGCAGTAAGAGACCTTTTCACCCAGGAAGTGGACAGGCTTGTTATCGACTCGGAAAGGGAATACGAAAAGGTACTAAAATTTATAGATACCTTCTCACCTCCACTGAAAAACTCCGTAGTACTCTACGAGGGACGCGAACCTATTTTCGACGCTTACGGAATTGAAATGGAAATCCAGAGGGCTCTTGGTAAGAAGGTCTGGCTGAAATCGGGAGGCTACATTGTAATCGAAACTACGGAAGCCCTGACATCTATAGATGTAAATACAGGCAGGTATGTCGGATCGAGGAACCTTGAAGAAACGATACTTAAAACAAACCTGGAGGCTGTCAAGGAAATAGCCTGCCAGTTGAGGCTGAGAAACATTGGCGGGATAATTATCATAGATTTCATTGACATGGAAAAAGAATCGAACCGTGAAAAGGTTTTCCAGGCTCTCAGCGACGCTCTAAAAAACGACAAGAGTAAGACAAATATTCTCCGAATGTCGGAGCTGGGTTTAATAGAGATGACGAGGAAAAGAACTCGGGAGAGTATCGGCAGGGTTCTTAGAGAGCCCTGCTTCTACTGCGACGGGGAAGGCTACCTGAAATCCAAGTTGACGGTTTGTTATGAAATTCTGCGAGAATTGCAGCGGGAAAGAAAGGAATATTTTGGCAGAACTATAATGGTAACGGCACATTCTGCCATTGCCAACATACTCTGCGACGAAGAATCGAATAACGTTGAGAAAATGGAAGAAGAACTCCAGGCAAGAATTGTCATTAAGGGGGATCCACATCTACATTTAGAACAGTACGAAATCGTTCCGTTTTAAGCTATTGGGTGAAAAAAGGGTTAATAGAGAGTCAAACTGGAGGGAGAAGATGGATTTTAACAAGAGCCATAGCCTGTTTGAAGAAGCCTTACGGTATATACCCGGCGGAGTAAACAGCCCGGTAAGGTCAGGAAAAGCGGTGGGGACAATGCCCATTTTCGTTAAATCTGGAAAGGGATGCCATATTACGGATGTAGATGGAAACCGGTACGTAGATTACGTCTGCTCTTGGGGTCCCTTGATACTTGGTCATGCCCCCGATTGTGTGCTAGATGCCCTGAGAGAAACCTTGCCCTATGGAACTTCCTTCGGCATTCCTACCATGCTCGAGATAGAAATGGCAAAGAAGATCGTTGAAATGGTTCCGAGTGTAGAAAAGGTTCGAATGGTAAATTCGGGTACAGAAGCAGTGATGAGTGCCATAAGGCTCGCCAGAGGTTACACTGGGAGATCCAAGGTAATCAAATTCGACGGCTGTTACCATGGACATAGCGATTGTCTCCTAGTGGAAGCGGGTTCTGGAATAGCGACACTTGCGATTCCGGGAAGCCCGGGCGTTCCGGAGAACCTCGTGAAGGATACCATTTCTCTTCCGTTTAATAACCTTGAAGCGGTGAAGAAGGTGGTTCAAGAAATTGGAAACGAGGTTGCGTGTATCATCCTTGAACCGGTGGGAGGAAACATGGGAGTGGTACCACCCGAAAAGGGATACCTGGAGGGCTTGAGAAAAATATGCGATGATAACGGTATCCTCCTCATCTTTGACGAAGTAATGACCGGGTTCAGGGTGTCAAAAGGAGGAGCACAGGAACTCTACGGCGTGTATCCCGACATTACGTGTCTCGGTAAGGTTATCGGCGGCGGCATGCCCGTGGGTGCTTACGGTGGTTCTAGGGAAATCATGAGCAGCATAGCTCCCGAGGGAAATGTTTACCAGGCAGGCACCCTTTCAGGGAATCCCTTGGCCATGAGTGCCGGCCTTGCGCAACTTAAAAAACTATCAGAACCCGGCATGTACGAAAAACTGGAAGAAAAAAGCGCCTACCTCGAAAAGGGTATAATGAATGCTGCAAAAAAGAGCGGCGTTGAAGTGTGCGGCAATAGGGTCGGTTCCATGGGCTGCGTCTTTTTCACGAGGGGGCCGGTAAAAGACTTTGAATCTGCTAAGAAGTCGGATACGGAAAAGTACGCCAGGTTTTTCAGGGGAATGCTTGAGCACGGTGTTTACCTGGCTCCATCTCAATTTGAAGCCTACTTCGTAAGTACAGCTCACGAAGAAAAAGACCTTGATAAAACTATCGAAGCTGCGGAAAAGGTATTTAAAACACTTTGAAAAGAGATAAAAATTACCTAGATGAATAAACTGCGATGTTTTGACGAGAAGCAAATTGAAACCATAAACCGGGCTACGATACTGGCCGAGGAATTGATAAGTGACTATTTCAAGATATCCTTCTCGGAATGGAAAAGGTACAGGTACGATATAAAAACGCTGGAAACACTAAAGCCTGAAGAAATAACACACGAGGCCTTTGCTCAAATAGTAAAGTACGTCTGCAACCCGGAAATGAAACCGAGAGGCAGCCTTCATGCCGACTACTACAAGATATGCCTGCAAGATCACGTGATATTGAGAGCATTGTCAAGGGAAAAGGAACTTCCCCTTTTCCCTCTGGCTGCCTATATAGTCACCCATGAACTGATCCATGTTGTACGTTTTTCAAAATTTCTTCAGAGATTCCTTGTAACACCAGAAGAACAGGAAAAGGAAGAAGCCCTTGTACATACCCTGACCCATAAACTCTTACACGACGTTAAAATACCCCAAATGGCTTCCGTTCTCAATATTTACGTCCGATGCCGCAACATGGAGACCTTTAAGACCGCCGAATAGTCGCAAACGGGGAGTTGGTCTGTTTAATCTTCGACAGTCATATCCGCTTCGCTACCGCAATGCTTGCAGGTAATTACTCGTCGCTCCTTTTTAACCGTCTTTTCTCCCGATTCGACCGGCACGTATTCACACGTAATGATCATTTCCGCTTCATTTCCACAATTCTTACATGTACAGACTTCAATTCTTTCCTCTTTTTCAGCCATGATCTCTCCTCTTTTGTCAAAGCCAGAACTTTCACTTATCCCAATTATAAAGCTTCGATGTTGAAAATCAACGAACATTTGGCGTGTCACCCCTACCGTGTTTTGCGATAAACCCCTCATATTTTTTCGAGGTGTAAAAAAACAGGGCTTTGCTATTGAGCAGAAAAAGTAAGCTGCTTATAATTACGACCATGAAGCAAATTAGGAACAAGCCTGCCACATTCTTTTCCGTTATAGATCTTGTTTACCCCTATTTTAAGCAATATGGGTTGAGGATAATTGCAGGATTCCTGGCCCTGGTGCTGGTGGACTTTTTCCAGTTGATCATTCCAAGAATTATAAAATGGGCGGTGGATGACCTTAAAAACGGCTCTGCAACGGCTCAACAGCTCCTAAGATACGGTATCTATATCGTGGCCTTGGCCATCGCTATCGGGATAATGAGGTTCTGCTGGCGGTGGCTTATACTCGGGTTTTCTCGCCTCATGGAGATGCACTTGAGGAACAAAATAATTGCCCACGCATTTAACCTCGATAAGGCTTTCTTTCTCAAAAAGACCACTGGCGACATAATGGCCCTGATGACTAACGATCTTCTGTCCGTCCAATTGGCATGCGGAATGGGGCTGGTCGCATTTGCAGATGCCGTAATCATGACCACTGCCACCATCGGTTTCATGCTCTATATCAATCCCGGGCTAACATTTATTGCTGTTGCACCAATGCCGGTTCTGGCAATTACAACTAAGATTTTAACGGCAAAACTTCATTACCGGTTCAAAAAGGTTCAGGAAACTTTTTCCAAGCTTACTGAATTTGCCAGAACATCCATTTCGACTATAAGGCTGGTAAAGGCCTACAATCAGGAACACTCCCAAACACTGCGGTTTGATACCTTGGGCAAAGAATACGTCCGCGACAACCTAAAGCTGGCCACTATCCACGGCTTGCTTTTCCCCCTTTCCATTTTCACGGCGAACCTGAGCATGTTACTCGTCATTTTCTTTGGCGGGAAACTTGCCATCGGGGGAGCAATAACCACGGGGGACTTTGTTGCCTTCATCAGTTACCTTTTCATGCTTTCATGGCCAATGATGGCCATTGGATGGGTAAGTAATCTCTTCCAAAGGGGTATTACATCCCTTGATAGAATAAAGACCTTTTTACAAGAAAAACCGCTTCTCGGAGTTCTTTCAAAACCTAGGTTATTGAAAGATATTGGCGGGCATATCGAAATTCGGAATCTCACTTTTGCGTATCCATTTAGTAATACTGACATTTTAAAGGACATCTCCGTGGAGATCAAACCCGGAATTACAGGTATCGTTGGTAGAACGGGAAGCGGCAAAACAACCCTCTGTAACCTCATAGCAAGAATCTACCCGGTGAAAGCCGGTACTATTTTTATCGATAAAGTGGATATCAACGAGTTAAGTATCGAACAAATCAGAAGTTCTATCGCCTATGTCCCCCAAGAAGCGATAATCTTCTCAGATACAATCGCCGCCAATATTGCAATTGGGAAACCAGATGCAACATTGGAAGAAATAGAAAGAGCCGCACGCTTCGCGTCCATCCATGACGAAATTGCGAAAATGCCGGAGAAATACGATACGCGAGTGGGAGAAAAGGGAGTGCGACTCTCCGGGGGGCAGAAACAGCGAATAGCCATTGCCCGGGCTTTCTTGCTAGACCGCCCGATCCTGATTATAGACGATGCACTATCTGCGGTCGATGTTGAAACTGAGCAAAATATAGTGAACTCAATTGCAAAACACGTGAGATTCAAAACATGCATCCTGGTTTCTCACAGGGTCTTGCCACTAGCACTGGCAAGCCAGATCGTTGTAATGGACAACGGTAAAATAGTTGACATGGGTAGCCATAGCGATCTTTTGAATAGGAACCTGTTTTATTCCACGGTCTATAATCAACAGATGTCTTTTGAATGCAAACATTAAGGGAAATGAACGATGCATTACGGCTACGGATACTTTGAAGAAGATCACCTCGGTAATGTCGGTGATTTGAAAATCTGGAACAGAATAATCGGTTTCATAAAACCGGTATGGAGCAGAGTTGCCCTGGCCATAACACTTTCCCTGATCATAACTGCCTCGGAACTGACCCTGCCGTATCTCGTGCGCCGAGCTATTGATAATTATATCATCAACTATACGATACCTCCAAATACAAGAATCCACGGTTTGCTGTTGCTGTCAATTGTCTTTTTCCTAGTAATCGCCACTGCTTTCGTGGCCAATTTTCTACAGGTGTGGGTTCTTGAATATGCCGGACAGAGCATAATGCACGACATGAGACAGGGGCTTTTCCGGCATCTCTTATCCCTGGATGTACCTTTTTTTGACAGGAATCCTGTGGGGAAACTTGTTACCAGATTAACCAACGACATACAGAACATGCATGAAATGTTCACATCGGTGATAATCACGGTTTTTAACGATATAGTCATACTGACCGGAATTACATTAATTCTTTTCATAATGGATGCTAGGCTCGCTTTCATCTTGAGCTTAAACTTACCCGTAATATTTTTTCTCACAAAATATTTTAGCCGTTTTGCCAGGGAAGCCTTCAGGCAAATTCGAACAAGCCTTGCAAGGATCAACTCCTTTGTCCAGGAAGCAGTCTCAGGACTGGTAGTCATCCAGGGTTTTTTAAGAGAAAACGATACGCTAAAAAAGTTCAAGGACCTAAATTACAAAAATTACCTCAAGCAAATGTACCAAATTAAGATCTTTGCCATTTTTGTCCCCTTGATTGAAGTACTCGGCTCGGTCTCCATCGCCGTTATCATATGGTATGGAGGAGGTGAAGCTGTAAGAGGCAAGATAACTATAGGTACCCTTGCCGCATTTATCTCATACATGAGGCTCTTTTTCAGACCCATTCGCGAACTCTCCCAAAAATATTCTATTATCCAATCTGCGCTCGCATCTGCCGAAAGGATATTTGAACTCATGGATACAAGGCCCGAAGTTGAGCTGCGATCCGGACAAAGAAAATTAAAGAAGGTCCTGGGTTCGGTGGAATTCAAAAACGTAACTTTTGGATACGAACCTGGAATCGCGGTAATTGAGAATTTCAACCTCCGCGTTGAACCCGGAGAAACCATGGCTATCGTGGGGGCTACGGGAGCCGGGAAAACAACAATTGTCAATCTTCTCGAGAGATTTTACGAGCCTGATAAAGGAATGATACTTCTTGATTCTGTGGATATAAGAGAATTTGATTTGAGATGGCTACGAAAGCAAATAGGATTGGTCATGCAGGACGTTTTTATAATACCTGGCTCAATCCGTGAAAACATCTTGCTTGACATGAACATTTCGGAAAAAAGGCTTCGTGAGATTCTTCGTGCATCACAGTTCGAAAGTGTCATAAGAAAACATACCAGGGGGCTGGAGACAATCATCGGTGAAGGGGGAATAGAATTGTCTGCTGGAGAAAAACAATTATTGGCTCTTGCCCGGGTTCTTGTAAGAGACCCGAAAATACTCATCCTCGACGAAGCCACGGCAAGCGTGGATACAGAAACGGAACTGCTGATAGAGGAAGCAATTGAAGCCATTCTTGCCAACAGAACAAGCATAATTATTGCTCATCGCC
>JALSTM010000004.1 GCA_026983715.1 Desulfobacterales bacterium
ATAGTACAGGTAATTGGTAATGTTGTGGACGTCAGGTTTCCAGAGGGTAAACTGCCCAAAATTCTTACCGCGTTAACGGTGTCCAACCCCGGGATTAGCGATGAGGAAGACAACCTTGTTCTTGAGGTTGAGCAGCAGCTCGGGGACGGGGTTGTCAGGTGTATCGGTATGGACACAACGGATGGTCTTGTCAGGGGCATGCCCGTAAAAGACACTGGGAATCCGATCCAGATGCCGGTTGGCCCGAAAACCTTGGGAAGGGTTTTAAATGTGGTCGGCAGACCGGTGGATGGTATGGGTCCTGTGGAAGCGGATAAATATTACCCGATTCACAGGCCTGCTCCGGCTTTTACCGAGCAGGACGTAAGTGTCGCGGTTCTTGAAACCGGTGTTAAGGTTATCGACCTGCTGGTTCCGTTCCCTCGAGGCGGTAAGATGGGAATGTTTGGGGGTGCCGGAGTTGGAAAGACCGTTATCATGATGGAGATGATTCATAACATCGCCATGCAACATGGTGGAATATCAGTCTTTGCAGGTGTCGGCGAGAGAACCCGCGAAGGTAATGACCTTTACCTGGAAATGAAAGAATCCGGTGTTTTGCCTCGTGCAGCTCTAATTTATGGGCAGATGACGGAGCCTCCGGGGGCTCGTGCGAGAGTTGCACTCTCGGCCCTTACCGCTGCTGAATACTACAGGGACGAGGAAGGTCAGGACGTTCTCCTGTTCATTGATAACATATTCAGGTTTACTCAAGCAGGTGCGGAAGTTTCGGCACTTCTCGGTCGTATGCCATCGGCTGTTGGTTACCAGCCGACTCTTGGTACTGATCTTGGTGAGTTGCAGGAAAGAATTACATCTACTACCAAGGGTTCCATTACTTCTGTTCAGTGTGTATACGTTCCTGCAGACGACCTAACTGACCCTGCTCCTGCTACAACCTTTGCTCACCTTGACGGAACCGTGGTTCTTTCCCGTCAAATCGTTGAGCTTGGTATCTATCCTGCGGTTGATCCGCTTGATTCAACTTCGAGAATTCTGGATCCGAACTTCTTGGGAACAGATCATTATACAACTGCTCGCGAAGTACAGCAAATTTTACAGAAATACAAAGACTTGCAGGATATTATTGCGATTCTCGGTATGGATGAACTTTCTGACGAAGACAAGTTGATCGTTGCTAGAGCCAGAAAGATTCAGCGATTTCTGTCGCAGCCTTTCCACGTTGCCGAGCAGTTTACCGGCACACCTGGTAAGTATGTTAAATTGGAGGATACTATCAGGGGATTCAGGGAAATTTGCGACGGAAAACATGACGACCTGCCCGAGCAGGCATTCTACATGGTTGGTACTATAGAAGAAGCCGTTGAAAAGGCTAAAACTATGGGTGCTGCATAATCAAAGATAGATGGTGAGACTATGGCGGATAAATTAGTTTTGGAAATAGTGACGCCTCAAAGGACGGTACTTAGCGAGGAAGTTGACATCGTTGTTGCACCGGGTGATCTCGGTGAATTTGGCGTTCTGGTTCATCACATACCTTTTCTTGCGAAGCTCAAAATTGGCGAATTACGCTACAGGCAGGGGAATAATCTCACCAGGGTCGCAGTAATGGGTGGATATGCCGAAGTATTGCCGGATAAGGTTACGGTGCTTGCTCCTGCTGCTGAAAAGGCAACCGAAATCGACGTAATGAGGGCTAAAGCTGCAAAGGAAAGGGCTGAGAGGCGTCTCAAGGAAAAGAAAGAAAACATAGATTTTGCTAGAGCTGAAGCTGCTCTTCAGCGAGCCATCGTAAGATTGAAACTGGCAGAAATACAATAATCCCAGATCCGTTTTTCATAAAAATAGAGTTTGTGTAAGGCAAGTCTTTGACTTGCCTTTTTTTTTCAATGAATGCTAATATCTGCCTATGAAAAATGTAATGTGTATAGTTTTGGCTGCGGGTAAAGGTACCCGGATGAAGTCCGAGTATCCAAAGGTTCTTCACAGGGTTTGTGGTTACCCAATGTTGTATCATGTTGTGAAAGCAGTTAAAGGGTGCGGAATTGGAAATCTTTGGATTGTTGTTGGCTTCAAGGGAAACCTGGTCAGAGCCGAGTTGGAAAGTTTAAAAATAGATGCAAAATTTGTTGATCAAAAGGAACAACTTGGAACCGGACATGCAGTTTTAACGGCTCTTAGGGCAATTCATGATAAGAGTG
The DNA here is from genome assembly GCA_026983715.1 of Desulfobacterales bacterium. Taxonomy (GTDB): domain Bacteria; phylum Desulfobacterota; class Syntrophobacteria; order B119-G9; family B119-G9; genus B119-G9. The sequence continues at coordinate 2,202 of JALSTM010000004.1, forward strand.
ATTTAACGCTAATTCTTTATGGTGATACTCCCCTTTTGAAGTCACGTACGCTTATTGGGTTTGTTGAAAATTACATTGCAAGCGAATGTAAGCTCAGCATATTGACCGCGCGGCTACCCGACCCCCTGGGGTATGGAAGAATTTTAAGAGATGAAAAAATGGAAGTGGTCGGGATTGTTGAGGAAAAAGATGCGACGGCGGATCAAAAAAGGATAAGGGAAATAAACACTGGAATATATTGTGTTGATACCGAGTGGCTAGAAGACGCCGTGGGGAAAATCAGGAATGATAATGCCCAGGGGGAGTATTATTTGACCGATATTGTGAAATTTATACGTGAAGAAGGGGGAAAAATAGGTAGCTTCGAGGTAGGAGATATCACGGAGATAGAAGGTGTTAACGATCGGGGTGATCTTGCTTGTGCTCACAAAACTATGGAAAGAAGAATACTTAATAAGCTGATGAAAAGCGGGGTTACGGTTTATCATCCTGATACCGTTTATACAGAATTACGGACCGATATTGGTAAAGACAGCATAGTATATCCGAATTGCAGCTTTGTTGGATTAGTAGATATTGGTTGTAATTGCATTGTAGAAAGCGGATGTTACCTGAACAACGTCAAGATAGGAAGTGATAGCAGAATAGGTTTCGGCAGTTATCTTGAAGGGGTTGATATTCCTCCAAAAAGCCTTATCCCGCCTTTTTCTGTTCTAAAGGGTTGATTAAAAAAATCAAACAACTAGAATGTCTGTCATGTAAGTAGCAGGACAGTTCCTTTGGATTAATTATCAGATAAGGAGTATCCAAAAATGTGTGGCATAGTTGGTTATACGGGTCCCAAGGATTGTGTCTCTATCCTTGTGGAAGGTTTGAGAAAACTAGAATACAGGGGGTATGACAGTGCCGGAATAGCTGTAATAGATGAGAACACTGGAAAGATTGAGGTCCGGAGATGCCAGGGAAAGATAAGTAAGCTCTCGGAGCTCTTAGAGAAAAGTCCAGTTTCAGCGAAGGTTGGGATAGGTCACACGAGGTGGGCTACGCATGGCAAGCCTTCTGAAGAGAATGCACATCCTCACAAGGCAGGAAACGTTGCAGTGGTTCACAATGGCATTATTGAGAACTATCTTGTGCTGAAGGAATCGCTTGAGGCGGAGGGTAGGGTTTTTTGCTCCCAGACAGACACCGAAGTGGCGGCTCACCTCGTAAATCATTACCTAGATAAGGGTTGTGAATATATAGAGGCAATTTTGAAAAGCCTGAGAGATATCGAAGGTGCTTTCGCTTTTGTTTTCATAAACGAACAGTATCCTGATCTTCTCGTTGCAGCACGTAAAGAAAGTCCGCTACTGTTTGGCCTTGGGGGAGACTCGAAGGAGTACTTCGTGGCATCCGATGTTCCTGCAATTCTATCCCATACGAGAAAGGTGATTTTCCTTGACGACGGGGAGATAGCCGTGGTGAATGCGGATGGCTACAAGGTCCTTGATTTTTCGGGAAATGAAGTGACCAAGCAAGTGACTCACATTGACTGGAGCCCCGTAATGGCCGAAAAGTCTGGCTACAAGCATTTTATGCTAAAGGAAATCTTTGAGCAGCCAAGGGCGGTAGTTGATACTTTTCGTACCAGGGTCGAACCGGAAACCGGGGAGATAAACTTAAGCGAAACCGGAATTTCCGAAGATCTGTTGAAGTCAATTGATAAGATTGTGATTGTAGCGTGTGGTACTTCCTACCATGCAGCCCTGGTAGGGAAATTCATGATAGAAGAAATGGCGAGACTGCCGGTGGAAGTTGATTTAGCATCTGAATTTAAGTACAGGGACCCGATTGTTAATGATCGGACACTGTTGATTTTGATTTCGCAATCGGGGGAAACCGCCGATACCCTTGCGGCTCTGAAAGAAGGTAAAGCCAAGGGGGCGCACTGTTTTTCGATAGTAAATGTAGTTGGCAGCAGTCTTGTCAGACAGTCTGATGGAGTTCTTTACACCCATGCCGGGCCTGAGATCAGCGTTGCCTCAACGAAGGCTTTTACCACTCAGATTACAGCTCTCTACCTTTTCAGTTTGCATCTGGCTACAGTCCTTGGAAGGATCTCGGAAAAAGATGCTAGAAAACTCGTGGACGACCTGGTTCATCTCAGGGGGAAAATGGAGCAAGCCCTGAAACAGGATGGAGTGATCCAGGGGATTGCAAAGGATTATATGCATGCCAACGATTTTCTGTACCTGGGACGTGGAATAAACTATCCTATTGCTCTTGAAGGTGCACTTAAGCTTAAGGAGATTTCATATATCCATGCTGAAGGCTATCCCGCTGGGGAGATGAAACACGGGCCTATTGCGCTTATCGATGAAAATATTCCCGTGGTTGTTTTAATTACACGGAACGAGACATACGACAAAATAATGAACAATATTGAGGAGGTAAAGGCTCGATCAGGGAAAGTAATAGCTGTGGCGGAAAAGCCAGACGATGACCTGTTGAAGAAGGCTGATGCTGTTATAGAAATACCCAGTACAAATAAGTTCTTGATGCCTATTGTTTCTGCAATCCCGATGCAGTTGCTCGCTTACCATATCGCGGTACTTCGGGGTACTGACGTGGACCAGCCACGTAACCTGGCCAAGAGCGTTACCGTTGAGTAAAGGATAAAGACCTTGACTTAGCGCTCTGAAGGATACTAGAATAAAAACAGGTGGTGAGGAGATTAGGCAGGTTATTTAATCACGCTAAAAACAGGATTCTAGGATGGGACTAGAGTTATTCGAAAAGCTGGAAGCCAGGATTGATCGGGTTCTTGAAAGAGATAAAGAGTTAAGGGAACGAATAAGGGATCTGGAAATTGCGCTTGCGCAAAAAGATAGAACCATCGAAGAGAACAAGGAATACATTAATAAGCTGGAATCCGAAAAAGAAGAGATGAAATCGCGCCTGGATGATATAATCAAAAAGCTTGATGGCTTGTTGAACAGTGCTGGAGATAATGATGGACCAAGTGAGGGTATCGATTCTTGGTCGTGAATTTATTATAAATACTAGAGAAGATCGTGCCAGAACCGAAAAGGTAGCAGAATTCTTGAACAGTTACTGTGAGCAGATAGGTCAGAAACTCAGTTCGAAATCTAGTATTAATATCATTACACTGGCCGCGTTGCACATTGCTAATGACTATTTGAAAATTAAGGAAGATTACAGGAGACTAGTTAAAAAGATAGAAAGCAAGGCGATAGAGTTGGATCAGCTTTTAACCGATGATTGATTATATGTTAACCCCTGCGATGCTCGTGATTAGTAGAGCGCTTCTGAGCCAACACAAAATGCCCGGGAGGCTCCTCTTGCTCTGGTGTGCGAGCTCAGCTTGTACTGAGAGGCCTAAAGGAGTAACGAGCCGCCCACTTAGCTGTATCGGTTCAAAACCGACTGCTAACACGGCATCTTGCGGGGGTGACTATTTTGTATTAAAATGCGCTGATACGGTCGCAAGTTATTAACAACCTTGGAACAGGTAAGGTGTCAAAGCCTTACTTCAATATAAATGTTATGGCGGTGGTGATTAACTCGATTTGTCGAGTTTTGGTGGAAGCTATTTTGTTTGTTATACTCGGGCGGCAAGAAACGTGCTTTTTAGGCATTTTCTCTAGGTCC
>JALSTM010000005.1 GCA_026983715.1 Desulfobacterales bacterium
TTTTTGATCTGCCGGTTTTCGAGGATTGAGCAACCTCTCCAGGTCACTAATGTCTTCTGGTTTATCTGGTTCAAACCCTATGATATAGCGCCATCCGTGCATTGCACATACTTCAGCCACGTACCTTGCTCTCTCCTCTGTTTGCACACGAACAATAACCGGTCTTTTTCCCGATCCCAACTTAGCCATTTACTTCCCTACCATGTTTGGCTAATTTTCTTTCTCTCCTTCCAATTATTAAACAGCTCACACGGAGCTTTCGAACCAGGCTTTCCTAGATCGTAAACTTCCACGCACAGTACCATTCTTCTGGGTGTTCATCCGGCGGACAACCTATACATTCCGTTTTAATCCTCGGATCAATACTCGAAGCAAACGTTGTATATTCAACAACTCCGGCAGATTTACAGGGGTAATCTTCCAGACCCTTTCGTTTCCTGGCTGTCTGTACCCGGCATTCGTTCATTCTGAATATGAGGGTATTCTCCTCCGGCTCTTCAAAGGACTGCACGTTGATTCGGGCATACAGACGAAACGAGAGTGCCTGCTTGAGCGCCTTAAGCCCACCGCCTTCCCGGGGTAGACCCAAGAATTCCTTGATCCTGTTGGCTTCGTAAGGAGAAAACCTGGTCCAGCACGTGTCGTTACACCTTTTCGCAGTAAACATTCCTTCTTCTTTTTCCACCGCCTGGAACCAGACTCCGTCGTTGGCAAGCCAGTTGACTCCAATAGCATTGATAAGATTGATTAGTTCCTCTTTTGACTTGTTTTTGAGTGCTAACGGAATTCCGTTTTCGTCAATTTCAAACCCGAGTATCTTCGATAACCTTTTCATTTGTATCAGGAAATCGAGTTTCCAGACATTGTTTTCGATATCAAAAGCCTTCTGAAGCCCCAGCTGATGTTCGGTTTCCTTGAACCAGAACCCGTAATGAACAACAATTCGCCTCAGGCCATCGATGGCAAAGTTAACCAACTCTTCCTGTGACAGATCATCCACGGTTTCAGCAACAATTCTATTTTCGCTCATCTTGTCAACTCCTTTCCTGCTCACATCGGTTCCACACCACGCTAACGCTTTTCTATTTACACACTCAAGCGACAATATACAAGCCAAAAGCTCAAAAAATTGCCTATTTGTAATACTTTTAGTTGAGTATTACGACGCTGAAAAGGGACCAAGAAAATTTCCACCTTCATAGTGGATTACGGGTAGTTATCATTTCTCCCACTTTTCGTTCAGAGTTCACAGTTTTCATTCAGCAGATTTAGGGCTGATTCCATAACTTCTTCGACTTTAATATCTTTTATGCACCTGGCGTTAATAGGACAGGGTGGGGTTTCACCGAACCTTGTGCAGGGACTGCAGTTCATTCGTTTGTTAATGACTATATGTTTTTTGCCTCTTGGGGCCCATTTCATGGCTATACCAGGTCCGAAAAGGGATACCGTGGGGATGTTACACACTACCCCCACATGAAGTATGCCGGAATCTGTGCTGATTAAAAGTTGACTTTCTTCGAATAATGCTGCTGTTTCCCTGAGAGAAAGAAGACCACACAAGTTTTGGATCTTGTTGTTGGATTGTTTTACTATTTCATTACAAATGGATTTCTCGCCATTTGCTCCTATTAAAACAGGTTGATAACCGTGGGTGTGTAGAAGACCTGCAAGCTTCGCCCAGCGTGAAGCTGGCCATCTTCGCTCTTTAATACTTGCTCCCGGAAACATGCACACGACGTTCTTGCTACTATCTAAGAGGGCTTTCACCTTGTTTCTTTCGCTACTTGAAGGAACAATGTAGGGGAAATCCCATTCGAAATGCTCTGGCCAGTTTTTTAGCGCAAAACTGAACAATCTAAAAAAACTGTTTGCCTCGTACTCTTCATGAGAATAGGAAACAGCAATATCGTACACGGACTCTCTACCATTAGTCCTAAAACCAACCTTTAAGCTCCTTCTGAAAAATGAAACCAGGACAGTTGTTAATAGATGAGACTGTTCTGTATCGATTATAAGGTCGTAAGAGTTCTGTAAAAGAATTTTAATGTCCTTTAATCTCCTATAATCTAAAATTCTGGACACGAAAGGAGACCTGAAAAAAATGCCGTTATTTCTCTTTTCACACAGAACATCAACAGAGCTTAAGGGAAACAAAGATCTGAGGATTTTTAAAGAAGGAAAAAGCAATGCAGCATCTCCAAGTCCCCCTGGTCGTATGACAAGTATTCTTTTCACATGATTAGCGTCGATACTTAAACGTGCCGGAGAATGTTTTGTTTTTTTAAAGATAATTGAAGCTTTGAGAAGAATGGGGCCTAGGAGGTAATCGATTTTCTTCAAGTAAATAACGGATTTGTTCATCTCTATTTTGTGACCGCCAGGTTAACTTGAAAAGTGACTGAGGCGAATTGCTTTCTCAATCCCATTCAAAACTCTGGACTACAATTATCCCGGCTTTTTGTGCACGCTCAAGCACTTCTGGTTTTGCAAAATGAGTAATTATAATAGGTATTATCTCCCCTCCAAATTCCTCTTTGACTACCCCTACCTGTTCCCACACAACCTTGAGCTTCGAGGGATCATCGAGCTTGAGCACCGCATCACCAACGATGAATACTTCCTTTCCGTTCAGTCTGGCCTTACCAAAGACATTTATTTCACGGTCTCCTATGTACGTCCGAACAAATCGGTCAATTACCTCGATACGGTGCTTCGTTTTTAAGAACACCGGCAGCTTGCGGTAAGCCTCGTTTTCAAGCGCGTAAGCTACGCTCCTTGAAAGTCCCCCCACCTGGTGGCGAGTATCATCAAACCCTTTCGCAAGCTTAGCTATCTGTTTCTCAGTTTTCCTTTGAGCCTCAGCGAGCTCGTTTAGTCTAATTTCGGTTTTCTTTTGAGCCTCGGTGAGCTCGTTTAGTCTGATTTCAGTTTTCCTCTGTGCCTCAGCGAGCTCATTTAGTCTGACTTCAGTCTTTCTTTGGGCTTCAGCGAGCTCGTTTAATCTGACCTCGGTTCTTTTTTGAGCCTCAGCGAGTTCGTTTAACCTTGTCTCTGTTTTCTTTTGAGCTTCGACAAGGTCTCCGACCGTAACTTCTAGTTTAGTTAGTCTTTCTTCTGATTTCTTTTGGGCTTCAGCTAATTTTCCGACCGTAATTTCTAGCTTTGTTAATCTTTTCTCGGATTTTTTCTGAGCCTCAGCTAATTTTCCAACTGTAATTTCTAGCTTGGTTAGTCTTTCTTCTGACTTTTTCTGGGCTTCAGCCAGTTTTCCGACCGTAATTTCTAGCTTCGTTAATCTTTCCTCGGATTTTTTCTGAGCCTCAGCTAGTTTTCCAACTGTAATTTCTAGCTTGGTCAGTCTTTCTTCTGACTTTTTCTGAGCTTCAGCTAGTTTACCAACCGTAGTCTCGAGCTTAGTTAACCCTTCCTCGGATCGTTTTTGAGCTTCACTCAGGTCTTTTACAGAAAGGCTGAGATCGCGAACTATCTCTTTTAACTCGTTGAATTCCTTTTTTGTGACGGACTCCTCCCGTTGTCGTTCTAACTCCTCCAACAAGGCCAAAAGAGCTCTTCTTAGTTTGGGATCTATCTCATCAAGTTCTCTTATTAAATGTACACTTATAGACATTCCGGAACCTCAGCATACTATATTAAAAGCCTACGGCCACTTTCTTATTCAACTAACATTTTTCCACACATCAGGGCAAGTTATAAATATTTCCATAAGGTACAATTGGGCGACACACGTTCTAGGTAAGGTATATCTTGTAACAAACTAGTCCCAGGAAAGCTATCGTCGAAATCATCAAATGCGGGTCTTTTACCAGGGTAAGGATCGGGTCGCCTCCTTTGCCGCTTTCGGTGAGCATAAGAAACCTCGTAATACCGTAAGTTGCAGGGATAATCGAGTAAACAAGGTTATGGTCATTTTCAACGGTGTAAAGAGCATAGGTTACAAGACTCACGCACGCCATTGCCCATATAAAATGATCCAGGAAGGGTAGCGAATACTGTGCAAGACTTTTCCTATGATTCTGCGCATCTTCCCCCAGCATGATGATTTCGCTTTTTCTTTTCGCTATGGTAATCAGCAAGGCGAGAAAAAACACCGTGGAAAATAACCAGCTGGATATTCGTATCCCAGTAGCAAGCCCCCCGGCAAGGACTCGCAAAACAAAAAAAGATGCTATCAAGAATATTTCCAGGCATGGGATTTTCTTTAAACCAAAGCTGTACGCAAGGGTCATTACGATATAACCCAGCAAACATACTGATAACTTAACATTGGGGAGAAAATTAAATGAAAAGAAAAAAACCGTGGACAACAGCAGTGATGCTAGAAGTATGACATCACCACTCTTTAGCCTTCCGGAAGGTATCGGTCGCGAACACTTCTTTGGGTGCTGGGCATCTTCGTTCCGATCAATCCAGTCGTTCAAAACGTATCCGAGGCTCGCCGTTGCACAGAACATAAGGGCTGCCCCAATTGTGGGAGCAAGGAGTTTAAGATTGTTAATCTTACCTGCAAACAGGATTGGAGCAAAAACAAGCCCATTTTTTATCCACTGGTATGGGCGGATTATAGCTATGTATGCTCGGAGCTTCTCAGTACCGAGTCGCTGGCATACCAGTTTTACCTGCGCTTGTTGTAGGTCAGAGGATTGACAGGCATCCATGTGTCCGCTCTGTTAACGTAAACAATCTTACAAGCCTTCGACTTTCAACTCGTTACCAGGTAGTTCTAACTCCAAGGTATTCTTGAACCCTTTTGTCTCCCGAAACTAGCGGCATCAAGAGAACCTTGGAAAGTTGCCACAACTAGTTGATCAGCAGAGTCTTGATGACAATTTTTTCAACACGCAACTTGAAACACATATTCTAGGTTGAGGATGTGCGATTGAAATACCGTCTTCAACGAGCGACTAGCTGAACCAAACTGACTATGATGTGACCATAGTCAACTTGCAACCCTGTATCGGAAAAAATCAAATCCTGGCTTCAGTTATTTTGAGAAGGCATCAGGTCTAAAAAGAGTTCTTCCAGGGATCTCTTTTTGGGTTCAAGACTCACTACTGTTCCCTTGTTTTTCATCAACCACCCGATAACATCGGGAATATCATTCTCTTCTAGCTCAATTTTAAATAATGCCTCTTTTTGCCAGATTACTTCAAATTTTTCTTCAATCTCCGAACTGGAAATCACCGGATCGGTAATACGGAAGGTCATCTCAAATGATCCACCTGGAGGATAAAGGGCTTCCTGTATTGATCCCACGTATTTCAATTCTCCTTTGACTAAAATCCCTACTTTATCGCACAAGGTCTCGATGTCTGGAATAATGTGAGTGCTAAAAAAAACAGTTTTTCCTCTCTTTTGCAGGTCTCTTATTATTGAAGAAACAAGATGACGCCCGAGCGGATCCAAGCCGCTCATTGGTTCGTCCAATATGACAAGATCCGGGTCGTTCATCAAAACCGTCGCAATACCGGTCCTCTGTACCATCCCTTTTGAAAAAGTCCTTATCGGTCTCTTCGCTGCTTCCTCCAGAAGAACGAGTGCGAGTAGCTCTTTTGCTTTCTTCTTTGCATCCCCGTCGTCCTGCCCGTTGAGTTTCCCTATAAAAGTCAACAGTTCCAGTGGATTTAGGTAACCATAAAATTGAGGATGTTCCGCAAGGTAACCGACACCCTTCCTAACTTCGGGAACGGATACCGGTTTATCCCACAACCAGGCGCTCCCACTGGTTGGCCTGAGCAGCCCCATTAGAATCTTTATGGTGGTGCTCTTACCGGCTCCGTTTGCTCCGAT
>JALSTM010000006.1 GCA_026983715.1 Desulfobacterales bacterium
AACAGCATGCCTGAAGGGCAGGCTTCTTTCCTTGAGCAGTTAGACACTGCTCAAGGAAAAAAGAATATCCCTTTGCGCTCTTAGCGTCTTAGCGGTTCAAACTTGGTTGCGGCTTCGCTGCCTTAGGGTCTTAATTTATCAAAGCTTCCAAAAATTATTTTCAGGAGGACGAGTTCTGGCAAAAGGCGTGTAACCGTATAATGAATCATCTGGGCGGTAGGTATACTTCTCTTGGCTTGCTCCCATCGGATGGTCCCACTATACCTTCTTTCTCCATCATTTCAATCATCCTGGCCGCTCTATTGTACCCGACCCTTAGTTTTCGTTGAAGCATCGAGATAGAAGCCTGTCTTGTTTGGCGTACGATTTCAAGGGCTTCTTCATATTTCTCGTCCACTTCTTCCCCGTCTTCCCTGTCATTTTGAGACGGCTTTGAAAACTCAGCGATGTCTTCGTCGTATTCGGGTGTGCGTTGTTTTTTGACAAATTCGGTAAGCCGATGTACTTCTTTGTCTGATATAAAGGCACCGTGTATGCGCTGAAGTTTAGCTGTTCCCGGAGGCAAGAACAACATGTCGCCATCTCCCAGGAGCGATTCCGCTCCGTTGGTATCTAGAATTGTACGGGAATCTGTCCTGGATGAGACCTGGAAGGAGATTCTAGATGGTATGTTGGCTTTAATAAGACCGGTGATCACATCAACGGATGGCCTCTGGGTTGCCAGTACAAGGTGTATCCCCGCTGCACGGGCCATCTGTGCAAGGCGTATGATGAGTTCTTCCACTTCTTTTGACGCCACCATCATGAGATCGGAGAGTTCGTCTATAACTACAATAATATAAGGCAAAGGCTTGTGATCCAGATCGGTTGTTTCAGGCTTCACAGTGAGCACCGCCTTGTTGTAGTTGTCGATATTTCTCACTCCGATATCTGCCAGAAGTTCGTACCTGCGTTCCATCTCGGCAACGGCCCATCTCAAGACATTTGTTGCCATTTTTACGTCCGTTACCACTGGGTGAAGAAGGTGAGGTATACCTTCGTAGCAATTTAATTCTATTCTCTTGGGATCGATCAGAAGAAGTTTCAGTTTTTCCGGATGGCACCGGAAAAGAAAGCTGGCAAGTATAGTATTTATGCATACACTTTTGCCTGTCCCGGTAGCGCCTGCAATGAGTAGGTGAGGCATTTTTGCTAGGTCTGCCAAAACTATTTTTCCCATTACGTCTTTACCAAGGATAAAGCTAAGCGGTTTTTTGGATTCGACAAATTCGGGTTGCGTAATTAGTTCTTTCAGACTCACCAATTCCCTTTTCTTATTAGGTATTTCTATTCCTATTGCAGCCTTCTCGGGAAGCGGTGCAACAACCCTTACACTCAGGGCCCTGAGTGCCATTGCGAGATCATCGGCAAGTCCAACCACTCTGCTGATCTTAATCCCCGACCCCGGCCTGTATTCGTACATTGTAACCACCGGCCCGGGGCACACTTCCGTTACTTTTCCGTATACTCCAAAATCGGCCAGCTTTTCCTCAAGAATTCTGGCGTTTTGTGCCATCTCCTGGTGAGTAATTTTCTTGTCATCCTGTGGGTAATCGTCGAGAAGATCAGGTAGTGGCAAAACATAAGAAGTTGAAGACTCGTGGGAACCAGCATCGGGCATACCTGAACTCCTTGTCTCTTCATCCTTGCTCCTCGAAGGAAGGGTAGCAATCTTTTGCTTTTTCTTTTTTTTGTCGGATTTTTCTAAGGGTGTCCTTACTTTGAACGAAAGTTTTTTATCTGATCGTTTGAGAAAAGAGCGCTTATCTTTCAAGGAGGGCAGCATGTCCTTGAACTTAGAAAATCCGGAAATAAGAGAAAAATTCCCTAGGAGTATGATACCGATTAAGGTTAGCACCGTGAGCAGTAAGAGTGAGCCGAGGTTATTGAAATAGTTGAGCAAAAAATTTGATATTTGTTTTCCAAGGATTCCTCCGCTCATGATTACTTGGTTAGATACCTTGAAGTCGGGTTGATAAATTGATAGCAACCCGGCAACAGCGGGAATGGTTATGAGGAAACTGCTGATAAGAGATACGGTTTCTTGGGATAATCTGTTTCGAGCTATTTTGAAAGTAGCCAGTAGAAGATAGAAGGGAATCAGATACGATACCAATCCGAAAAGCAACACGAGCACCCATGAGATACTCGCCCCGACGATACCTATGAGGTTTTTGGATGCTGTTGGTTTCGAGTAACTGCTAAATATGGTGGGATCATTTGCATGGTAAGAAATCAAGCTCAACAGGAGTAACACTGCAAGGGTAGCCAGTACTATAATTGTTATTTCTTTTGCCATCCCTGGTTTTCGGTTATTTGCCATTATTTCCCCACTTACTATATTGTCGTAATGATAGGAAATACTATGGGGAGACGACCCATGGTTTTCTTCAGGTGCCTTCTCAAGCGCCTGCGAATGCGGTCCTTGAGTTCTTCATGATCGATATCATTGTTATTGTGTACAGACATTTCACTTGTGATGTTGAGTATTATATCCTTTACCTCGGAACAAAACCCAGTTTGAATGTCAGGGTGCGTAAATCCGTGACTTTCAACCTGCGGTTCAAGTAACAGGTCACCGCTTGAACCGTCGAGCACGAGGTTAATTATAACTATTCCGTCCTCGGATAGTATACGTCTTTCTTTCAAAATGAGATTGCAAACGTCTCCAACCCCTTTCCCGTCCACAAAAATTCTACCTGTTTTTGTTTTACCGACTATTTTGCATGATTTCGGGGTAAGTTCAACAATATCTCCGTCCTCGGCAAGAATAGCGTTTTCATCTTTTAATCCCAGTTCTCTTGCCAGTTGTATGTGTTTCACCAGGTGCCTGTACTCACCGTGAATTGGGATGAAGAACTTCGGCTTGGTAATACCCAGCATTATTTTTAGTTCTTCCCTGTTTGCGTGTCCGGAAGCATGGATATCTTCTACTTTTTCGTAGATAACCTCAGCGCCCTGGCGGAAAAGATTATTGATAATCTTATTAATAGTGTTTTCGTTTCCGGGTATGAACTTGGATGAAAGAATAACTGTGTCTCCGGGCTTGATCTTGATTTTGCTGTGTGCCTGGTATGCCATCCTTGCCAGTGCACTCATTGGCTCTCCCTGGCTCCCGGTTGTAAGCATAAGGATCTTGTCATCTGGGTAATTTTTGAGTTCGTTTATCTTGATTTCCCAACTATTGTTCCGCTCAATGATGCCCAGGTTTTGAGCAATCCTAACGTTTGCTACCATAGATCTCCCGTTTAAGAGCACCTTTCTACCCAACTGGTTTGCGAGGTTTATTATATGCTTTACTCGCTGGATATTGGAAGCAAATACGGATATTATTATTCGTCCTTTGCAGTTTCTAAATATCTTTCCCAGCTTCGTTGCCACTTCCTGTTCGTTTAAGGAAAAACCTTCTCGTTCCACATTGGTGGAATCGGACAGAAGTAATAGCACCCCTTTTTCCCCGTAATGGTAAAAACGCATGAGATCTATTTGCTGATCGTCTTCCGTTGCACTAAAATCGAGTTTGAAATCGCCGGAATGCAGTATGGTTCCAACAGGTGTTTCTATGGCTAGCCCTACTCCGTGTATTATACTGTGGCATACCCTGATAAATTCGATGCTAAAAGGGGGTAACTGGAGTATTTGTCGAGGTTCTATAACGTGAAAAGGAATCCTGTTGGTAACGTTGGATTCCAACAATTTTTCTTCCACAAGTGCGAGAGTAAATTCTGTCCCGTACACGGGAACGGGAAACTCTTCAAGCAAGTACGGTAGTGCTCCAATGTGATCTTCGTGACCATGGGTCAGGACAATGCCTATGATCCTGTCTTTGTGAGCCCTAAGATACGAGAAATCCGGGATAACTATATCAATCCCGAACATGTGATCTTCGGGAAACATGGATCCTGCATCGATGATGAGTATGTTGCTATCGCACTCAATTGCCAGCATGTTTAGACCGATTTCTCCCAGACCCCCGAGAGGAAGTATTTTCAAAGATCGGTCTGAATGTGAAATTGTGCCAACTTCCATGATGTTTTTCATATACCAGCGAGTTCTGAACTTTCTCTTTGATCTTCAGGCAAATTCTGTAATATTTCTTCCCTGACATACTCGATTAGTTTGTCCCTGTCTTTGACTGTCAACCCACGGGTGGAAATTGGTTTCCCAAATCTCACCGTTATTGTTCCGGGATAAATTCGCCAGTCATGTTTCCGCAGTATCTTGTGGCTCCCTTCTATACTTATCGGCACAATCGGTTGCTGGGACTTAATGGCTAAAATAAAACCACCTTTTTTAAAAGCTTGCAGTATTCCGTCGCTACTTCTCGTGCCTTCTGGAAAGATAATTATGGATTTACCATTTTTGACTTCTTCTGCAGCCCGATCAATGCTCTCGAAAGCTGCCTTCCTGTTGGTCCTGTCAATGGGAATGTAGCCAATTGCTTTCATAGCGTGCCCCAAAATGGGAATCTTAAAAAGCTCTATCTTGGCCAACCACTTGAACTCTATAGGAATAGATAGGTACAGAACAAATATGTCAAACTGGCTGGCATGGTTTGCAGCAAAGATATATGCTTTGTCAGGGTTTAGGTTGTCGTGTCCGTAGACTTTTAGCTTAACTCCGCTGGCCTTGAGAATAAGCCATGACCAGATCTTCCCATAGCTGTGAGCCAAGGCGTGATTTCTGGTAAGTGCTATCGTGATCAAAGCGAGGGTCCCTAGGACAATAGTTGAAACAACCAGCGTGATATAAAACAGTACAGTTCGTAAAATCACCATAAAAGTAACCGTATTTTAAACAAAATCCTCCACCAGGATTAGTGTTGCCACGCATGATTTCGTGCCTGTTAACTGGCTATCGGCACGAAAGTTAGTTGGTTGTCCTTTTTTTTATTGTGAAATTATAATTTTTTTGCTAGTGCAGTCAATTAATTATTACCTAAATCCGTGACGAAACTTTATGGGTGTTTTGCATAACAGCCTAAATTACAGGTTATTGGGGACACAGTCTGGGTGGATTATTCTTTATTTTCTCAAGCAATCTTTTTCCGGCCGGCGTGTTGTCCAATTGCACCGCATCTGAGGTGTCATCGCTCGCCGGAGATGGGAAACTATAGTCTGCTGGGCTCTTCCTTGCATATGCGGCCCAGGAGAAGGATCACGGATTGAGGTATTAGAAAGAGGGGTAACTATTATCTAACTGGGTAACATGAGAGGTCATGCCAAGTGTAGTTTTTGCCTCGGGGGAGGAATTAGAAAATGGCAATAGGTTTGAACAAGGTTTTACTTATTGGGCATCTGGGGAGGGATCCGGAGATCAGGTATACCCCAAGTGGCCTTGCAATAGCGACTTTCTCTCTGGCCACAAGTGAGTCATACACAACAAAAGACGGTAACAGGGAAACCAAAACAGAGTGGCACCGTATTGTGGCTTTCGGGAGGCTTGCCGAGATTTGCGGGGAATACTTAAACAAGGGTTCCATGGTGTATGTGGAAGGTAGGCTCCAGACGAGAGAATGGGAAGACAGAGACGGTAATAAGAGATGGACGACGGAAATTGTTTTAACCAACATGCAGATGCTTGACAAGAAGGGTGCCGCAGTGTTGCCCGAAGAAGCGGCCCTTCCGCCGGAGACGGAGTTACCAGGAACTAATAGTGGCGAGAAAGCAGTGAGTGAGGAACCCGGCACCAAAGCGTCATCCGGTAGTGAGGATGACGACATACCGTTCTAAAAATGACCTCAAACCGTGGCGAAATTTTATGGCTGATTT
>JALSTM010000007.1 GCA_026983715.1 Desulfobacterales bacterium
AAAATGTGTTGCCTGAAACTATTGTTCCCTGTTCTATTAGGCCAGAGCAATCCGGACATTTCCTGATTATCGTCGGTCCAGGTATCATTTAAAATATCTCCTTCTCAGAAAATGGTTATTGGAATTTTCTGACCATGACTCAAGG
Source organism: Desulfobacterales bacterium (assembly GCA_026983715.1). Lineage (GTDB taxonomy): Bacteria > Desulfobacterota > Syntrophobacteria > B119-G9 > B119-G9 > B119-G9. Next base: position 146 of record JALSTM010000007.1, read on the forward strand.
ATAGTAGTGTGATCTTTTTAGTGCAAGAAATTTTATGTGAAATTACTTAATTTTCAAGGGGAAGAGTTTTTTGCCGGGCAGTTTTAGTCCGGCAGTTAAAATGGCAACACCCTACCCGCTTGTAACTATGCTGGCAACCTAGGACTGCACCAGTGCAAATTCACTAAACCGTTACGAAACTTCATGGCTGATTCGTGTAACATGTCTGAATTGCCAAGGATCAGCCACGCTGTCAGGTTGTATGATTTATCACCTTCTCAAACAATTCGCCCTGCGGGTCGTCCACCTGCACCGCATGATAGGCCTCATCGCCCGCCGGACATAGCGAACCATAGTCCGTTGGTCTCTTCCTTGCGTCTTCGGTTCAGGTGAACGATCACGGAATCAGGTTCTTGTCAGCGTCGGAAAGCCGGGAGAAAAAAGCTTTCCATGTCCTTGAAAACGATTTTCATTAAGAAACTGAATTTATCTGGGGCATGTGTCCCAAATAAATGTTATTGAGATAACACACCAATGAAGGAAGCTTTATCTAATCAGATTTGTTTTTAATGCAACATACAGAACACCAAGCCCTGCCATCATTAGAAAAAACCCCATTGCTCTAAGTTGGCTAGATGGTGTCTCTGAAATTTTTAGCAGTAGTTTCTTTATTTGGTCAGGAAACGCAAAGTAAGGAAGTCCTTCTACAATCATGACCATTCCAATTACCGACAAGAAATACTTCATTATTATATTATCTCCGGCTTGTGCTCGTTCTCCCACCTGCTGAAAGCTGCCAGCTACCAAAGCTAGAATGTGACTACAAATAAATCTTGTGTTAATTAATTTTGCCATTTAACATATATTACAAGATGGCAGTTTTTCAAGGTTTTAATATCTGATGAGGTAAATTTAAAATGACGTGGACAAGGATCGAAATTGATCTTGACGCGCTGGCACACAACTACAAGGTTTTGAAAAAACGCCTCTCTCGGCCAACGGAAATCATGGCTATCGTCAAATCCGATGCTTATGGCCACGGCATGATACCGGTTGCCAGACGTCTGAGGTCCGAAGGTGTAAAGTATTTCGGTGTAAGCAAACTATGGGAAGCTGTGGAATTGAGGAACGCAGGGATTCGGGAGCCGATTCTCGTGTTACTGGGAATAGAAAGCAGCGAAATAGAACAAGCACTTGAAAATGATGTTTTGGTGACGGTCTATCGCAAAGAATTAGCGAGGGAGATTTCTGAGAAGGCTCTCAAACATGGTAAAAGAGCAAGGGTGCATGTCAAGGTTGACACTGGGATGAATAGACTCGGCGTACCGTTTAAATCCTCCTTCGATTTTCTTGACTACGTGGGAAGGTTGGAAGGCCTCGAGGTAGTTGGCGTTTTTTCACATTTTGCTGTGGCGGATGAACTTACTGAAGAAGATAGAAGTTTTACCATCAGGCAACTAGAGCGATTCACTGAAGTTGTAAGATATGCAAAGAAAATCGACCTCCCTGTTTCACACTTTCACATGGCTAACAGTGCAGGGCTTATTGAAATTCCCTCGGCGCATTTTCACATTGTGCGCCCGGGCATAGCCCTTTACGGCGGCTACCCGTCTGGTTATTTCACCAATACCATTGATCTCAAGCAGGTAATGAGTTTCAAGACCAAGATAATACACTTGAAAAAAATCCCTTCCGGTGAATTTGTAGGTTATGGAAGAACCTACGTAACGGGCAGGGAGACTGTCATAGCTACTATTCCCGTGGGTTACGATGATGGTTACAGCAGGCTGCTCTCTTCTAAAAGCGAAGTCTTGGTCCGAGGTAAACGGGTGCCGGTGGTAGGGAGGGTATCCATGAACATGATTACCCTGGACGTATCGGGCGTGCCAAACGTTAGCGTTGGAGATGAAGTGGTGCTCCTTGGAAGGCAAGGGGGTGAGAAGATATCTGCGGAAGAACTAGCTGAACAATGCAACACAATAAACTATGAAATATTTTGCAGCATTGGTGGTCTAAAACCGAAGGTGTTTATCTCGTCACGTGGTACAAGCTCGTGACCGGTTCCTAAAAAGCATTTGCAATATTCTGTCTTTCCGAGGAGTCTGCCCTCGGCAGATGGCGAAGCAATCTCTTTGGAGTATCAAACTCTTGGATGCTTCGCTGCAGCCGCAATGCCTGGGCCTCAGCTTTTTGTTTGACACAATATACAAATCGCCCTACTAGTAAAGCTCCTCGGCACGAATTTTAAAAAGTTTCTCTGCTCTGGCCGTAGAAATTTCTTCAATTCTCTTCCCTATGCTAAAATGCATGGTGGAAAAGACCTTTTCGTCAAAAACTTTCCCCACCTGTATTAGGGGATCGGTTAAGAGAAAAAATATCTTGTCTCCGAAATCAAGCACAATGTCAAAACTGTCATTTTTCTCCAGTAGCTCTACCATGCTCCTGTTATGGATAAATCCTCTACCTCTCAACAAACGCCTGGAATGTGCATCTTCATAGACTTCGACTACCGGATCAGCAATTTTTAAAAAATCACCGGAGAATGTTACAAGCTGAGCCCTTTCAACTTTCAAAAGACCAACTGGAAGTGGTACCATAATTCGAACCTTTTAAAATTGATTTTCAAAACCTTTTATCATAGTTATAGGATTTCTTCTATCTATAGCCTGGATGGATGATTTTATCAATGATGTTGTTAGGTTTAGACATTAGCCACACTTACTTCAAAGGAACACCGTGGAGAAAGAATGCCATTCGTAATGTTTCTCTTGGGGTAGACAGCTCTGAGTTGCTAGTAATCTACGGTAAAAATGGTTCAGGAAAGACGACCCTTGCCAAGATCCTCTCTGGTTTGCTGAAACCAACCCGAGGCGAGGTACTGATGTGTGGGAGGAATATCTATGAAGAAACAAAAAGATGTTCCGGTCCGTCGTTGAGAGTTGGTTATGTCCATCAAAAGCCTGAGCAACATTTTTTCAGAAACACTGTGATGGATGAATTAACTTGGGGGATAAGGCAAGGCACAGCTGAATATCGGAAACCATATGGTTACAGTCTTTCTGAAACCTGCACCTTTCTGGGTCTTGATCTCGAAAGTATTGCCGGGCGATCTCCCTTTGCGCTGAGTAGCAGTGAGCAGCGGAAGGTTGCACTTGCCGGTTTTTTTGCAAAAATGCCTGATATTTTAATTTTCGATGAACCCTTTGCCTATCTTTCGAGGGAAGATACGAAGAGAGTAATCGGTCTTATTGATAATGCCAGGGAGGAAGGAGTTGCTTTCGTAGTAGTTAGCCATAATATGCCGGATATCTCGCGTGTAGCGAACAAGGTGCTGATACTCGATAGGGGTAAAGCGGTGTATTACGGGCCACCAGAGGATTCCTTGAAGGTTTTGCAATCTGAAGAATCTTTCCACAAACTACAAACTACTTAGCGTTTCCTGAAATACTCCGTTGGTTCGGTGCTTCGGTGGGAAGGTTGGCTTTCTTCCATAAAGTCCAACCGTTTTCTAGAACATAAACGTTCATGTATCCTTTATCCATTAGTGCCAGAGCAAGTTCCCTGCTTAGCTCGCAATGTTCTCCGTCACAGTAGGTTATTATCATTGTTCCCTTGTCCACCTCTTTCATTACCTCGGGAAACTTAGATTCAAACTCCTCGTAAGGTAAATTCTTTGCGCCGGCAATATGCCCCAATTCGTAAAATTCTTTGGGACGTGCGTCAAGAAACAGGGCGGAGTGGCTGAAAAACAGCTCCTTTGCTTCATCAAGTGAAATGGTAAGGCCTCCTGGAGAATTGCCGGAACTCGAGTCGGTTGCGATTAAAGGAAGGCCGTCTTTACGCAGGTAGTTAAAAGAAAGGGCAATTATCACTGAAATAAAGATAATGGCAACTGACTGCCATAGAACCTTTTGCCGGAAATTTTTTCTCTCCAAGGTGCACTCTCTAAACATTAATAAACAACCACCGAAAATTGAAAACTCTTTTTAAGAGTTTCCTGAATCCGTGATCGTTCACCTGGGCCGCGGATGCAAGGAAGAGCCCGTCGGACTTTAGTACGCTATGTCAGGCGGGCGATGACGCCGAAGATGCGGTGCAGGTGGACGAACCGCAGGGTGTAAAAAGATTGCTTGACAAACTGAAGAATAATCTAGCCTGGCTATGTAGCCAATAATGAGCAATTTAGACATATTATACAAATTAGCCATAAAGCCTCGTCACGGATTCAGGAGTTTTTCCCCGGGTGCAATGAATGAAGGAATCTTGATCCGGGGAATAGGCGTGATAAAAAACCCGGTTTCAATATCAAGTCATTTTGCCCGATAGTTTTTCCTGGAAAAGACTTCGTTCCGAAATCATTTAGAACCCTATTAAAACGGTAGTTAGGTAAAATTTTATTGCCCCGATGTTCAAAGCTAGTTGCGTGGTCCTTGTTGGAACTCGCGTTTTCATAGGAGGCCGCGTAAGGCCTTGCAAATGCAAGTACTCTCGAGGCATGGGCATTGGTACCCCTGGGGACAGGGATAAGCAGGTGCTGAGTTTTTTTCGTTTTTAGAAGCGATGGTAAATCGTTTGCCTGGCAGATCACCAGTGGATCAGTACCGTACTGAGTTGCTATGGAGTAAAGATTTTCACCTGCTTTTGCTTGGTAGTGAACAAAGTTCCAATTTCCATCAGGTAATATACAACCGTGCTGACCCAGGTATCTTTTAATAGAGTTCTTGGGCAGATGAAGCCTGTATCCGAGATCCCCTGCGTAGATTTCGTTGCTGAGCAACTCGGGATTTAAACCTTTTAGCTCGTTGAGCCTTATACCTATCCACCGGGCAAAGGTTCTGATGCTTATTCTTCCGGAAACAATTATATCCTCGAATTCAAGGGGTTGTGCGGGAGGTAATCTGCTAAATCCGTATTTAAGGGGATCGTTTGCGATTGTAATTGCAGCGAGTATCTTCGGAACATAATTTCGCGTTTGTCTCGGTAGAGCTTTTCTTTCTGATAACTTCCAGAAATCTCTCGTTTTATATCTCTTTATTGCCCTTTCAACGGCTCCAGTGCCAGCGTTGTAAGCCGCCAGTGCCAGGTACCAGTCGTTGAACATTTCGTAGAGATCGGAAAGGTACATGGCTGCTGCCACGGTAGATTTTACCGGGTCTCTACGTTCATCAAACCAGTATGAGTACCTCAAGCCGTAGTGTTTCCCCGTTGCCCTTGTAAACTGCCAGATACCCACTGCGTTTGCATTGGATCTCGCTACCGGGTGAAAACCGCTTTCCACGAGGGCCACGTAAACTAATTCTTCGGGCACACCGTGTTCCCTGAATATTTTTTTCATGAGGGGGAGATAGCGTTGAGCTCTGGCAAGTCTTCTCTGGAAATCAACCTTGCGGTACTTTTTGTATAAATTAATAAACCGCTCTACTTCCTTGTTTTGCACGAGTGGAAAGTCTGAGCGGGGCTTTTCTTCGAGGCTTGCTAACTTTGGCTTTTCTTCTGGTTGCGGTGGTAAGATAAGCTTTGTCTCATTTTTATCACCGGTTCCTGTAAGTATTTTCCAGGCCTTATGCCAGAATGCAATAAACGGGTTAGAAGCTTTACGCTCATGGTTTCTTGGTACATTCTGAACTTTGCCGCC
>JALSTM010000008.1 GCA_026983715.1 Desulfobacterales bacterium
TCCTTCCAATGTTGATCACCCGGTGGATCTCGGCACCATATGTGACGGGCTTTTATCAATTTCCGAGGACATAAAGATTGTCTTCCCGGTGCATCCGCGAACGAGGAAAAATCTAGATGCATTCGGATTGATGGATAAACTGAAAAAGTCGAGCCGAATTATTCTTACCGAGCCAGTCAATTATGTTCGATTCATGAGTCTTATTTTCCGGTGCCGGTTCGTTTTAACTGATTCAGGAGGTATCCAGGAAGAAACCACGTATCTCGGGATACCTTGTTTGACACTACGGCCAAATACGGAACGACCCATCACCATTGAACAGGGAACGAACAAACTTACCACCGCGGACACCATGGTTGGCGACGCGAAAAGGATACTTTCGGCAAGAAGAAAAAAGTCCCGCGTGCCGGACCTCTGGGACGGGCACACCTCAGGCAGGGTTGTAGAATCAATCAAAAGGATATTTGCGCTGTGATCGCCATGTAAGAGCTCTTGTAGCACTAATAAATAACAGATTCCGAGTAACTTATCATGAAAAAGGCACTCATTACAGGAATAACAGGCCAGGATGGTGCATACCTGGCAGATTTCTTACTCCAAAAAGGTTACGAAGTCCATGGAATCAAGCGAAGGTCGTCGTCTTTTAACACGGCGAGAGTCGACCATCTCTACATGGATCCCCATGAGCCTGGCGTTCGGTTTTTCATGCACTACGGTGATCTCACCGATGCAACCAACTTGATAAGAATTATCCAACAGGTTCGGCCTGATGAAATTTACAACCTCGCGGCTCAGAGTCACGTAAAGGTTTCCTTTGAAACCGCCGAATACACGGCAAACGCTGATGCCCTTGGTACTCTTCGTTTGCTTGAAGCTGTAAGGATGCTTGGATTGGAGAAAAAAACTCGTTTTTACCAGGCATCGACCAGTGAGCTTTACGGCAAAGTAAAAGAAATTCCCCAGAATGAAGAAACACCGTTTTACCCTCGCAGCCCTTACGGGGTGGCCAAGCTATATGGCTACTGGATTACCGTCAATTACCGCGAAGCTTACGGGATGTTCGCCTGTAATGGGATACTTTTTAACCACGAATCACCCATAAGAGGCGAAACATTTGTAACAAGAAAAATTACGCGTGCTGTGGCTCGAATCAAGCTCGGTCTTCAGCATAAGCTCTACCTAGGGAACCTTGATGCAAAGAGAGATTGGGGGTATGCGGGAGACTATGTTGAAGCCATGTGGTTGATCCTACAGCAGGAAGAACCGGATGATTATGTTATCGCCACGGGAGAAAGCCATTCTGTACGGGAGTTTGTAGAAAAAGCGTTCAAGGAAGTGGGAATCGATATTACGTGGGAGGGGGATGGAGTTAACGAAGTTGGCAAAAATAGGGACACGGGGGATGTTCTGGTGGAGATCGACCCGAGATATTTCAGGCCGACTGAGGTTGATTACCTAAGGGGAGATCCTTCAAAGGCGAAGAAAAAACTTGGCTGGGAACCAAGAGTATCTTTCGATGAACTGATCCGAATGATGGTTAGAGAGGATCTAAAAGAAGCAGAGAGAGACCAGCTTTGCACTTCGGCGGGGTACAAGGTATTCAAAAACTATGAGTAGAATCGATTCGTGTGACGCGTTGACACGTCTCTTACATCACGCGACCTAAAACCAAAAAGACTTGTGAGAACCCCTTTCCCCTCTAGCAAGGAACTCAGGATAACGATCACGGATTTAGGAAATTTAATAACTCTTTAATTTTTTAAAATGAGACTCGGATAGGGAGATCAACCAGGCTTTACAAATCTCTGCGTCTTTGCGCCTTGGCGGGAGAAAACATGTATAACCCTCAGAGACGCAGAGAATACATTAGGATAATTTAATTCATCTCGGCAAATCTTTATTAAACACGCCCATTCTCGGACATTCCTCAAAATGCGCTAAATGTCCCTTTGAAGGAAAATCAAGATCTATTTAACTGGAATGGAGATACACAGGATAATTTTAGTACCGGAATTCAATGTCAAGGATTGAAAGATTATTGAGTTGAAATGAAAATAACTTGGGCTGAAAATAGGTTGATTTTCAAGCCATCGGAGTTATTAAATTACCTCCTTTTTCTAAGTAAGTAATAAGCTTCTTCCCCCTTTCGTAAAAGGGATTTCTAAGAACATCTTCCCCCCTTTGCAAAGGGGGATAGAGGGGGATTTAACGTGGATAAACTCTCCAAAATCTATCTCGCCGGTCACAAAGGGCTAGTAGGTTCTGCAATACACAGGAAACTCAAAGAACTGGAGTACGCGAACATCATCGTAAGAACCCATGAGGAACTTGACTTAACAAGACAAGAACAAGTCGAATCTTTTTTTGCCAGAGAAAAACCGGAGTACGTGTTTCTGGCAGCTGCAAAAGTGGGCGGAATTCTTGCCAATGCCACATACCCAGCAGAATTCATCTACGACAACCTTGCTATTGAGGTCAACACAATTCATGCGGCTTATCGTTATCGAGTCAAAAAGCTTCTATTTCTGGGAAGTTCCTGCATATACCCTCGTGAGTGCCCACAACCCATGAAGGAAGATTATCTCCTCACTGGCCCCCTCGAACCTACAAATGAAGCATATGCTATTGCTAAGATAGCAGGCATCAAAATGTGCCAGGCATATAACACCCAGTACGGTACAAAGTTCATATCCGTAATGCCTACTAATCTTTACGGCCCGAACGATAACTTTGATCTTGAGACATCCCATGTTCTTCCTGCATTAGTAAGGAAGTTTCACCTTGCAAAGCTGGCAGCAGAGGAGAAATGGGACCTTATTGAAATAGATGAACGAGTTTTCGGAAAGATTCCGGCTGATATCAAAGAAGCCTTGCCCAAGGTGAAATTATGGGGTAACGGTAAACCCAGGCGGGAATTCCTTCACGTAGATGACCTGGCCGATGCCTGTGTATTTTTGATGAATAACTACGACGGAAGCGAGATAGTGAACATCGGTGTGGGATCAGACCTTAGCATTGCTGAGCTGGCCGAGATGGTGGCAGAAGTTGTGGGATTCAAAGGTGAGATTATCTTTGATACTTCAAAACCAGACGGTACCCCCCAGAAGCTTTTAGATGTGACCAGGCTCAAGAATTTCCGGTGGAGCCCCCAGATAGACTTGGTGCGGGGCATAGAACAGACTTACAACTGGTATCTCGAGCAAGCTTTCAGGATCAAATAATAAGTCGTTTCCTACCCGAATTACCCATAACGCAAAAAGAGCAATGTTGAATTTTGGATCAAGAGTTATGGGTTTTGAATTCGAGAACACACAAAATAGAAGACCTTACAGCAAGATACCAAATGGACATAAAGCGTCCTCATGACAGTTTTTTCAAGCAACTGATGAGCGATCCCGAAACGGTGAGGGATTTTTTAAGAAGTTTTCTTCCAGGGGCCTTATCAGAAAAGATAGATTATGAATCCCTAAAAGTTATAGACACGGAGAAAACGGACAGAAAATACAGGAAGTTTTATCTTGACCTGTCGGTTGAATGCAGGCTTTCGGGGAGCGAGTCTGAAATATACATTGTCTTTGAGCACAAGTCATATCCGGATAGGCTCACCTTGATCCAGATATTAAACTACTGCTCGGTGGTGTGGGAAAGTTCTATAAGGAACAGGGAGCCGCTTAGGCCAATCATTCCGGTGGTATTTTATCATGGTAGGCGGAGGTTTGATCTCCCTACGAGGTTTTTGGATTATTTCGACGTAGATGAAGTAATAAAAAAGTATCTTGTAGATTTCAGTATAGTTCTTTTTGATACAAACAGGCTTACAGATGAAGATATTTTGAAGGCATGCGGTAACTTTTATCTTGCAGCATCCCTTCTTGCGATGAAAAATATTTTCAAGGATATCAAATCTCTAAAGCCTGTTTTTAAGCGCATAATGCAGCTTGACAGGGAACATTTTTTGATGGTGCTTGAATATGTTATAGTAACCAAAGACATCAAGGAAGAGGAACTGGAGGAAATACTAAAAGACGCAGGGGGTGAAATAATGCCTTCATTAGCACAGAGGTGGCTAGAGCAGGGAAAACAGCAGGGTATTCAGCAAGGTATCCAGCAGGGTATTCAGCAAGGTATTCAGCAGGGTATTCAGCAAGGTATCCAAGATATGCGGGAGATGGTCCTAGATGCCATAGAAACCAAGTTTGGCAAGCTGTCAGCTAGGATCAGGAAGCAAGTGTTGGAGATATCCGATAAAGACAAGTTGAAGGTGATTCACAGGGCTGTGCTCAAAGCGGAGGACTTAGACCAGCTTGAGAAGTCGTCCGTGTGGAAATAAAAAAATAGACCAGAAAGATTAAACGGGCTAAACGGACCAAATGACCCCAATTACCCATAATTGGTTTGACCGAAAATGGGTAAATAAACCTCCAACATATTGATATATAGATGTAAATGTGGCTGTGAATGAGTAATAGAATAGTAGACTTGGGAATTTGTTACCCACATGTGGTTTGACCGGAAATGGGTAAAGGGCAATTTTGAATTATGGGGCTGTGGGCGGTTTGGTTGTTTTTTGAACCGGTAGAGTAGGGAGGGAGGAATCCCCCTCCCCCTCGTCAAACTTGTGCGGGCAGAGTGTATTTTGTCAGCAACTGAATGGAACAGGAATATTATTGCCAAGGAGCGAGAAATTCAAAGGTATGTCATGGTACCCACTTTCATTGAACAAAGTCTCGAATCACTAAAATCCTATACCAGTAATAGTAATTGTGCGGAATTTCTCCAGTTGACCTAATTCCTTTATCTTATTGTTTCTCAGTCTTCTAATAGGCTATGATTTAAATATGCAGACCGCTCATATTGCCAAGGAAATGAACAACATAGTTGATCTGGATCTTAGTGAAGGAGGCAAGGATGTCAACAGCCCTGGAGTTAACCCGCAAGGGATGGAGACGTTACCTGGAAGCTGCCCGATGCAGAGCAAGACCACCGGAGCTGACACCAGCGGAAACCCATGAACGGGAGCAATTGCTATCTCGTATTCGGGAAGCAGCCAACATGTTGAAGAAACGTTTCGGTGTTAGACGTGTGGTGCTTTTTGGGTCGTTTGCTCACTCTGCTTGGTTTGTGCGGGATTCGGACGTGGACCTGGCGGTTGAAGGGCTAGAAGGCGATGATTACTGGGATGCATGGGGGATGCTGGAAGACGTTCTCAAGGATAGACCTGTGGATCTGATCGATATTGAAACAGCTTCCGAATCACTCCAGAAAGCCATCAGACGCTTCGGGATAGAGCTTTGAATATCATATGTCTGGAGTTAGCAGAACGAATCCGTGGTGAGGTGCCGGATCTTGAACATGTTGTTCGAAGATGTTTGGCATCGTGGGAACAAGTTCAAATAGTACCCGAAGAAGGTGCATACCTTGATTCTGTAGCTTTAAATTTGCACAGTTTCTATCCAGGGTTAGAGCGTTTGTTTGAGCTAATAGCCAGGCATATTGATTGTACTTTGCCGAAGCGTTGAACCTGGCACCGTGATTTGATCAAACAAATGGCTCAGGCACTGGCGGATATACGCCCGGCGGTAATTGATGAAAATACGGCTCAGGCACTGGATGAGTTCAGGAGATTTCGCCATTTGGTGCGTAACGTATATACGATGAACATTGTACCTGAGAAGGTGAGCAGATTAATGTTTCGCCTGCCCGAGGTATGGGAG
>JALSTM010000009.1 GCA_026983715.1 Desulfobacterales bacterium
TTCTTCCGAGTACTCAACGGAGATTACGTTGGTTTTCGATAGAACGTAAGAACTTGTTTTACCTTTAACGTAATAGTAGTTCCCGTCAAATTCAGTAACCCCTTCTACCTTTTGCCCACCCTTGATCGTGATGATCCTACTATTAAGCCTATCCTTTATCGGAGCTTTCTCTCGGAACCACTTTTTGTGGAGTTCCACTATTTTCGCCTTGGCCTCTTTTACGTGTCTTCCTTTTGGGTACTTGATCAGGTACTTGCTCACAATTTGTAGTGCACGTGGAATACTCTTGGTTTGAGATGCAAGACTGTTTAATTCTTCCCAGGTAGCATCATCTTTCTTTTGAGCTTCTAGCTGGGCCAGCTTTTTCTTTTGCTCTATACGTTTTTTTTCGATTTCCTGAAGAGCTTCACGGGCAGCAAGGACGTAGTTTCCTTCCGGGTGTTGAGCAATATAATCCCTGTAAGCGGCTTCGGTTTTGTCGAAATCATTTGCTGCTTCTTCGGCCTTCTTCTTTGCACGTTCAAAATCCTCCTTATCCAGGGCGGCGAAACATCTTGACTTTATTTCTTCAAGCTTGGCCTTCTTTTGCGAATCAGCCCCGAACTTTTCCATGTTTTTTTCAATCAGAAGTAATGCCTTTTTCCACTTTCCGTCCTTTTCGTAAGCTTCGATTTCTTTAACAGATCTACTGAAAATCAGATCCGGTATATGAGCGAGTTTTTCTTGGACTTCTTCTTTATAACGTCCTTTCGGATACTTTTTCAGGTAAGATTCGAGGTGTTCCTGGCAATCTTCGTACTTTTCACCTGCTTTTTCACAGGCAACGAGGGCTTGTTGGTAACTCCTCTCGTCCATCCTCTCCTGGAGTCTCCTGAGAGCTTTTTTTATCTCCCTTTTGTATCTCCCGCGGGGATGAGATTTAATGTAATGCTCCAATGCCAGCTTGGCTTTCTCAAGATCATCACCAGCCTTTTTTTCTGCTTCCAGTGCTTTTCTATAGTCGGACTTATCAATAATCTTGGGTAATTCGTGAAGTTTTTGCCTCACCGTCGGTGCGAATTGACTCTTGGGGTACCTTGACAAGAAGTTCTTGTACAGTGCTACCCTTTTCCGGGGATCTTTTGTCTTGTCCGCGAGTTTCGTGAGATTCATGAAGGCATCCTTGTCACGTATTTTCTGGATGGAGGAGTAATAGGTAGCTACAACAACTATTAAACCCATGATCACTAGGCCAGCAATCAAGCCAACCAGGATGGTCTTCTTTCTCCTTTCCTTCTTAAGAATCTGATAATCCTGGAGCAGGTGATCAGCATCTACTACCAGTTCGCGGTTTAGAGATTCAAGGTTCGTTTTTAGTTCCAGGGCTTTCTCAAAATCCTCTTCCTCCACAGCCTGCTTTATTTTTTCAAGGCATTCCTCAGCCTCTACAAGTTGTGCTTTACATTTATCTAGACCCGATTCCACTTCGGGGTGATCTTTAACTATCTTTTTTGCTTTTTGGTAATATTCTTCAGCCTTATTCGGATATCCCTGTTCAAGTAAGGATTCTGCTTTTTGCAGTAAGGTCTCGGCCTGTTGAATGGCGGTATCGGCCTTATCGATTATTTTCGTGATGTAATTTGGTAACTCACCAAGTTGCTTCAGGGCTTCGCAATTTTGCTTCACTTCGTAAAACTTGCTTTCCAGGTAGGCACTTTGTATTGCTTCTACCAACTCTTTCTGAAGCTGGATTTCTCTTGTCACCTTTCTCTGTCTCCTTGTTGTGAATAGAAAATCCGGTTGTAACCTATACTCTAAACTATGAAAATTCCGCCGAAAAAGTCAAATTTATTTATGGTAAGAGAGCAGTCGTTTCAGAGCATGTCACACCTTTGTTTCTATTCTATTGTAAAAATTACTCTAGATATGACCGGCCGAATATGGAGAAGTTCCCGGGAAATATTTCCCGGGAACCTTGTACCAGGGTTCTTCTGTTGGTTGTGAGATCAAAGCAGGGTTTCAGCCAAGCATCAGCGTCAACGAATACCGCTTTTGCTACCTTCTCAAGTACTTCATTTTGGCACTTGGTCTTCCGACGAAACAAGAATACGTAAAATTGTACTTCTTGATCAGTTCAAGGGCAACATTGGCGTCGCTTCGATTGTTGCCGAAATCAAACATCCAAGTGCTGCCATCCACGATTTTCCACCTACCGTTTATGTTTTTAACCTTGAGATTTTCCGGGGTAAAAAATATACAATCCTCTCCGTCTAGTCCTCCTGAGGGAGCCTTGTTATTCGCGAGCCAGTAGTGAAAGGAGGCTTTAGGTCGTCCCACAAAGCACTGTTTGTTTAGCCTGTAATGCTTTATTATTCGATATGCTTGAAGTGCCTGGCACATGTTGCTTCCGAAATCAAGTAACCACATGGTTCCGTCTACAATTTTCCAGCTTCCCGAAATGTTTTTTACTTCTATTGTGTCTGGATTGAAAGAGATACAGTCTTCATTAAGTTGAACAGGGGGAGTTGCTTGTGCCGTCTCAAAGAAAAAATGCACCCAGGGACTCCACTGGCCTACAAGAGCCCCCTTGACGCTTCTAACCCTCACTCTTCCAGGATTATCTCCGGGAAATGTTATTTCGAACATGTTGGTTCTAAGGCCAGTGACAAGTTTCCACGGAGTTCCTGATTCACTTGCCCACTGGCCTTCTTTTCGACAGTGCATGCAGTCGATTTCAACATCGTACGTAATCCCGGTTTCTGGGACTTTCTTCCACCTGATGAGGAGTTTCCTGGGGAAGTTGTGGTAGACTTTTCCATCTACTGGGGATTCAATTTCCGGAGGCGGCACCATCAACTGTAGAGATTTTTGCAATATGTCCAGGGCATTGGAAGATGTTGCTGTCGCAATCGGAAAAAATATTAGAAGAACGAACGAAAGCGCTGTTAGTAGAGTAAGTAACTTTCTGTCCATGAACACCTCCCTTAAAATCATAAGGCTGTAACACCGTTATCTAAGAAACCTACAATTGATTGCTCTAATAGCCAAGAACCTTTTGCACATCATACCGGGCCTGAGCTGGCAACCAGATAAATGGTGATAGATTCCGCCTCTACACTTCGGCCGGAATGACAGATTTAGATTTTTCTTGCCCCATTTTTTAATTGACTGCTCGTGGATCATCTCCCAAAAAACATTTGCAACATTATGTCATTGCGAGGATCCCGCACCCACTTTATGATGATGTTTTCGAGTTAATATCGAGATGTTTAGCTTAAAGTGAGTGCGGGAGACGAAGCAGTCTCCTCGGGATATCAAGGTGTTGGAAATTCCTTGGCTGCTGAGTTCGTAATGATTGTGCTTTAACTTTTTGTTTGACACAATATCTAGGAAGCACTCTACTAGTTTTAAAAAACCGAATTTATCAGAGTTTGGCAAAGGATGCAGTTCTAGCTATGAAAGTTTCTTCCAAAAAACTGGCTTTGATAGCTCCTGGAAATACCGTCATGCTAGGTTTTCGCTGACCAATGTGGTTATTAGGCAATGCTTGTTAATAAGCCCCCTGTTGAGCTTTTCTCCAGCCCTCTTTTCTTAGTTCCTCCATGCGAGTGTTACCCCAGTTTTTGAGCTTCTCGAGATACGCTTTCATATCCGTTTTCGCAAGTTTTACTATCTCTGAACGTTGTTTTCTCCCTTCGTCCAGTTCTTTCGGCGTGAGTCCGTTCCAGGAACAGTATCCCTTGTCAAATACGGTTTCAGGAGTGATATCAATCTCGTTTATGTTTAGCCGTACAAAGATGGATTCTATGAGTGGCAAGTTATATTCTATTACCCAGCCGTTATCGTTTATCATGGTGTCAGGGTTAAAACTGACGTCCCTTGAACATTGAGGGCAATAGAGGTTTCTGATCGCATCCGGAGGTAATATATTGTTTTTATTCATTATGTTAGCTTTTTCTTTCCCACAATTGCATGGGATTACCAGGTTAGTACACATTAAATCGCTCCTTGTTGTTTTTTTATGTTCTTGGTAAGAATTAAAACACCTTTTTTACTTATAATAACATATTTTGAACTTTGGCAGGCAATTAAACTTCAAAATCCACAGCTATAATCCCATCGCAAATTTCAAGAACCTTGTTTAGAACTTTTACATGCTGCGGATGCTGCTGGTACACTTTCAAGGCATCGATATTTTCGAATGTGGCTAGTAAACCGAAATCATATGATCGGGGGGATTGAATTACATCGAATCCCATTTCATAGCCCTTTATCTCGGGAATTTTCCCAGGCAGGGCCTTTAGTTCGCTCTCAAGCTCGTTTTTCTGTGTTTCCTTGGTATCAGGTTTGAACTTTAACAGCACGATGTGTCGTAACATTTTGTGTTCTCCTCCTTTAATCAGGTTAGACGAATTCCATTCGGTAAGCCATGGTCAGGCACTTGTTAACTCAGCAACACCCTTGCATCAACGGCCATCATACCATCGGGATAAGCAATTACCGGGTTAACGTCAATTTCTGCTATGTCGGGTCTTTCAGTAGCAATATGACTTAATATCAGAAGACCATTTACAATGGCTTCCTTGTCTACAGCGGGTTGTCCTCGGTAGCCATCAAGTATTGGAGCTGCCTTAATTTCGCCAATCATTCTTTCTACCTGAGGCCGATCAAGGGGAAGGAGACGAAAAACTACGTCCTGATATATCTCTACAGCTATGCCACCAATTCCGAACATGATAACCGGGCCAAACTGAACATCTCTTATCATGCCGAATATAGTTTCGAGTCCTGGCTTAGCCATGGGCATGACGAGAACTTCTGTTACATCCTCTTCTCTGGCTACTTTCTTTGCTGCGCCCACAATTTCGTGGTAGCATTTTTTTGCATCCTCGCCGGAAGTGATTCCAAGTTTAACACAGCCGAGATCGGATTTATGAGATATTACGCTAGAATTTATCTTTATTGCCACCGGGAAACCCATTTCATAGGCCGCATGGGCTACTTTTCCGGGAGTATCTGCAACTCTGTATTCCGAACACGGGAAGCCAAAGGATGCCAATAATTCCAAGGACTTGGAGGGGGGCAAAAGTTTTTGACCCTGTGAAACGATTGAAGTCCTGATATCGGGATGGACGACAGCTTTTTTAATGGCTTTTGGCATTACCTTGGCAAGGGCCTTAATACCACGCTCCGGCGTGGGAAATACTGGGATACTTTTCTCATGCATGATTAGTTTTTCTTTTCTTTCTACTTCGGCACCACCGAGAAAAATAACCAGATTATTCGGGGTGAGGCTTGCCACCTCGTTTGCATCTTCAACAGGGTCTCCAAAAATTAATCCCAAGATATCGTAGTACTCTTTTGCCACCTGAACAACGTTTTTAAACATTTCAGCATCCGCATCACCTGTAAGGTCCAGAGGGTTTGCCCTAATGGAATGTGCCGGAACCACTGGCTCAAGCTTCTTGCTTAATTCATCTGGCATGGCAGCAACATCAAGCCCCTCTTTTTCTGCCTGATCCGTGGCAAGTATTGCAGCTCCTCCCGATGTGGTGATAAAAAGTATCCTGTTGCCGGAAAAAGATGGCAAGTAGGCAAGGGCCTTGGAAAAATCGTAAAACTCTTCAATCGTATCCGCTCTATGCACATTGAACCGCTTAAACAGAGCCTCGTATACGGCATCGCTGCCTGCAAGAGACTTAGTATGAGATTCTGC
>JALSTM010000010.1 GCA_026983715.1 Desulfobacterales bacterium
TGTACGGAAGAAGTATCGTTTTTGAAACTCCCAGTATTCCTGCTCTCCCAACTTTTGATCCCGGAACCCACATCCTGAAATTTGTTATAGTCGAACCAGAGCAAGATATACCTTTGCCCACGGCCATCTATTATGTTACGGCAGAAGAACATGAGAAAAAAATCGTTGCCATCAGCCTTGTGTCTCCCGAGGCTGATTCCAGAATTCCATATTCCCCCGTCAGATTTGAATGGAAGACAAGTCATACGCCGGCTGTTTTTCTAATCGAGTTCTTTGCGGCGAATAATGATGATAAGCCTATCTTTTCTGCCTTCACTAAAGAACAAGCGTATAAACTTAACAGAGTTGTTCTGAAAAAGCTGTTTTTGCCCGGAATGAGCTATGAATGGAGGGTAAAGGGGTTTGACGGAGACAGGAATATAGTGGGAGAAAGCAAAAGATGGAAGTTCAGTTTTTTAGAGCCCGAAAGCTTTGTTCCGGGGCAGGTTTTGGTTGTTGTCGACAGTAAAAAGAGCCCAAAAAAGATTATTCGGGGTCTTAAACGAAAGTACCACTTCAGGGTTCTTGAAAAATTCCAGATAGCAACTCTGCAATGGCATGTCTTTGTGATCAATACAAATGGAGACGTGTTTACTCTCATTTCTAAACTCTTGAAGGAAAAAGGGGTAATAATCGCCCAGCCAAACTACATTATGCGGACAATGGTGGAACCGCTTTCTTCCTCGCAGAATGTTTGCAGGATTCTAAGGTTGCCGATGGTACATAGGCAGCTCACCGGTAAAGGCATAACGGTTGCAGTTATTGATACCGGGGTTGATGTTAAACACAGGGATCTCAAGAACAATATAGTTTCCTGGAAGAATTTCGTAGAAAACGATACTTACAAGGCCGAAATTCACGGGACTGCCGTGGCAGGGGTTATCGCTGCGAAGATTAACGACTACGGGATTGAGGGTATTGCTCCCGACGCGAGGATTGTCGCCCTGAGAGCCTGTAAGCAGCTTTCAAAGGAAAGCCCCGAAGGCGAATGCGAGAGTGTCTGCCTAGTTAAGGCTCTCGATAATGCTCTGGAAATGCATGTTGACATAGTTAACATGAGTTTCGGATCAAAGTACGAGGACGCGTTACTTTCGAGGTTAATTTCCGTGGGAGCTGAAAGGGGAACGATCCTTGTAGCTCCCATAGGATATTTTCCCGGTAATGGCTCGGTTAGTTTTCCGGCTTCACACCCGGATGTTGTGGCGGTTGGCGGGATGGATGAAGATAGGTTAAAAGAGACTGAAAATCTTAGAACCGGGAAAAAAATTATTTATGCTCCTTCCAGGAACATCCTCACGACAGTACCCGGGGACGAACATAATTTTTTAAGCGGAACATCCCTGTCATCGGCGGTGGTGACGGGCATCATTGCTCTGGCCAAAGAGAGAGACAGGGGAATAGATATGAATAAAATTCCTTTGTATGAAGGAAACATCTGTAAGTGGGAGGAAAAAATATTAAAACTACCGGTTTGTGGAGGAGATTTCAGTAAACCTTGACAAAAAATAGACCTGTTCGGAATTCCTCTTCCTTTGAAACACTTGAAAAAAATAGATTGTCCTATCTATATCGCATTGCATAAAGCGTTTTATCCACTTTCGTCCGTATCAATTCGATGAATGGTTAAACGTGAAACAAAGTACTAGCAATTATTTTTTTAATCGTGTATAAATCACTAATGACTGCAAGAGCATAATTAGCAGCAACTACAATATCCAACCAAGAAGGAGGTCATGATGAAGCGGAAGGCAACGTATCGGTTACTGGTAACTCGAAGGGAAATGCTCTATGTTCACGACGAATTCGATCACACGCTGATGCTGGTGGAAATGGAAGGGGAACCAATAGAATATCAGGTTGGTGTTGCCGGTAAATTCGTATCGAGGCGAAGTGTTACATTTCACGATCGTGTTAGAGGAACCGGTTCCATGCAGGGTTATGCGGTAACTACTTTTGAGGAAGGTTCCATTTACAGTTCTTTCAAGGGACATCGCGATGCTGAATCCAAGTTAACCAAGGGAACCTGGGAAATTTACAAGGGCATCGGAAAACTGGCAAATATCAAGGGTAGTGGAGAATTCACCGTCAAACCCGGGGATAAACCGAGAGAATTTATCCTGGAAATTGATGGCGAGTACGAACTTTAGTAACCCTCTAGGTTAATATTGAGAAAGTATTAAGACAGGATGGTGAACTGTGCCATCCTGTTTTTTTATCCATGGTAAAAACCTTTAAATGACAATCGTTTCCAGGGACATGGGAAGCTTTTTTCTGCCGGTCTTCCGACCCTGGTTTTTGACTAAACCTCCCCCGTTGCTGAGGTAAGGAAAAACAGCGGGTCTTCAGGTAATCACTTCAAAAAGCTTCCTATGTCCCTGAGAGGAGTATATGCCGGATTTTCATGCTTGGTCGTGGGACGCAAGTGCCATGGGATGTTTAATTGTAAAAGTATTGCCATGATGAGTATCATGATCCACTTTTGATTCCTGACCTTACTTTTGCTGCCTTTTTGTCCCAGTAACTCGACGATACTTCTCCGTGTTTTAATCTTGCTCGCGCCAGGTAATCCGTAGCTTTTTCCAGCATTCCTAAATTTCTGAAGTATTCACCAAGATGAAGTAACTCCCTTGCACTGAAAGGTATAATGTTTAACTCGTTGAGAATTTGAAGACCCCTAAGTATCAATTTCTCTCCTTCCTGCCAGTTTTCCGTTTCCGTGTTTAGCAATATTCTCCCCTTGAAAGTTAGAGACACGCCTTCAACCCACTTTTCTTTAAATTCTCTTGAAAGCTCCAGTGCCTTGTTAATGGAGCGCCTGGCTTCATCGAGTTCTTTCAAATCGTAAAATACAAGGCTCAAAAACCAGTAGTAAGTACTTATATGATAAGGTATCCCGGCCTTTTTCTGAATAGCAAGCCCTCGCTTTATGTTTTTAACCGCCTTGCTAAGGTCCTTGGCATAGTAGTATCCCATGCCAAGCCCAGACCAAGCGAGTCCGAGAAGGATTACAATCTGAGCCTTGTCCAGGTGTTGAATACTTTTCTTAAAATGTTTAATCGCTTTTTCAGCGTTTCCTTCGATTACATAAAGGTATCCGAAAAGGCATTCGATGAGTCCCAAGCTATAGATGTTATTGATTGACGTTGCGAACCGGAGTCCCTCTTTGAACTGTTTCTTCCCGTCTTCAAATTTACCCATGAAAGCAAGGCTGTACCCATGGAAAGCGAAAAAAGTAGAATAAATATTGTAGCCCCTGCCGAATGTCTCTTCGGTTTTTCCCGTTTCTTCAAGCATTTTAATGACCCTGGGGGCAATGGCCACCACCTTGCGAAAATCTCCTGTTCTTACGTAATTGCTGCAGAGGTCAAAACCGGCGGGAGCCGAAATATCAGGATCACCGAGCTCAAATGCTTTCTCAAAGCTTGTTTCAGTGTACCTAATCCCCTCGTACGGATTCCCTTTAACCGAATAATATAGACCTATTGTACTGTAAATAATAGACAGGCTCTTTTCGTCGTTTAGCTCTTTTGATATTTGCTCTCCCCTTTGAAGTATATCAATAGAATCTTCGGGAAAACCAAGAGATATCATGGGAGACGCAATCTGAAGGGTAAGTTTCACTATGTCCTTTTTGTTTTGAACGTGGTCGGTGCTAGATATGTCGATTGCCTTTTTGTAAAAATTAAAGGCTTCCCACAATGCATGGCTCCTTATGGCCTTGTTCCCGGCAAGTTCAAGATACTGAATAGCTTTTTCTCTATTGTTGCTTTCCGAGTAATGATGAGCGAGCATCTCGTAGAATTCTTCAAGCCTATCGTGGTAGATTTCTTCAATTGCATGTCCGATTCTTTCGTGTATTTCTCTTCGTTTTTTGACCAGCAGGCTTTTATATGCAACCTCCTGAATTAATGCATGTTTAAATATATATTCCAGTTCCGGGAAGATGCGCTTCTCATAAATAAATTCCGACTTTTGGAGGTAGAGAAGGTAGGACTTAAGGTTCTCCCTCATCCCGGTTATCCTTTCCAGTACCCTGAAAACAAAGTCTCTCCCTATTACCGAGGCCATTTGAATTGTTTTCTTCAGGTCATCTTCCAGGCGATCAATCCTGGATGCTATGATACCATGAATCGTATCAGGGATGTTGGCCAGCGCTTTGTCCTCTTCTAATGTGAACCTTCCGTCTATCTTCTTTATCGACCCGTTTTCAACGAGAGTATGGGTGAATTCTTCAATAAATAAAGGATTCCCACCAGTTCTGCTCAAGATAAATCCCACAAGCCCTGGATCAAGATCGCCTTCCCCTATAATTGATAAAATGAGCTTGAAACTCGATTCCGTGGAAAGGTCAGTGACCCGGATTTTCGTGTGAAAACTTCTTTCCATCCATCGGTGCGTATACTGTGGCCTGTGCACCAGAAGAAGCATGATTTTGCTATTTGGTACCCAGTCAAGCAAGTAATCCAGAAATTCCTCGGAAGTTTTATCTATCCAGTGTAAATCATCTATTACTAGAACTAATGTTTTTTTCTCACTTATTCGAACCAGAATGTCTTTCAAAGCCTCAAAAATTTTTTCCCTTTTCTCCTTTGATCCCATTGCCCTGTATTTTCCATTTTCTTCTTCCAGAGAAAAAATATGGCGGATCGCAGGAACCGTGGCCGATAAATTTGTACCAAGTTTACCGATACCGGTCTCTATTTTCTTCCTGATGCTATCCCTTTTCTCTCCTTCTTTTATCCCGAAATAATTTCTCAATATATCGAGGATGGGCAAGTATGCCATGGATGCTCCGTATGGGAGGCACCTTCCTTCCAGGTAAACGTGCTCATCGCCTGGGAGTATTTGTTTTAGTTCAAACACCAGGCGAGATTTGCCAACCCCAACGTCTCCCACAATGTTCACCACCTGGCCAGTTGATTCCGATGACTTCTTGAATATATCTCGAAGTAGTGATAACTCGTAGTCTCTCCCCGTGAACCTAGATAGTCCCTTTACAACGGCAGCATCCAGGCGGGTGAGAGCTCTACCTGGCCCGATAAGTCTGAATACTTTAACGGGACGGGTTTTTCCCTTAAAATTCATGGGTCCCAAGGGATCAAATTCGAAATAGTCAGAAACCGCCTTGAAGGTGTTTTCCGTAACGAAAATCTCGCCAGGTGGTGTTACCTCTTCAATCCTTGCAGCGAGGTTTGTCGTGTCTCCCAATGCCGTGTAATCCATTCGAAGGTCATCACCAATTGTTCCGACTATAACGAGACCGCTATTGAGCCCAATTCTCATCGCGAAATTGAGCCCATATTTCTGTTTGATCTTCTGTCTGAAGTCTTTCAATGATTTTTGTATTGAAAGTGCAGCGAAGCAGGCTCTTCTGGCATGATCTTCGTGGGCCAAGGGGGCACCAAAAAGGGCCATGATTCCATCGCCGGTAAACTGGTTAATCGTTCCCTCGAACCTGTGAACTTCCTCCAGAAGTATCCGAAAACAGGAATCCATCACTTGGTGGACCTCTTCGGGATCCAGCTTTTCAGAAAAAGAAGTGTAATTGGCAACATCTGCGAAAAGAACTGTAACGAGTTTTCGCTCTCCTTCGATAGCGTTTCTGTTACCAAGTATCTTTTTTACC
>JALSTM010000011.1 GCA_026983715.1 Desulfobacterales bacterium
ACGGTATTCTTGTGCTTGAAGGCAAGTCGTTTTAACGTCTCCAGTAACTGCTCGAGGTCTTTTTTAATGATGGCCGATGCTTCCTTTAACTGGAGTCCAAATGCAGTGTCCAGGATATCGGAAGAAGTCAAGCCAAGGTGAATAAACCTTGCAGCATCCCCCACATATTCTGCTACGTTAGTAAGGAAAGCTATCACGTCATGTTTGGTTTCTTTTTCTATCTCTTCTATCCGATGGATGTCAAAATTAGCCTTTTTCTTGATTTCCATTGCGGCTTGTTCGGGAATAATTCCCAGTTCCGCCATGCTTTCACAAACCGCTATTTCGACGTCAAGCCACTTGCGGTACTTATTTTCAAGTTCCCATATTCTACCCATTTCCTCTCGTGTGTAACGTTTAATCATTCCCTCACTCCTTCCTCAGTTTTTCCAGGGCATCTTCAGGACCAAGCACTATCAACAAGTCACTATCCTTGATGGTAAAGTTAGCCGTCGGGATCATTATAAGCTCATCCGGTATTATCTGTTTTATTGCAACGATCTGGGTATTGTATCGATTAATGAGATCAAGCTCTCTTAATGTTTTTCCTATAAAACTTTTCGGTGGTGCCAGTTCTGCGAGGCTATAACCTTCGATAAAAGGCAGGTAATCGATCATGTTAGGGTTGTGGATCCGATTGGCCATGTTTACTGCCATGTCCTTCTCGGGGAAAAAAACTTCGTCGGCTCCAATCTTGGATAGGATTTTTCCGTGTTCCGTTGTTGTGGCTTTGGCCCTTATGTTTGCTACCTTCATTTCTTTCAAATGTAATGTAACCAGTATGCTTGCTTCCATAGGAGTTCCGATACAAACCACGCAGCAGTCCACCTGTCCCAAGCCTATAGATTCCAGGGTATCCTTTTCAGTAGCGTCAGCCAGTATGGCCTGGGTGACAAGGTCTTTTACTCTCTGTATTTTAGACTTATCTACGTCAATTGCTATTACTTCATGCCCCTTTTGAAAAAGTTCAGTGGCCAAGTAGTAACCAAAATTACCCAGCCCTATTACGGCAACCTGTTTCATTTTACACCTCATCCAATCATGACTTGCTCTTCCGCGTATTTAAAACGGGCACGTTTTTCCCTGGGACTAATTGCCAAAGCAATCAACATTGGTCCCAACCTACCCGTGTACATCACAAGGACAATTATTATTTTACCTATTGCCGTGAGACCAGCCGTTATTCCAAGACTCAACCCCACAGTACCAAAGGCAGAAACAACCTCGAATAGTATTTCAACAAACATTCCGGGAGTATCGAGAAAGGGGCTAATACCTCCCTCGGTAAGCATCAGGAGCATAGTTGCTGTGGCAATCACGAAAATTGCGGTGAGTGTTACGGAGAGTGCCCGCCAAACGCTAAATTTTGATAAAGTTCTCCGGAATAAGTTAACTTCCTCCTCGCTTCTCAGCCTGGATATGCCCAGCGCAACCAGAACACCAAAGGTACTGGTTTTTATGCCTCCTCCCGTGGAACCTGGAGAAGCCCCCACGAACATCAAGAATATCGTAATCAAAATCGATGCATTTGCAAGGTGCCGTATGTCTATCGAATTAAATCCTGCCGTTCTGGTAGTCACCGACTGGAAGAAAGCTGCAAGCACTTTTTCATACCATGGAAGACCGGTCAAAAGTATATCCCACTCTAATGCCGCATAGATTATTGTGCCGAAGATTAGAAGTGTAGCAGTAACAATTAAGACAAGTTTTGTGTGAAGAGAAAGCACTCGTGTACGTTTCTCCCTTCGAATGATTCGTCTGACACTTCTTCTTACTTCCCATACCACCAGAAAACCTATTCCTCCGACGATTATTAATCCTCCCATAACAAGGTTGACCAGCACGTCCCCCCTGAACCCCATTAGGCTATCTGAAAAAGTGCTGAAACCCGCATTGCAAAAAGCACTTATAGCCTGGAATACTGAATGGAAAAGGGCAGTAGTCGTGGGGTATAGTTTCCTGAATCTTAAAAATAAAAGCCCGGCACCTGCAGCTTCTACTGTTAATGTAAAAAATATTATCAATTTTAACAGACCATAAATATCAACTGCCGAACCTGAAGTAAAGGTGTCTTTCATAACCTTGATATTCGTTAAGGATGCTCTTCCCCTTAGAAAAACCAAAAAAACAGTGGACAGGGTCATAATTCCCAGTCCGCCAAACTGGATCAGGGTCAGGATAACTATTTGCCCGAAGCGGGTAAACTTTGTCGCGGTGTCCACGACGATCAGCCCCGTTACACACACCGCAGAGGTTGAAGTGAAAAGGCAATCTACCCAGGAAATCGGAGTAACTGTTGCGAAGGGCAATTTCAACAAACAGGTTCCGATAAGTATCGCAAGTAAAAAGCTCAAAACCGTGAGCCTAAATGGTGTTAAAAATTCATGCAGAGACTTAACCAAGCTCCCCTCCACCAGTTCAATTGAAACATTTCAGTATCTTTTAACGCCTCCTACTAACACCATTTTTGGCGCAAAGCTCTTCCACGTCGCATTTACTACACCACGGTGATATTGGCTGGCAAATTTTTTGACCGAAAGGTACCAGGAGATCGTTTATTTCTATCCATCGATTCTTGGGGAGAATCCTTTTAAGTTCTTTCTCAGTTTGCTCGGGGGTTTTGGTTTTGACCCAGCCGAGCCTGTTAGAGATTCTGTGCACATGAGTATCAACACAAATAGCGGGAATTTCAAAACCTTTTGATAAAACGAGGTTGGCAGTTTTACGCCCCACTCCCGGCAAAGCCATCAATAGATCAAAGCTAGCCGGTACTTTTTCTTTATACTTTTCTATTAATTCCTTGCATATCAGACGGAGGTTTTTTGCCTTTGTTCTGTAAAAACCTACCGGATATATTATTTTTGCAAGTTCAGATGTGGGAATCGCTAAAAGTTCTCTGGGAGTATTTGCCTTTTCAAATAGCCTCTTACTCGCCTCGCTCGTAACATCATCCTTGGTTCTTAGTGATAGCACACACGAAACCAGCACGTGGAACGGGCTTTTATATTCTTCGCTTATTTTTGTAACCGATGCGTCTCCCCACTTATCCTTGGCGCACAGCAGTATATTGACTACGTCCAAAACTTTTCCATTGTCACATCTGGTGAAGCTTCCATTTTCCATTGCTCAAACTTTTTTATTTTGCAAAACCATTGCGCAGGTCTTCAACAAGTCCTCGGGAGAGAAGGGTTTTTCTAGAAAAACAGCATCCCACTCTAGGATGTCTCTCTGGACAACTATATCCTCGGTATAGCCAGAAATATAAATAATGCTTACCCCGGGAAATCTCCTTTTAACTATGGCAGCGAACTCGGTTCCGCTCATCCCCGGCATGATTAAATCAACAATCAGAAGATCTATGGTTATTCCTTTATCTTCCAAGGTTCTCAGGGCTTCTTCTCCGGTACGGGCAGAATAGACATTGAATCCTTCCCGCTTTAAAACATATGACAAGATATCGAGAATCGGGATCTCGTCCTCCACTATCAATATGGAAATGCTCCCAGGGGATTGTGGCATTTTATAAACCTTAACTGGTTCATCATGTTTCTTTTCCGCGGGACGTAGAACTTTAGGAAAATACGCGAAGAAACTGCTACCCTCTCCTGGTGCACTTTCAACTTCAAGAAACCCCTCCAACTGTTTTACTATGCCGTAGACCATGGATAACCCTAAGCCCGTACCCTTGCCGGGGGGCTTGGTAGTAAAAAATGGATCAAATATTCTTGTTCGGACTTCTTCATTCATCCCAATACCGGTATCATTAACGGCAAGTCTTACAAAACTTTCACCGGATTCGGAATGAGCGGTAAGCAAATCATCACCCTCCACATCTTCGATTTTTACATGTAGCTTCCCTCCATTGGGCATTGCATCCCTCGCATTCACCACCAGATTCATTACTATCTGTTCTACCTGGGAAGGATCTGCCTTGATGTAGGTTGGCTCGTCAGGTACATCAACCGAGAGTTCAATATCTTCGCCAATAAAACTTCTGAGCATCCCTTCCATCTCCCCCACAACCCTGGCTACGTCAATAGTACCCAGCCTGATGGGACGTTTTCTGCTAAGCCCCAGTAGTTGCTTGGTGAGCTTGGAACCTTTTCGAGAGCTGGAAAGAATCTGCTCAATAATACTGTGGGTTTCACTTTCTTTATCAACAGTTTCCAGTGCCAACTCGCAAAGGCCGAGGATTCCGGTTAAAAGGTTGTTAAAATCATGAGCTATACCCCCGCTAAGTCTACCAATCGCTTCCATTTTTTGGGCATGGAGTAGTTGTTCCTCAAGTTCTTTTCTTTCTTTTTCGGCCCTTAATTTTTCCGTAATATCTTCGGCAAAAAGGACATAGCCAAGAATTTCATCATCATGACCTCCGATTCCAGAAATACGACATGAAAAGTACCGTTCACCAGCCTTCTCTTCCCTTTCAACGGAAAACTCGTAAACTTTTTTCTCCTTTACTTGTTCTACCGCATTTAGAAAATGATCCATTAGTCCCTTAAAACCGTGTTCCAGTTCCTCTATTTTTCTACCTATGGCTGACGTTGAGGTACATCCAAAGATTTTTCCGGCTTCACTATTAAAGTAAGTAACCACAAAATCTAGATCCGTGGTAAGAATGCCGTAACCGGATGCGCTTTCAAGCACCGCTTCAAGGTGCGCCCTGCTTTTTTCAAGCGCCCATTCGTATTTCTTGATCTCAGAGATATCTTCAACAATTCCTATACCGCCCATTATCCGGTTGTCTTGCCCATAAAGGGGGGCTAGAGTGGTAGAAGACCATATCCGAGCATCGCTCGTGGTTGCTTCGTACAGCCCGTAGTGCTTGGATTGCTTGCCCTTTAAGGCCGATTCAATGTGAGGAATTACTCTCTTGTATTTTAGTTTACGCAAATCCAACCCTAAGAGTGCTTCCTTGGGTCTTCCAATCATCTTGCAGATGCTTTCATTGCATTCGACAATTCGAAAATCGGTGTCAAAGACAAAAATCCCTGCAGGAGACTGTTCAAAAAGCGTCTTGTACTTCTCCTTTGAAACCATGAGCTGCCTGCTGAAATCAGACGCCTTTTCCAACAACTTATTGAATCCGTTGACAAGTTCACCAAGTTCATCGGAATCACTTGCAGATAACCTTCTGGAAAGATCACCACTCTCCGTTATTTCAACTACCTCGTTGGTTAGCTGGTCTACTTTCGAGAAAATCAACTTTCTGAGTTGCCATAAGAGAACTGCGCCCAACAAGGCCCCCAAAACAATCTCAGCAATGATGGCCAGGTGAGCACTTGTGCTACCATACTTGGTTATTTTTCGGGGCAACAGGATCTCCAATGCCAGGCTAGGTTTTCCAAAAAGGTCCTTTATCACTCTTTTTACCTCGCAGGTATTTTTGCTTAACTTTACAATCCATTGTTCAGGGGACGAGGCTGATTTACCCGAACTACTAATGCTGGTTAATTTAACCTGATGCCCGATGGCTCTGGAAATCTTCTGTTCCAGTCCCGTACTTGCCTTTTTAGCTAGCAGCAGTACGCCATTGGGAGGGCCGGTGTCGTCCGATCTCAGTATAGGCCTTGCAGACACAAAGTAAGCCCATCCTCCCACTGAAATAATTCCATGTTCTTGTTTTCCTTTGTTGACACGTTCGCTTAATATCCTCAGTAAAGTCAACCTATTGGGAGGAATATCCCACTTGTACGTGAGCTTGTTAAAAGAAGACTCCTGGTAGTAAACGGTCTTATCCATCGTGTCAGCTATATAAATAAAACTCAGCCCTAGATCTCGGAGGATCTCCGGTGTGAAGTTGCTTTCGATAAATCGAATATTTCTGTTTTCTATAAAATTATAGACGTCGTCCCAGCTTGCCCAATCATAAGTTAACTCGTCAAGATTCTCCTCCTCAAGGTTTAAAATCCTCAAGACCAAAGCCGAAATCTCTTCAACATGCTCCTGTTCAAGTTCTTTAAAACCCTTTATAATAAAGAACTCGGTCGTGAGGCTATAAATCAAAACAAATACGAACAAGGTGGCAGAAAAAGCGATTATAAGTTTCTTTTTTATGCTCAAAATTAACCTCGCTGTCACCTGGAAAGCGCTATTACAAACGGGGTAACCTTATCCGAATAATAGAAGTTCCAAATATATACAAAATGGACCATATATTCAAAGACTATATGTCAAAAACTAAAGGAAACTCTGATTAATTGCTTGGTTTTCCAATGATCTCTTGCACATAATGCCGGCCCCTAGATCTGGTCAGCGGCAAGCGTGGGCCGGCATCCGG
>JALSTM010000012.1 GCA_026983715.1 Desulfobacterales bacterium
GGCCCAGGCGCTCTCTCCACGGTGATGATGTTATCTGCGACTAGGTTAACCGCGGAGAAGATAGTTGCGCTATGCACCGGGATCTTTATAACTTGCTTCCTAACGTACCTGATTTTACGAATGGCCAATCAAATTAACAACCTGCTCGGAAAAACAGGAACACGGATTTTGACCAGAATCATGGGATTGATAATCCTAGCAGTTGCAGCACAATACTTCATAGATGGCTTGAGAGAAGCCAGCCTTATGAAGTAGCCAAGACGCAGAGGTTTTGGGTTGTAGCTAATCGAGTTGTCATTGTCGCGGAAGCGGGAGTACGGTAAAAGCTGGGCTTGGAGTACCTGGATAGCGGATCGAGCCAGCCCATGACTAGATCAGGGGGGCGGAATGACGTGCAAGAGGTCATTGGCAAACAAAGTAATTGATCAGAGTTTCCTTAATAAGGAACCATCCAGTCCGGTGAAGACATCTTGACACTCGTCGTTAAAGCTGTTAGAAGTATTCATAGTCGGGACGTGGCGCAGTCTGGCTAGCGCACCTGAATGGGGTTCAGGGGGTCGGAGGTTCAAATCCTCTCGTCCCGACCATCATAAATTGGTTAGTTTCTTGCCATGACCTTAACCCAAGTATTTAGCTTATGCACCTTCCCTTAGATCCAACCAAATGGTAGATACTCAATGTCAGGCAACCATTAAAATTGCGGGAGAAGCGTTATGAAATCAATTTCGAGCATAGTTTTCGCCTTTATTTCTGCAACGTTTTTCTTTCAAGGGTGTGCTCATCAGCAGCGTCCCGTGCTCTATCCGAATCAGCATTTGACTTCCGTAAGCAGAGAGACTGCACAGAGAGACATTGATGAATGCATGCGGCTGGGAAAAGAGTACGTGTCAGGCAATTATAGAACCGGCGAGATTGCTGCCAGAACCACTCGGAATGCAGCAATTGCAGCAGCTACGGGTGCAGCCATTTCAGCCATAGTGGGAGGAAATGTCGGGGAAGCTGCCGCAGCAGGAGCAGCGGGAGCAGGTACGGCCACGGTAGCAGGGGAAGTTCTAAAACCCGGGGAACCTGACCCACTTTTTCGAAACTTTGTCGAAAAATGCCTCCGAGACAAGGGATACGAAGTAATGGGCTGGCGCTGAGCTGATCATGTTGTACTTAGTACGCTCACCCACTATTATTTGCAAATCTCAAAATATTGTTGGTAGATTGATATAAACTAGCAGAACAGAAATTTCCTACACGTGGAGTACACACTGTGCTTGTTCTCAGCAGGAAAGTTGGGGAATCTATCCGAATCGGAGATGATATCGTTGTTATGGTAACATCCATCGAAGGAGACAAGGTACGAATCGGCATAGAAGGCCCCCGGGAAGTTCCTATTCATAGGGAGGAACTTTACCAGAAAATAAAAAGAGAAAACCTTCAGGCTGCGTCAATCGGTCTCGACGACGCAGAACTTGTGTTAAAAAAACTAAAATAAAGTACAGGGGTTGGAAATTCATGTTAATTCGTACATCCCGTTTTGGCGAACTTGATATCGATCCCGAGAAAATCCTTTTATTTCCGAGAGGTATTCCAGGTTTTGAATATGCCAAGAAGTATTCTTTGATAGAATACAAGGATGGCAGATTTAACTGGCTTCAGGCAGTGGATGATCCGGATCTTGCGTTTATCGTGTGTGATCCAGCGATGTTTTCCTTAACGTACATCGTGCCAAAGTCCATCCTCGAAACCCTTGGGATCAAAAAAGAGGATGACTTGGCCATACTCCTTATCGTTAAAGTTGATAGAACAGCCCAGAAAGTAATCCCCCATGTTCAGGCTCCCTTATTATTTAATACCGCAACAAGAGAAGGAATACAGTGGGTTCTGGACAAAAATGAGCTGGAATCAAGCGTAAGTGTCATCGATGAAGAAAAGGTTGCAGGGTAGTGACTATCACATTCTATCCCAGGGCTTCTCTTCAAGGTACCATTTAACCGTCTTTTCTACACCGCTTCTGAAATCTTCTTCCGGCTTCCAGCCAAGCTCTTCCTTGATTTTTCTCGCGTCTATTGAGTATCTCCAATCGTGACCAGGCCTATCTTTAACGAAAGCTATCAAGTCGGAATGAGGGGCATTCTCAGGCAAGAATTGATCCATCAGGGTACATATCAAGTTTACAATATCGAGGTTCTTCCATTCGTTGCCTCCACCGATGTTATATGTCTCTCCAATCCTGCCCCTACGAATTACCAGATCTATCCCTTTACAGTGATCAAGGACATAAAGCCAGTCCCTTATGTTTGAGCCGTCCCCATAGACCGGAATAGGTTTTCTCTTGACACACGACTGTATAATAGTCGGAATAAACTTTTCCGGGTGCTGGTAGGGGCCATAGTTGTTTGAACAATTGCTTATCGTTACCGGCAACCGGTAGGTATGATTATAAGCTCTAACCAAGTGATCTGCGGCAGCCTTGGACGCAGAATAGGGGGAATTAGGCGAATAGGGGGTTTTTTCCGTGAAAGGAGGATCATCTTTACTGAGGCTTCCGTATACTTCGTCGGTAGAAACATGATGAAATCGACAACAACTGGCGTCCCATTTTTTATCTCCCAGCCAGAAAGACCTGGTTGCTTCCAGCAAACTGAACGTTCCGACAATATTTGTCTTAACAAAGGCTTCCGGTCCGGCTATCGATCGATCCACGTGAGATTCAGCCGCAAAGTGAACCACCGTATCTATTTCAAAATCCCTGAGCGTTCTATCCACCAGCCGTCTGTCATTAATATCGCCATGAATAAAATAGTACCTTCCGGGATCAGCGAGTCCTCTTAAATTATCCAGTGATCCGGCGTAGGTAAGGGCATCAAGGTTAACAACTTGAATATCGTCGTATTCACTTAGAATGTAACGGATGAAGTTACAACCGATAAAACCGGCACCACCGGTAACCAGCATGTTCCTTGGTTTATAAGTTTTCATCGTAGTATTCCTTTATCATCAGAGACAAGGATTCCTCCCATGGCGTGAGAGTCACGCCGAAAGTTTCTGAAATTTTTGTGGAATCGAGGGTTGATCTGCCCGGACGCGTGGCCGGAGTGGGATATTGATCAGTTGAAATCGGGACAACACGTCTAACCGTAAGATCCTGATACTTCTTTGCCCGCTTCACGATTTCTTCTGCGAACTTGTACCATGATGTTTCACCCAGGCCGGCAAAATGGTACGTACCCCAGGGAGCTTTATTTTCAGTTCTCCAAATTGTCTCGACAACTTTTAAAAGCGCCCTGGCAAGCTCCACCGCCCAGGTAGGGCTACCGAACTGGTCTGCTACCACTCTGATTTCACTTCTTTCCGCAGCCAACCTCAGAATCGTTTTTACGAAGTTTTTGCCGTGCCTACCATAGAGCCACGAGGTTCTCACGATGATGTGCTTTTCCAGGTTTGACCTTATGGCATCTTCGCCTTCTTTTTTGGTAAGTCCGTAGTAGTTGACGGGACAAACTGGATCATTTTCTTTGTAAGGACGAGACGATCGACCGTCAAACACATAGTCCGTGGAAACGTGAATCAGGGGTATTCCGAAAGCATTACAAGTCTCCGCAAGCACTCCCGGGGAATCCCTGTTTATCCTCATTGCTTTTTCTCTTTCTTTCTCTGCAAGATCAACATTAGTGTAAGCCGCACAGTTTATCACGATATCTGGATCTGCATTTTTTAGTACTCGGGGGATTCTTGAAGGATATTCGAGGTCAAGTTCCTTTCGGTCAATCCCGAGAACATTAAATTCGCGCTCGAGGAACGTATCCATGACATCCCGGCCAAGCATCCCTGATTTCCCCAGCACGAGAACCCTCACTTTTCGACCTCCATCACAGGAACATCTTCCTCGGAGAGATTTTCCAAAAAAGGAAGTTGAGAGTCTTTTTGAGACAAAACAGGGTTCTTTATCGGCCACTTTATACCAATGCTTGGATCATCCCATCTCAACCCGTGTTCGTCCCCCGGATCATAGAAATCCGTACACTTGTAGACAAAATCGGCAGTATCTGACAAAACACAAAAACCGTGGGCAAAACCTGGAGGAATGTAGAGTTGAAGGTGATTTTCATCGGAAAGAATTATTCCGAACCACTTTCCAAAAGTAGGTGAACCCTTGCGTATATCCACGGCAACGTCGAATACCTTCCCGGATATCACGTAGACAAGCTTGCCCTGGGGCTTATAAAGCTGGTAATGCAGGCCTCTCAGTACTCCCCGCCGTGAGTGAGAATGATTATCCTGAACAAAATCTACGTCTATCCCGTTTTCCCTATATCGCCTCGCCTGCCAGGTCTCAAGCAAGTAACCGCGATTGTCTTCAAATACCAGTGGCTCAATCACGTAGAGTCCGGGTAAACTTGTCTTTTCAACCTTCATTTCGTATCATCTCTCCTCGAGAATTCGTCTAAGGTATTTTCCGTACTCGTTTTCTCCGAAGCTGCCTGCTAGTATTTCAAGTTGAGAATCATCAATAAATCCCATTCGCCACGCCACTTCTTCTACGCAGGCTATTTTCATTCCCTGTCTCTGTTCTATTACTTCTACAAAATTTGCCGCTTTGAGGAGAGAACCCGGTGTTCCCGTATCAAGCCACGCCATACCTCGTCCCATGATTTCTACTTTTAGCTTCCCCGCTTCCAGGTAAGCCTTGTTTACGTCAGTGATTTCAAGCTCTCCCCTTGCGGAAGGCTTTAGGCTCGAGGCAATTTCAATTACCCTGTTGTCATAAAAGTAAAGCCCGGTAACCGCGTAATTTGATCTGGGATTTCTGGGCTTTTCTTCCAGGCTAAGAGCATTCCCACTTTCGTCAAATTCCACAACACCGTATCTCTCGGGGTTGCTCACATAGTATGCAAAAATAGTCGCCCCTGTACTTCTTTTCGCAACTTCTTGAAGCCTTTTTGCAAGACCATGACCGAAAAAGAGATTATCCCCCAATATAAGGCAAACGTTGTCGCTTCCTATGAACTCTTTTCCGATGATAAAAGCCTGAGCGATTCCTTCCGGCCTCGGCTGAACAGCATAGGAAAATTTTAATCCCCACTTCTCCCCGGACCCGAGTAGGTTCTCGAACCTGGGTATATCCTGGGGAGTTGATATAATCAGAATCTCCCTGATGCCTGCCAGCATCAGAGTTGATAGAGGATAATATATCATTGGCTTGTCGTACACGGGTATCAGCTGTTTGCTTAGTGACAACGTCATCGGATGAAGGCGAGTTCCCGAACCACCGGCCAGGATAATACCTTTCATTTTAGTTCCCTCATACATGAAGTTTTCCCTACCCACAGTTTTAACCGTGGGCTATCTTGATCATAACTCGGGTTTACCATCACCCTATAACCTACTGTTTTAGCCTCGGGCAGGAACAACGGATCTTACCACGAAACCGATTTACCTAAATTCAGTTGATAAAATAATAAGGTATTGTCCAAAGGGTAATCAAGTATTATATGTAGCGAACATTAAATGATAATGGATTTCTGCCAGGAGTTTGGACAATGAAGAGTTTTTCAAATTCTCCGCATAATAACTTGAGATCCGGACGATCTCATACATTCCCTTTCCTCCATTCCTTGTTCAAATATCTCACTCTAGCAAGTGATGGCGCAAACAGGGCCACCGAATGGAGTCTTTTCATCCTCGGGATAACAATGGCATTTGTAACGGCTCTTCAGGTATTTTTCCGCTACGTTTTAAACCATTCGCTGTTTTGGTCAGAAGAGCTCGGACGTTCATTGCTTGTATGGATAACGTTCCTTGGAGCATCCGTGGCATACAAGAGAAAGGCACACATTGGTATTGACTATTTCGTCTGCAGGCTGAAAGGCAAATTCCTTTACCTGACAAGGATATTTACGATATCTATATCCGTTTTTTTCTTTTCGATAATGATAATATACGGCGTAAAATTTACCAGCTTTATACGGTTCCAGAAGACAGCCGCCCTGGGAATTTCGAAATCCGTGCCGTTTTTCGTTATTCCGTTTAGCGGGTCTTTACTTTTACTTCACGCTCTAGCACTTTTGCTGGAAACAATTCTGTACCAATCGGAGCAATGATGCCCATACTACTATTTGCATGCATGATTTTCCTCTTTGCTATCGACGTGCCTATTGCAATAGCCATTGGCGTGTCGTCGGTTCTTGCGCTGATTTTTAAAAGCGATCTGAGCGTGATGGTGGCGGTTCAGCGAATGTATGCCGGAACCGACTCTTTCCCCCTCATGGCGGTTCCGCTTTTCATGTTCGCTGGAGCCCTAATGGAGGCGGGAGGAATATCCAGAAGGATAGTTAACCTTGCTGATTCCATGGTGGGATGGATGACCGGTGGGCTAGCCTCCGTTGCAATAGTTTCTGCCATGTTTTTTGCCGGCATATCAGGCTCTGCAGCCGCTGACACAGCCGCTGTAGGAAGCATACTAATACCGGCCATGGTAAACAAGGGTTACGACAGGGACTTCGCCGGGGCTGTGCAGGCAGCCGGGGGGTCAATTGGGGTCATAATACCTCCAAGCATTCCCATGATAATTTTCGGTTTTCTGACAGGGGCATCCATCGGGCGGCTGTTTGCAGCAGGTATCCTGCCCGGCATACTAATGGGTTTAAGCCTGGTAGTTGTTGTGATTCTGATTTCCGGAAAAAGAGAGTACGGTGGCAGAAAGAAGTTTTCTCTGAAAAACTTCATCGATTCCTTATACAGCGCCGTATGGGCGCTTGGCGCCCCTGTGATAATACTTGGAGGTATCCTCGGTGGTGTATTCACCGCAACAGAATCGGCAGCCGTGGCCGTTGTGTACGCCTTGATAGTAGGGTTACTGATTCATAAAGAGATGCAACTGCGTGATCTGCCACGGATATTTATAGATTCAGCAGTGATGTCAAGCGTCATTATGTTTATTATCGCATCTGCATCAATTTTTAGCTGGTTTCTCGCCATTGAACAGATCCCCAAG
Source organism: Desulfobacterales bacterium (assembly GCA_026983715.1). Classification (GTDB taxonomy): domain Bacteria; phylum Desulfobacterota; class Syntrophobacteria; order B119-G9; family B119-G9; genus B119-G9. The sequence continues at coordinate 6,986 of JALSTM010000012.1, forward strand.
TTAATAACGGGCTTTCTCGTGGGAATAACCAGTAATAGGATAGTCCTTCTTCTCTTGATAAATGCTATACTTTTGATTGCCGGAACTTTCGTAGAGACAACGGCCTCCTTAATTTTGCTTGTCCCTGTGATATTGCCCATTCTTCCAAATCTAGGCATAGGCATGGTACAGTTGGGTACAATAGTGGTGGTGAATCTGGCAATTGGAATGTTAACGCCTCCCCTAGGAATCTGCCTAATAGTCTCCTGCAGTATCGCTCAAAACAGGCTCTCGGAGATAAGTCGTGCTATAGTTCCGTTTCTAATCGTATTAATCGTGGATCTTCTCATCATAACGTTCTGGTCTCCCATTACCACGACTCTCCCCGACCTACTTCTCCCTGTTCGGTAAAAAATAAGCCCATCACTAGTCCCAGGAAAATAGAAAATCATGACATAGATTTGTAATCTGTGGTGTTCTAGTAGTAAAATACTACTATCCATGCATGTAAAACCCTTAAATAAGACGGAATCTTAACTAATGGATATATATGTAGCCAGACAACCGATTTTTGATGAGAATGTAAACCTTTTCGGCTATGAAATCCTCTATAGGATGAAAGAAGAAGATAATTTTTGCGGAGAAAGCGGAGACGAGGCATCTCTTTCGGTTATAAAAAACACCATCTTGGTGATAGGAACGGATAAAATAGCTGAAGGGAAAAAGGCTTTTATAAATTTCACAAGAAATTTGCTCCTTGACGATAGCGCTTACTTGCTCCCGAAAGAACTGGCCGTAATCGAAATTCTTGAAGATGTCACAGGTGACGATGAGGTAATTTCTCGATGTAAGGAAATCAAGAGACGTGGCTACACTTTGGCGCTAGACGATGTTGTATACGACGGATTTGATCACAACCCTCTTCTGGAGCTGGTCGATATAATCAAGGTTGATTACCGGGGCACAACCCCGGGGGAAAGAAAGAAGATTGTTGATCGTTTTAAACAGACAGGGATAAAGCTTTTAGCAGAAAAAACCGAAACAGTAGAAGAGTTTGAAGAAGCAAAGAAACTCGGCTTCTCGTATTTCCAGGGCTATTTTTTCAGCAAACCGACAATAATATCCAGAAAAGACATCCCTGTATCGAAGATTAACTACCTTAGAATACTGCAGGAACTTTCAAATAAAGACGTGAGCATCGAAAAGCTAGAAGAAATTCTTGAAAAGGATCCTTCTTTAACATTTAAACTCTTAAAGTACATCAATTCTTCTTTTTTTTCTCTCCGTTACGAAGTTACTTCCATAAAGCATGCCCTTGCCCTTTTAGGTGAAAGTGAAATCAGAAAATGGGCATTCCTCGTGGTATTGGGCAAACTTTCAAAAGGCCTTCCGGACGAACTGGTAAAAATATCTCTTGTTAGGGCTAGATTCTGCGAAACTATCGCAACGAAGATTGGCCTTGCTGATAAGAAGACAGAATTCTTTTTAATGGGGATGATTTCTACCACGGACGCCCTGATTGGTCGTCCCTTGGAAGAGATTGTAGAAGAACTCCCCGTAGCAAACAACATAAAAAACGCTCTGCTCGGGCAGAAGGGTATTTACGGAATGGTATATTCCCTGATTTTATGCTATGAAAAGGGTAATTGGGAGGAAGTTAACAGGTTAAGCAATAAGTTGCGTCTCAGTAACAGGGAACTTCCCCATATCTATACCGAGGCTATACGAAACGTGGCGGAGATTGTAGATTCTGTAATGTAGCTTTAGGAGTGCCCGGACTAAAAAGGAGCAGCAAATGAGCAAAAAGTTTGCAATTTACTTCATTTTACTGATGATTATCCCATCTATTGCGCTAGCGGTAAATATCTCTGAGTTAAACATTCCTTCCACCATAACTTTTGGAAAATACAAGCTAATACTTAACGGGGCGGGATTTAGAAAGAAACTTTTTATAAAGGTCTATGCGGGAGCACTTTATCTGAAGCAGAAAGAAAGTGATGCGGAGAAAGTCATCAATGCAGATGAACCAATGGCAGTAAGAATGGTTTTTGTCTATCACGAAGTGTCCAGCAAGAAGCTTGTGAAGGCGTGGAATGAAGGCTTTGAAAAAGTTCTCGGTGACGATGTAAAAAAGCTTGAGAGCAAGATCAATGCCTTTAATTCTTGCTTCAGCCAGAGTGCCAAAAAAGGGGATATTTACGATATCGTTTACCTTCCGGAGAAAGGGATAGAAGTTTATATCAACTCCAAACTTGTTACCACCATAAAAGGACTTGACTTCAAGAAGGCCCTCTTCGCCATATGGCTAGGTGAGAAACCAGCAGACTCGGGGCTAAAAAAGAAGATGCTTGGCAAGTAGCCTGGGAACTAAGCCGAGTTTGACACCTTTTAGCCGAAACATATCAATATTAAGGAGGCTCCGATAAATTCAAGTTTTTAGAACTGGCAATTAGACAGACAAGCAATATGATAATGATTCTAAGTCTGTCATTACTACCGGAGCGGTCCGGCTGCAGGGATTGGTTTTAATCTACCGTCTGAAATCCTCGTCTTGTTTAGTTTTCGATATCCAACATAAAGTTCAAAAAGAATTATATCGTTCAGGTTGAAATGGCCAGCCCTATTATGGCTCGCTTTTTTGGCACAGTTAGCTTTTTAAACCGCTCGTTTTTAAGCCAGTATCCTGAGCAAAAGTGGCCCGCTTCGCGGTATAATATGCCTTGCTACTCTATAAGTTGCTCGGGGTCACGATCTTTGCCGTTGCCTGTAGCACACGAAACTGCTTCTATGATTTGCTTTTTCCACGAGCAATTTGCTTAAGGTGAATTCCAGGCTCATGCGCCGATTCAACAAGTGTTCGTCCATCAGTCATAGCTTCCAGTGCAATCCTTGGTTAACGCTCAGTGTCAGAAAGTCCATACCCTCAATACGAGATACAGAGTGCTTACACAAATTTGAATTCTATGCTGATTCCTTGGCGCTTCATAAGATCGCTCTTCCTTTGCTCTATCTCAGTTTGACACATAGTGACATCTTCGAGGTCCACTATACTTCACTCTGTTTTAAAAAGTAATTATCTTGTCACTTTGTTGAATCCACTTATAAAGGTCTTTCTGTGTTCCTTTCCTGTGGCATCCTTCCTTCACACCGTGAAGTTCCATGAGTTTTCCTCATGCGTACAGGACGCCTTCAGAAAGTGTAAACGTTTTTGCCAAACTTTTTAGCGGAAAACGTTCTGAGTCTAGTTCTTCATATCGTACCGACGGCCCGTTCAAAAAGATGCTAACATTGTCCATTCCTTCAAGCATCATGTTTGCAAGTCTAAAGGCATTCCAGATAATTTCGGGGTTGTCTTGGCAGATAATTATCGTCACTTTCATTGAGTCTTTCTCCTTTCTTCGTGCCAGATATTGCTTGATTCTTGAAGCCAGTTTAACTAACCTTCCCCCAAACTTTTTCATCACTTTATAACAAGGGCTCGAAAGAGTGTCCCCCTTGTGTTTCTCGAACTATCAAAACCTGTTTCACTAACAAGTTCGGCTTTTGTGAAACCCGTTTCCCTCAACAATGCCAGGAAGTCCCTTCCTGGTATGGCACCTGCTATTCACTGACTCCAACTACTTTGGCTTGCCTTCTCGATTTCTTCAAACGGGCTTGCTAAGACTTGGTCTGCGACCATTAAATGACCCTTTGGTTTCAGGACCCTGAATGCTTCTGAAAAGGCCTTTTTCTTGTCGAACACCAGGTTGAAAACCCCGTTTGATATGATGGTGTCGAAGCTTTTGTCCGGCAGAGGTAAGTCTTCTGCTGAAGCCCGTAAAAAAGCGACATTTTTCAGTCCTGTTTTTTTCGCATTATGTCTAGCCAACTCCAGAATCTCTGAAACCAAGTCTATGCCGATAACTCTCCCTTGCTCTCCCACCATCATCCCGGCAATTATCGTGTCGACACCTGCACCGCAACCTATGTCTAAGACAATCTCGCCTCTCTCTATTGTCCCAAGGGAAAAAACGTTACCTACACCACAGTAGGAAGAAGTGACTTCTAGGGGTAACTTTTTAAGAATTCTGGTATCGTAGCGAAGAGCTTCGAGCCCTTTTTTACCTGTCGGGTACGCAAAAAGCCCATCAGGGCTTTTTGCCACCTTGACATATTTCTTTCGAATGTCATTAATAATGGTTTTTTTGCGATCAACCATGTTATTCTCTTCCGAAGTCTGTGATTCTTCCCCACTTTCTATCCTTTCTGACTGTAGGAAGTCTTCCAGATTTTTTTCCGAAAGCGCAATCTCAAGTGGGACAGTGTTACCATTTGCCAGTACTGTTACTGCGCCTTTTATGCTGTACCTTGATGCTTCTTTCGAGTGGGTAGTGTAGATCGAAAGATGAATGCGCTGCCCATACTTCTCTTTCATTTTCTTTGCCACGCCTATGGCTTGTTGGCAGGACCTTCAACTGGCATTATCACTGTGGATTACCACAATTCTTATCATAGAAACGCTCCTTTCTGACAAGCAAGATGAACTTACGACCTCGCTCCGTGTAGCAGTTTTACTCGCTTATGCGATCCATGTACCTATCCTCCTTTTTCTTTGGCCTCTTTAAATAAGAACACCTGGCCGGAGCCACATGGCAATCACATCAACGCCTGTTTATATTAACTGGTGTTTATATGGGTGTCAAGCCTTTCCTTCAACTGGAAGAATAGTCGCTTGTTCGATTCCCTATGCAGAGATTCCTTGGGGGTGAGATATATTTGGTGCATTTTTGGGATTTGACGCTTTATTTTCAGGTCAAATAGCCGATGTTACGAAAGCTAAATGAGACTTTCCCCTTGCTACGTCGCACTCTCTTTTAAATGACCGTGGCGATCGTACCTTTTATTGGGAGTTTTACCTCTTTGTTTGCAGTTTGACCGGGTGAGGGGTAGTGATATTTATGAGAGTTTACCTTCTCTTTTCAATTTTGCAAGTAGGAATTTAGTACAACTTTGGGAGAGACCGAGATGCTTTGAAACGGCGTCACATGAAAGGGGACCGGCCGTGCGATTTAATGAGAGAATCTCATCCTCGATTTCCTCAAGCCATTCTTCGAACAGGATTAGAATATCAGGCTCTGCCACTGTTTCCAACTGTTCAAGACGTGCGACCTTTCCCAGAAGCCCTCTGCACATATCTTTAGGATCGACACCTTCGTCCATGCACTCGGCTAGTCACCTGTGGACCATGCTTCCAATTTTCCCAGATGCCGTTTTTCCAAAAAGATTGATTACAAGCTCGGTTTTTTCGTCTTCCTCAAGTAGGGGGAAGATTTTTTTCAATGCTTCAACCAATCTTTTGGCTGCAGTTAACGGAGGCATATCGCTAATTGCATGTTCGATTATGTTTTTTCTCATGGAACTTCTCCCTCAAACCTTACCATGGAGCTTTTTTTCGTTTAGATCCTTGGCGAGCTCATGGAGTTGGTTAATGATATCTCTTGTTTTTATATCGGCCAGTTCATAATATACAAACGGCCCTTTCCTCTCCACCTTTACTAGTGCCGCGAGTTTTAATTCTTTCAAATGATGAGAAACCAGTGGCTGTGACAGGCGGAGTTCATCAACAATCCTTGAGACAGATTTTTTGCCATCAGAAACAGAAAGGAGTATCCTTAGTCGGTTCTCATCCGAAAGGGTTTTGGCGAGCAGGGCAACACTCTTCAAATTTAAAGAACATTCCTTTCCTTTTTTTGCTGTTGTTTTTCCCAATTCTTTGTTCCTAAAGTTGCCTTTTGTCGTCATGGTTAGGAGCTGTCGGGGCAATAACAATACCAAAAGCGTTATATTAAGGCTTATTAATATGCTCCTCAGACCCGTGTGTCAATCAGAAAGCATGTGATAGGAGGTTTGGTTGGATCACGTTTAAGCAGGTGGTTCGATTTCTAAAAAACATTTGAAACCTTTTGTCGCTGCGAAGAAACTGCCAAAAGTAGACTACGAACCAACGTCATTGGAATATCAAAGTCTTGAGAGTTACACCCTCTGATTGCAATGACTCTGTTTTAGCTTTTTCTTTGACTCAATATTTAAGAAGCGCCTTTCCAGTTCGGGTACGAGGCAAGACAAAACTATCTATGGAGTGTTCACCCCTTTCCTAGAGCTGGCTAGGCCACTTCAGCCATGGAATTTATTATTCTCTGCAATTCGTTTTTAAGTTCTTCGATGGTAGCTAACTCCTCTTTTAGCTCTTTTTCTAGCTTCTCCACCTCTGCTGAACTCGTCTTTTTCATCTCCACAGCCTTATCCAGCGCTCGCCTTATGCTTTCAGCGGTGGCGTCGATCTTCATGTTTAGATTCCACCTAAAGTCAAGGAAGCTTTCTTTTATTCTTCTCATAAAATCGGCACGGACCCTTCCGCAGTTGGCATCTATCCTATCAGGTAATTTCTTGATTAACTTTTTCAAGGCTTTCGTCTGTGAAAATCCTTTGGGTAATACCGCGCGGGAGAAGAAATCGAGGGCACCTTCGAGATCAAAAAACTTTGGTGGATCGCCCAACAGGTAATAGAAACGCCTTTCTGCACTGATTGCTTCATCGGTTTCTACTCTTTCAAGCTGGATGTCGAAAAGTTTCGCCGATGCTTCCATTAGACTTTCAATAATTTTATTTGTCCGGTCTGAAAAGCGCCTCGATATCCTGGAATATTCCTCGTTCAAGCGTTCTTCCTGATCGGAAACCCAACGATCGAAGGTTTCCACAATCCCTTGCTTTAATTTTTCATTCATGACTTTTGCGTATTCGGTTGCACCGAGGTGCTTGTTTTCTTCACCTGTTTGTTTTAATTCTTCAAGGAGCTTGGGAAGATGCTTCTGCTGCATCCTTTCGATTTCCCTGTCAAGTTGGTCCATGAGCCTTTTTATTTCGGCTTCAAAAAGATAACTGTTGTCATGTTTTTCTTGCTGAATATTTTCAAGCTGTTCCTCGAAGAGCTTGATTTTTTCTTCGAGGTCTTTCAACGGGGTTGCGATAGCCTTGAGCTTTAACTTTACGGCAAATTCTTCGTCTGCCAGAAGTTTCCTGGCACTCTGGATTACCGAGTTAAGAAAGACTTGTGCCTTCTCTTTCATTAAAAAATCGCTCAGTGTCTTATCAAAATCAGGAAGACAACTGAGTTCCAACTTTTTGCTGTCGCCCTTGATTTTTGCTTCGAGAGCCCACTTCGCCGAAAGGGGAAATATCCTTATGTCATCGTGACCGAGGGCTTCCTCCAGGACTTTCTTGGAGAAAAGCATCGATTCCTTTCTTTCCTCCTCATCCATGTAATCAATCTTATTCTGGATGAAGAATATCTTGTGTACGTATTGCCTTACATCTTTAAGAAAATCGAGTTCTGACTGGCTTATTGGGGGGTCTACTGCCAGGAGGAAAAGTGCCGCATCTACCTTGGGAAGAAAGTTGTAAGTCATCTCGGTGTTGTTTTCAAATATCGAACCCACGCCGGGGGTATCGATGATGTGTACTCCTTCCTTGAGATAATCCGAAGGATATTCGATAATAACTTGTGCCACCTGCTTTTCGTTCTTCGGATTTCCTTTTTCGGTAACGTAGTCAACCAATTCATCTCTAGATATTATCTTATGTTTTCCGTCTACAAATACAACGGTAACCTTTTCATTATCGCCATATTTAAGGAGAGTTATTATCGATGTTAGCGGCACGACTGAAGTGGGAAGCAGTTTTTCACCTAGCAGGCTGTTTATGAAGGTACTTTTACCCCTTTTAAACTGGCCAAGCACCACGAGGTAAAACGCGTTTTCGAGGAGTTTTTCCTTGAGATGACCAAGATTTTCCTGGATTTTACCCTCTTCCCTGGATATTGCACGCTGGTTCATCCTGTCGATTACCCCGAGGAGTTCCTCGCGTACCTGTTTATACTCTGCTAACATTTGTTCCCCCTCTAAATACAAAAACCTCGCACGGGTTTCCGGTGCGAGGCTATCCAAATATGCATTATCGGGCCCCACCCGGTTTCCCAAGTGGGGTAGGAATCTAGCCTTTTGGGACTCCCACCCGCAATAAGGTAGAAGTCATCAGTCCGAGATGCTCAGACGGTTTAAGGGAGACTTCATTCCCTGATATGTGATCTTATATTCTTTCGTGTTTAAAATGTCAACTTGAAGATACCTGCGATTAGTGCAATACTTGGAACGTTCATGAGCTAAATTATGTTAAGAAAATAGCGGTGATTATTATGACGGACAAGACTTGTTATGCCAGTCAACCAATTCATATCTTCTTGGAGAAACTTGCAAGAGACGTCCCTGCTTTACCGGGAGCCGGCAGCGCTTTGGGGCTTCTGGGGGCTCTCGCCGCAAGCCTGGGAGCATTCGTTTTGAAGGTAAGTGCCAAGAAGGTATCCAAGATTTCCTTTGAACAAAAGCAACGGTGTGAGGAACTAATAAGAAACTTTGAGTCATTTCAACTTAAGTGTCAAAAACTCATGGATGCGGATGCCGACGCTTACCGAAAAGTTATTGAAGCCTTTAATATACAAGGCATAAGCGCTGCGGGACGTTCTGAAAAACGAAAAGCCATTCAAGATGCATTCAAAGAAGCTACAAAAGTACCCTATGAACTGATGAAATGCAGTATCGATATGCTAAATTATTGTAGTAAATCTTTGGGAAAGAGCTATAAACCGGTCGAAGCAGATTTGGCAGTCGCTGTAGAGACTGTCCGTACCTGTTTTTACGGGGCGTTGTGGATAGCTAGGGCGAACCTCGGCGAAATAGAAGACGATGAATTTGTCGTGGGAGAACTGGAAAAATACGAGGTGTTGAGAAAAAAGATCAATAAGCTTTACGGCGAGTTAAGAAAAAAGCTAAGTGAGCAAATCTAGAAATGGCAAAAGAAAAAAGGGGTTACAGAGGCAAGGTTTTCTCCCACTTGCGGAAGATCCATGAGGGGAATATGAGGAACTGTGTTTTGCTGTTACTTTTTGTGGTTTTTCTCGTAGGTGGCTGCGTATCGACTACTCGCCAGATGAGCGAAAGTGAATGCAGGTACGCCAGCTGGTATGATCTCGGGTTAAGGGATGCGACTCTGGGACAGCCTTGGACATTATTTAACAATTACGTTTCTGCCTGTTCCCGATACGGTGTGCATCCCGATAGAGATGCTTACATGCGCGGCTGGAAAGAAGGAATAAAAATCTACTGTACTTACGAACACGGGTTTGAAGAGGGAAGGCTCGGAAAAACATACATGTACGTGTGTCCGCCCAACCTCGAAACTAACTTCATGAGGGGCTACCAGAAGGGAAGAGAAATTGGCAGAATCGAGCGGAGAATTGATGCGCTGGAGCGAAGAAGAGAAAGGATCGAAAGAGAGATTGCGGAAAAAGAAGACCGCCTTTTTTCTTCCGGGATAAGCGATAAGGAAAGGCGGCGACTGAGAAGGGAGTTGCAGGATCTAGACTACGAGTACAGACGCATAGAAAGCGAACTCCGTTTTCTTATCCGGAAGCTATACAATCAGTAGTTTGGGAAAACGAATATGCGCAGCATTACCGGTGACAACATTTCTGCCGGAAAATAGAGAATGTGCCTTCCAGGACTGCTAATAATCTCATAGAGAAACGGCTTCTCTTATTAATTACTCATATAGCCAAGGACTGCTTGCACATCATAACGATCCCTGATCTAGTCCAGGGCGGGCTTGATCCAGCGTCCAGTCTAAATGGAGCTAGATTTCGACTCTTCGCTTGGCTCCGGCCGGAATGACGGATTTTGAATAGTTCTTATCTGCTTCCTTTAATTGATGGTTTTATAAGTGCAAATTTATCGGAGTTTCCAAAACTCTATCCCTTTCCTTGTGAAAAGTTTCAGACAATTTGCAAATCCAGCTAACTGGTCACAGATTCAGGATTTTTACTTGTGAAGCTCTCATAAAACTAATTTATAGTCCTTATAAGAAATTTCCAGTTAATCCCGTGAGTTTAATTCATTTGTTCTTGCCGTAACCGAAGATTCGATGCTATTATCGAAAATGTAGCTTTTGAAGATTGTTTTACCATTTGTGCAGATTAAACATGCTTTCAAAAGTACTTGATGTTTCTTTAGACGATACATTATAGTTAAGCAAGTAAAGCCTTGGGAAGTTTATTAATCATAGTGTGACCACCCATGGGGTAAGGGCACGGGGAAGGATTGTAGATGACTGATGTCGGGGACGTGGTTCTGGTTTACCTGGAAAATTCACCCGCATTTTTTGCTCGCATAGAAGATATTTCGCCGGATGTTAAAGCAGGCTGGTATCATGTGAAGTTACTCGTCTTGCAGGTACCGCTGATGACGATAACCTGGATACTTAAGCCTGCATACATAAACGGTGAAGAATTTACGATGGGTGGAAGACCGGTAAGGCTGGAAAAGGTAGTTTGCCCCGAGTCTAGCTTACCGTCTCCGGAAGAAGAAAAAAAAGAAGAAAAGATTTCGGAAGACGACGAAAAAGAAGGGAAAAAAGAGGGGAAAGGAAAGGTAATTTCCATTTTTGAAAGGAAAAAGGAAAAGAAGGAAGAATAAGCTCGTCCAACTTCGCGAAAGGGAGTGGCCGTGGAGTGCCATGGACGGGCTTCCTTTATTTTAACAAAGCTATGAGTAAGGAAGTCTGGGTAAAAGTTGTTCCCTGGAAAAAGAAGCTGGTTACTACATCTCTTGAAGGCGGAGCTGATGCCGTCGTGGTGAAGGATCAGGACGTTGATAGGGTGAAAGAATTGGGAAGAATCCCCGTGGTGTCTCCTGGGGGAGACATAAAGCCGGAGCGGGACTTTGCAAGATTCAAAATTTCCTCTCCTGATGACCTTGACGAAATAGTAAAAATTTCCAGATCTAAGCGCGTTATCGTTGAAACGAAGGACTGGCACGTGATACCTCTTGAAAACCTGGTTGTGCAGGCAGACAACCTGATGGTCACCGTGCGTGATAGGAAAGAGGCGGAACTGGCGCTAAATGTTCTAGAAATAGGCGTAAGCGGGATAGTGGTTGACACGGATAATATTCAAGAGCTGAGAGGTATACTTAAACTGGCGAAAAGTAGGGTGGAACAGATCGATCTCAAAGCGGCTATTGTTACATCGATTCGACCTGTTGGTATGGGAGACAGGGTTTGCGTTGACACGTGCAGTGAAATAGCTTCAGGGGCGGGTCTCCTGGTTGGAAATAGTAGTTCGTGCATGTTTTTAGTTCATGCCGAAAACGTTGAAAACCCTTATGTTACACCCAGACCATTCCGTGTAAACGCTGGGGCAGTACATGCATACGTGTTGCTTCCCGGGGGTAAAACCGGGTATCTCTGGGAACTGAGCGCAGGCGACAGGGTTCTTGTGGTAAACCACAGGGGAGAATGCAACGAGGCAGTGGTGGGAAGAATAAAGGTTGAACGACGTCCCCTGCTACTGGTAGAAGCTGAAACCAATGGTGGACTCTACACTCATATAGTTCAGAACGCTGAAACGATTCGATTTGTCAAAAAAGATGGTTCCCCGGTATCAGTGGTGGATATGCAAGAGGGAGACAAAATCCTCGTTTACAGGGAAAAAGCGGGCCGACATTTTGGCATGAAAATAGAGGAGTCGATAAAAGAAAAGTGAAAGAGGATGCTGGGAAAATTTCCGAAGAAACTTTGAAGGAA
>JALSTM010000013.1 GCA_026983715.1 Desulfobacterales bacterium
GGATTGGGATAAGGACATTCCTAGAATTTTAGGATACCTCCCTCTGAAATGCTGAATTATTTCCGTTGTTTACCACATAGACCCGGGCTAGTCGATTCATAAATATTGTGTCAAATAAAAAAGCTAAAGTACAGTCATTGCAGGTGGAGCGAAGCGTAGAGCCGGAATCTAGGATTCTCTGGCTGGATGCCGGATCGAGCTTGCTCTTGACAAGAGCACGGGGCGCATGACGTGAAAGCGGTCTTTGGGTATTTAAGTAATTAATCGGAAGTTTCTGAACCCATTTATGGGAAATGGCTGTCAGGAAATGTTGGAAACCGATAAATCGGTTCAATAATAGTTCTCGGCACATGCCCACGGTTAAAACCGTGGGCAATCAGGTTATATAACCCCGGGTCACGAGCAAGCTAGCCAACAGGTTATACCGCGCGCGTAGGATACTGTGGTAGACACGAGTTCTATGACAAGATCTATAAGAGAATCATATACACTGATGCTCTGTGTACAAGCCGGTTTTCGTCTGTTGGTCACCCGACTGGCAAGAAAATGAAGCGACGAAGAATGGACTGGACATAAAACTACCTAAAGGAACCTCTGGTTAATTACCCAAATAACCTAGGACTACTTGTACCTAATGCCGATTCCCCCTAATCAACGGTAGTGGATTCCGGCTCTACGCTTAGCTCAGGCCTGAATAACGGGTTCTGGATTGTTCACAGTAGTCTCATTTTATTATATGGGAGTCATAGAAACCCGAATTTGTCAGAGTTCCCTAAAAGTACGCGCTTATTTTATGTTCCACTACTACGCTAGTTGGCAAGCTTAAGTGATTTCTCCAGGGAGTGTTTCTTGAATTTTCCTCTCGGATTTGGCAGGCTCGAAAAGCTCTCTCAACCTGTCTGCACTTTCGCTTTCCACAAGTGCTATAACTATGTCCCCGGGATTTAGCTTATCGTTTCCGTGTGGGAGTTTCTGGGAGTGTCCCTGGCGTATTGAGATCAAAAGGGAATTTAAAGGCCACTTTATCTCTTTTATGTGTTTGCCGGCCACCCTGCTTGCCGGAGACACTTTTAACTCTATGCATTCCATGCCTGTTAAGTGACCAAGCCTCCAACGCTCTGCCCTTCTCTGAATTTCCTGGCGCCGCAACATTGCTCGTTGATAACTATGAATAATATCGTTCCTGGCTATTATGCCAACGATTCTCTTAGGATTTTTCCTGTCAACGACAGGCAAGCGACCTATATCCCGGGTCCCCATTTTTTTCAGGGCAACCCACACTGGTTCGTCGGGGTATGTTACGACAACGGAACGGGTAGCGATATCAGCGACCTTCTTGTTTTCCAGGTTTCCTTTCTGGAGTTCCTTTTCGAGATCCTGAATGCTCACAATTCCCCAGAGTTCTCCTTTTTCATCTATTACGGGAAACCCATGGTGATGGTGGGTTATGAACATCCTTTGAAGTTCGGCAAGACTTATGTCTTTATTCACGGTTATCACTCCGGTGGCCATAGCTTCTCCCACCAAGAGTCCCTGCATAACATTCAAATCGTGTCCGCCCTCTAAGTTGATTCCCCACTTATCGAGTACCTGAGAGTACACGGAATGGCGGTGCCAATGTTCGGAAAGGAAAGTGCTAATGACCACAGCGAACATAAGAGGTAGTATTATTCGATAATCTTGGGTCATTTCAAATAAAAGCAAAACGGCGGTTATAGGGGCCCTGACTGCACCCGCAAGCACGGCTGCCATTCCTACGAGTATATAAGCCTGAGGATTAGCTGTTATATGGGGAAAAAGACCATGTACAATAACTCCGAACCCTCCCCCCAGCATGGCTCCCAGAAAAAGTGCCGGGGCGAACATTCCGCCCTGTCCGCCGCTGCCGAGTGTTACAGAGGTGGCAAACATCTTTGTGGCTACGAGGAGGAACAATGACCATGCAATAAGGTTTTGACCCTGAAGAATTGTCTCGATGGCAGAATAGCCTACACCGAATATTTCTGGTGTGAAAAAACCGGTTAATCCTACTATCAAACCACCGACAGCAGGTTTAAGCAAGGAATTTACCTTCAAGTTTGAGAAAAATTCCCCGCACCATTTCAACGATTTTATGTAAAGTACACTCGCAAGACCTGCAAGAACTCCGAATGCCAGGTAAAATACCAGTTCCCAGTAGCTGATAAGGCTGTAGGGAGGGACCATGAAAGCTGGCTGAGGACCGACAAGTGCATGGGTCACAAGTGCCGAGACGACGGCGGCAACAATTATTGTTCCGACTGCCGCTCCGGTTACCTCTCCTAAAATGATTTCCAGTGCGAAGAACACGCCTGCGATGGGGGCATTGAATGCGGCACTAATTCCCGCTGCAGCCCCGGATGCAACCAGGCCCCTAATTCTTTCGTCTGATAGTTTAAGGCCTTGTCCTATGGATGTACCTACTGCTGCCCCGATCTGGACGCTGGGATCTTCGGGACCTGCTGAACCCCCTGTACCAATGGTAAGAACTGACCCGATAACTCGACAAATAAGTTCCCCCGCCGGAAGTCTTCCACCTCTCAAGGCCACAGCTTCCATGATTCCGGCAACACCATGCGGACGGTCATGAGAAAAAGCAAAGTGCGCAATTATACCGACTCCCAGACCGCCTACTACAGGAAGAATAACAACGTAGAAGGGGCCTAGAAAATGAAGTATTTCCTTCCCATCTACAAAAAAAAGAATTCCCAGTTCGTGTATGCCCTTGTGAAATAGGTACTCACCTCCCCCTGTCAGCAGTCCCACGAGAATCGCAAGGGTTAACATCATGCTGACCTCAGAGGGCTGTAAACGATTTATCCATTCTATAAGGCGCTCTCTACTCATAGACTTCTCTTGAAAGGTCCTACGGTAAAAACAGACACAAATGCCCTTCCGGTTTTCTTGCAGTTGAATTTAGAGAGATGTTTCGGCTACAAATCTGTGAAGATTGTGTATAAACTTTATTAAGGGAAAAGCCCGTCAAGGTCAATCACTATTTTATGTTACCTAAAACTATTGTGAGTTGTGATCAATTGACATAATATTTAGAGCACTTGTTTAGTGACTTGGTACATGATGAGAAGACTTGCTTATAAAGCAGATTAGTGCAGGAGTATAACAGGAGTATAAAATGAATGGCGGGATTGTAACGTTACTCACTGATTTTGGAGTAGATGACCCGTACGTCGGGATAATGAAGGGTGTGATGCTCAACATAAACCCCACTGTGAGGCTTATAGACTTGACTCACCACATACCGCCACAAAATGTTAGAGCGGGAGCCTTTATTGTAGCCGCCGCCTACGCGTTTTTTCCGAAAGGCACGGTGCATCTGGCCATAGTTGATCCTGGAGTCGGAACAGATAGAAAACTGCTTGCAGCTCGTTCAGAAAACTATTTTTTTGTCGGCCCTGACAACGGTATTTTCAGTCTCGTGTGGAACCACGAGATGCCACTTGAAATTGTTTCCCTTGATAATCCCAGATACTGGCTCGAAAACATCAGCAGTACCTTTCATGGTAGAGACATTATGGCGCCTGTTGCAGCTTATTTAAGCAAAGGAGTTGAACTTTCAAAGTTTGGTGCAACGTATACTCCGGCTGGAAAACTTCCGTGGTCGCCAGTCATCATTGAGCAGGGAAAAATCAGGGGTGAAATAATCTATATTGACAGGTTTGGCAATCTGGTTACAAGTATCAGAGTTCAAGATATTCCAGAAGACTGTTTCCCAGACAAGGTTGTGATAAAGATTGGGAAATGGGTTATCAGGGGAATATCGAGGACTTACGGTGATGCTTCCCCTGGTTCCCTCATAGCGCTAATAGGTAGTTACGGATACCTTGAAATTGCCGTAACGGGGGGAAGTGCCCGGGAGAAAACGGGCCTTACCTGGGATGAGCCTGTGGAGGTCTCGCTCCTTTAGTGTCTTTCTCGGGGATGGTGAAACCCTCTTGCCTTCAGGCGAAACAGCATGGCCAGACCAAATTGGGTTGGTCACAACGAACAATAAAAGTCTACACTAAGGCCTAAGGCAGCAAAGCCCCAACCAAGTTTGAACCGCTAAGACGCTAAGAGCGCAAAGGGATATTCTTTTTTCCTTGAGCAGTGCCCCAGTGAAATACTACGTATCCTTCGGAATTTCACGGGGCAAGTGCCTGCTCAAGGAAAGAAGCCTGCCCTTCAGGCATGCTGTTGGTACAGACAATCTGAGTTGGCGCCTGAAGCTTTGTGTTTTGTGTGCGCTTCCTAGGATATGCGTGTGGTCCATTGCCCTTGTTACCCTGAAAGGGTGCAAGGCATTGTGGGCGGCGTTAGCCCGCCGGCCGCAATATTTTCCTTCTTCGCGTTCTTCGCGCCTTAAGCGAAGCGGGCGGTTCATTTGTGACGGGCACTGGTAGTATAAGAATTATGACACGATAAAGCGCTACATGTTTATAGGGAAGTATTCTAAGGCAGCAAAGCCCCAACCAAAACCAAGGACAAAGATTGATGGTTTCGTAAAAAGTCCAAAAACCGGTCATTATGAGGATCCTATACCCACTTTATGACAATGTTTTCGGCTTAATATCAAGATGTATGGCTTAAAGTGAGGGAGGAAGACTAGGCAATCTCCTTGGAATATTCAAGTCTTGGAGGTTGCTTCTCCCGCACTTACTTCAAATACGACTATTTGCCATTACTCCTACAATTCGCAGGAAGTGGGTGCGGGATCGCTATGACTGTGCTATAGCTTCTTGTCTAACACAATAATTAGAAAGCCCCTGACTCGAACAGGGGCAGGTTCGATCCGGCATCCAGTTAGAGAATCCTAGATTTCGACCCTACACTTCGCTATGGCCGGAATGACCGTTTGTGAGTTGTGCTCGTCCTTCTTGTTTATTGGTAGTCTTAGAAATCGGAATTAATCAGAGCTTCCTCATACAATTTTTCTTTTTCGCAAGCTTTCTATCGAATCATTAGAGTACCCAAGGTCATTTAAAATTTCGTCCGTATGTTCTCCTAGTTCAGGGGCGTGAGAGTGTATATTGCCCTGTGTTTTTGACATCTTACAAGGGTTCCCCAATTGTAGGTAACTTCCCCAGTTTTCGTGCTGCATCTCTATGATTATTTTCCGTTCTCTAAGAAGGCGGCTGCCGGAAGCCTCGCGCAGATCCAGAACGGGTTCACAGCAGCAATCAACGTCTTTCAGGATTTCTACCCACTCTTCCCTGGTCTTGGTTTTGAATATCGAGGACACTTCAGCGATCATTTTTTGTTGATGATCACCAGGCTTGAAATACTCAGGGGTATCCAGATCCCTACGGTTCACTGCCTGGCAAAAGGCTGACCAAAACTGTGGCTCTAGTGCTCCCAGCGCCATGAACCCACCATCCTTGGTCTCGTAAACGTTATAGCAGGCAAATCCACCATTTAGCATGCTATCTCCGGGTTCGGGTACAACACCATCGGCTATCCAGTTGCCAAAACGAAGGCAGTTCCAGAGCATGGCGCCATCTGTCATGCTTATGTCGATAAACTGTCCTTCTCCGGTTCTCTCTCGCGCAATTATGGCAGCCAGAATCGAAAATGCAGCCAGCAATCCACCACCACCGATATCAGCAATTTGCACACCTGGAACTTGCGGTTTCCCCCCTGTGCCGTTGTAACTAAGCAGTCCGTTTAATGCGAGAAAATTAATGTCGTGGCCGGCCTTTTTCCCTGCATCTCCGGTAGCCCCGTAACCGCTAATAGCACAGTATACAAGCCGGTTATTAATCTTTGATAGTGTTTCGTATCCCAGGTTAAGCTTGTCCATGACGCCGGGGCGAAAGCCTTCCAGAAGTACATCAGAAGTTTCCACAAGCTTTCGGAAGATTCCTCTTCCTTCGTCAGTTTTTAGATTAAGTGTCAATGATTTCTTGTTACGGTTCAGTACCACGTGCATTCCGCTGTTCGTACCTAACCTCGGTTCCCACCACCTGATATAATCTCCAACTTTCGGTGCCTCGACTTTAATAACCTCAGCTCCCATATCAGCTAGCAACATGGAGCAAAAAGGTCCTGGAAGCAAACGAGAAAGATCTAGTACTCTTATACCCTCTAATGGTCCTGTCATCCCGGTTCTCCTTTCATATGGTTATGCCGCAAGTAGATAGGGAATTTCTTATACAATTAGCTGCGATTTTACAAGGAAGTCTTCTACTGCTGGCTGGTGTTTTTCAAAGGAGTCCTTCGAGGATATTTTCAAATGGATATAAAAAAAGCCGGGAAGCTTTCCACTCCCCGGCTCGAAGGGAATCATTAGTGTTTCACTTCAATTCGCTTCGCCCTGCTCTCTTCGGTTTTTGGAAGTACCAGTTTCAGTACACCGTTCTTGTAGGTAGCATCTACCGCATCGGCATTGACTTCCACAGGTAACCTGATACTTCTGGTAAATGCACCGTATCTTCTTTCAATTCTGTGGAAGTCTTCACCTTCTTCCTTCTTCTCCATCTTTTTCTCACCTTTGATAGTTAAGATATCATTGGTGAGAGTTACCTCAATCTCGTTGGGATCAATTCCCGGTACTTCCATCTGTACAATAATTTCTTTGTCCGTTTCAGACATGTCTAGAGCAGGGACCCATTCTCTTTCTTCCTCCCTGAACAAGGAAGGCAAACGGAATTCTTCAAAGAAACTGTCAAGAAGGCTTCGGTATGGTCTGGATAAAATGCTTCTTTCCCTTTCCCATGGTACCAGATCTAACATACCTATCACCTCCTCCTTCTAGGAATTCTCTTTTTATTTTCCGCAAAAAAATTAATCACAATTTAGTGGCTGTCAATACCCCTTTTAAAAAATTTCTCACATTTTTTGTAGGCCGTTAACGGCCTTAACCTTGGGGCCGGTGCTAATAAAAATTTGAAGCTAGTTTGAACAAGAGGGTATCTTAATAGGTGTTACGTTATAATTCAAAAGGCACGAGGTGCGGTACATGGATAGGGGATCAGTGCTGGTTATCGATGACTCCGAGGTGATTAGGAATGGGATTGCCGAAAAGCTGTCTTCGTGTGGTTATAATGTCACCGTAGCATCCGATGGCCCCCAGGCTCTAGAGATATCCCGGCAACGGGACTTTGATCTGGTAATAAGTGATATCGTTCTTCCAAAGCTCGACGGAATTGGAGTTCTTAAATACTTTAAGAAAAATCGTCCCGAAGTGCCTGTAATCCTGATAACAGGTCATGCCACCCTTGAATCCGCAATTGAAGCCATAAGGGGGAAAGCTTTTGATTACCTCCTAAAACCTTTCGAACTAAGTGAGCTTGTAAACTTAACAAGAGAAGCTATCGCTTATAGCCGCAAGAAAAGGAAAAACGGAGCAATATCTCGGCACCAGCAAACTCCACCCCACGGACTTGACCTGGGAGAGATTATAGGTTCAAGCCCCCTAATGCAAAGGGTATACGATAAGATTTCGAAGGTGTCAAAAACAGACTGTACGGTGCTTATCCAGGGTGAAAGCGGAACCGGTAAAGAACTAATTGCAAGAGCTATCCATTTGAACAGTAGAAGGAGGAATAAGCCGTGGATCCCGATTAACTGTGGAGCAATTCCCGGGGAACTGCTTGAAAGCGAACTGTTTGGCCACGAAAAAGGCTCGTTTACTCACGCCTTTAGAAGCAGGCCAGGTAGATTTGAACTCGCACACAAGGGTACCATTTTCCTGGATGAAATTGCCGAACTACCGTTGGTACTGCAGGTAAAGTTGCTGAGAGTAATTCAAGAAAGGTGTTTTGAGAGAATCGGTGGCCTGAAGACCATAAAAGTTGATATACGCATCATTGCAGCTACAAACAAGAATCTTGAAGAGTCCGTGAGAAGGGGAGAATTTAGAGAAGATCTTTATTACAGGCTCAATGTTGTACCCATTGATGTTCCCCCTTTGAGGGAGCGGATTGAAGACCTGGAACCACTGGCTAATCACTTTCTGGATTATTTTTGTCTCTCCAGGGACATCCCACGCAAGAATTTGTCGCCTGACGTCTTGCAATGTTTTCATGAATATCAATGGCCTGGAAATGTGCGGGAATTGGAAAACTTACTGGAACGTCTCGTTATACTTGTCGAGGGTGATACTATTCAAGTTGATGACCTGCCTCCGCGTTTCAAAAGCCCAAAGGAATTAATTCCTGGCAATGTACCTACAGACTTTCCGGCAACTGGGATATCTTTAAAAGCCGAAATAGAAAAGTACGAAACACAACTCATCTTCAAGGCCCTTGAAAAGGCAAACGGTGTTAAAAGTGAAGCTGCTCGTCTCCTCGGAATAAACAGGACAACACTTTTGGAAAAATTGAGAAGACGAGGAATACCATTGTCAAGCATTTGACCGGTGTTGGTTTTTATGACGCCGTAATCCTAAGAAACCAGGAGATCGCTCCCTAAACATTTTGTCAAAAAAAAAGCCTAAGGCAGCAAAGCCGCAACCAAAACTCAGGATAAATATTGATGGTTTCGTAAAAGGTCCTAAAAACCGGTCATTGCGAGGATCCCGCACCCACTTCCTGCGAATTGTAGGAGCAATGGCAAATAGTCGTATTTGAAGTAGGTGCGGGAGAAGCAATCTCCAAAACTTTGATATTCCAAGGAGATTGCTTCGTTGCCTGCCGTTGTCAGAGCCCGGCAATGACAGAATATTGCAAATGTTTTTAGAAATCTGTCCAGTGCTTCAAATGGTATCTTGGTAGAATTCCGTCGGAAGTCATACTCCTTTCTTCTCACAAATCTGGCATATCCCTTGCTTTGAACCCTGTGGAATGAGTGAAAAGATAGTAAAGAACGCCCATGGCGTTTAACTGATAGAGTCAGTACTGATTTTGATCTCGAAAGACGGCTATTAGAAATTTGTAAGGGTACTGGATAGGGTCATTTTCCTTAAATGTGCCCTTTCGCAGAGTTCCTAAGAAAGGAAAATCCAGATTGGGCAGACCGTAATGTTGCTTATTTGTATCCGATCGAAAATTGAAAGAACTGATTTCAAAATACTCGCGGTATTTTCTCTATTTTTTCTTCTTGAATGTTTTCTCTCTCCCCCGGCCGGAGCCCTGGTGCTTAACAACGTGCGTCTCGGTTTTCACAAAGAAAATAAGTTTACCAGGGTGGTCCTGGATCTTGAAGGGGAAAAAGATGCGAAGATTTACAAAAAGAATCACGGGCTATACGAGGTGTTCCTTCCGGGTGCCAAAGCTTCTACTACAAAAAAAACGTGGAAATACAAAAAGTCTTATATCAGCAAGATTTCCCTCACAAACACGGGAGATTCCTTGAAGATCCTGATAAATACAAGGATCAAGTATTCCTGGGTAAAAAGTTTTTACCTCGACGGGCAGATCAAAAACAACAAGGGTTATCGGCTGGTGATCGATTTTTACAGTGACAGGTTCCAGTTTGAAAAAAGCATCGTGCCAGACTCCGCGAAAGAACTGAAGGTCGTTGAAAACGCTCAACCCATGCAGAAAGCCAATGTTAAGGAAAAAGTCTTAGACCAAACAAGTGGCCCAGTCGATATGAAGGAAGTCGCTCATGTTGAGAGAGCAAAAGGGGCCACAAAGACAGTCTCAAAGTCAAAAATGCGGAGAACTCCGGGATTTAATCCGCTAAGCGGAGAAATAAAGAGTGCTTTTAATCTCCCGCTATTTCCGGGAGGAGAATTTAGAGGTCCCGGAAAGCATAGGACTCCAGGAAGAGAAAGCGGGAGCTTGCCTCAGATTCATAAAATTCCCCGAAAGACTGGTGTTCAAGGAAATACACCCCGGCAACTTGCTTCGACAGAGGAACAAGAAAACGGAACAAACAGGTTCAACGTTAAAGAGCCTGTCAACGAAGAAGCTGGCCGGGAAATGGAACATAGCCTAAAAACCGACGAAGAAAAAATCTCTCAGGCGGAAAAAGAGATTTCCCACAAAAGATATGTCAGTGCACTGTCAGTTCTGGGTACGGTTAAGCCAGGTATTCTGCCTGATCAGTGGCAAAAAAGGTATCATCTGGCCATGCAAGAGGCTGCATTTTTTACCGAAGACTACCAAATTGCCTTGAAACACCTAGAAATTCTGCTCAAAAGGTGGTCCAAGCTTTATCTGGAGTATCCCGAGATTTTAAAACATACAGGTGAATGCCTGTACAATTTAAAAAAATACGATGAAGCTCCGAAATATCTCCTCTGGTACTACAATTTGTTTCCTTCGAGCAAGGACAATGACATACTGCTCGGTAAGGTAGCTGAGTGTATACTCAAGACGGGGTACGAGAAGCTTGCAGTGGAAATGTTTAAATTCGTGATCGAGGAATACAAGAATGCAGACGGTGCTCTAATTTCCAGGATACGTATAGCGGAGATTATCGAAAGGAACAAAAACATCGCGGAAGAATTCGAAAAATCACCGGAAGAACTTTACGAAAGTGTAATAAATTTAAGTCCTAGAAGCCCAATATCTGACATAGCAAGAGCAAAACTGGCATCATGGTATTATAGAAAGAAAAAATACCAGGAAGGTGCAGAGGTATTCAATTCCCTGGCTCGGCGTGCAATCGAAAGTTCAATGTTACTTGAAGTAAAAACTAAGATGGAACAGTTGTTAACCGATTGGGTTGCCGAGCTTTTCAGGCAGAAAAAATATGACGAAATAATACATGTTTACGAAATTTACTATCCCTATTTTGATCCTGCCATTCATTCTTCATACCTATATTATCTCGCAGAGAGTTACAGAGTTTCAGGAAAATTTGCGGATGCTATTCACTTTTACAGGAAGGCTCTCATTTATTGTAGCAATGATCTAAAGGAAAGGAGTCTTCTTGGTCTCGGGACATGCTTTCTGAAAATCGCCCAACCTCGAAAGGCGCTTTCAGTACTGCTAAAGATAAAGGGAGGAAAAATCCACAACTTAGCGCTCTTCTATGCGGGAAAAGCTTACGTTCTGATAGGAGATTACTCTTCGGCTGTAAATGTTTTCAAAGGTCTTCTAAATACCAGTTTCAATAACAGGCAGATCTCTGCAGACGTTAGATGGTGGCTTGGTTTTTCTTATTACCAGCAAGGAAAATTAAGTGAGGCCGAAAGGTGTTTTGATGAGGTACTTGAACAAGCAAGGAGCGGGAAGGTCAAGCTTGATCCTAACAGGCTGGCGTCGGTGCTCTACTATTATTCAAATTGCAAAATGGCAGTAGATGAATTTAACGGTGTATATGATGATCTTGAAAAGGCTCTTCGGATTGCGAGGAAGAAAAAACTCAAGGAAGCAATATCTGAAACCCTCGCTCTTCTTATGATGAAAACCACCTCGCTTCCTGACAAGGCAAACCACGTCATCGGGGGTGAAACAAGGGGGACAGTAATAGGAATAAGCAAGGAAATTAGCGATGTAGTTGTAAACAAAGGCAGAATTAGGAAACTCCAGGAACAATTGAAAGAGAAGAGTACTTAAAATGTCTATCCTGGTAGCTGACACAGAACTATCACATCTTGAAAAAATCTACGACGTGCTGAAAAAACTCGGCATGTCTGTGGTTATAACAGATAACGGTGACAGAGCCGCACAGTATGTTCTTGATCGTCAGCTTTCCTTGATTATCGCTGATGTAAACTTGCCTGGCCGTGATGGCTTTGAACTTCTCGAACAAGTTAAGAAATCAGGGAGTAGTATTCCGGTCGTTCTGATGTCTGAAAACGGCGGGGTTGGGAAGGCAGTAAGTGCAATAAAGAGGGGAGCGGCTGATTTCTTGATTAAGCCAATTGACCGGGAAATCGTAAAGGAATTGGTCAGGGCTTTTGTTATAAGTTCAGAAAAAGATGAAAAAAAAGAAGCAGTTGATCTCGGCGAGTCGCATAAAGATTCAAAAGTGGAGCGTCCGATTATCACTTCCGATCCTCGGATGAAACATCTTTTAAACATGGCCGAGAGAGTTGCTCCGAGTCCGGCCACGGTATTAATCCGGGGAGAAAGTGGTACCGGTAAAGAACTTTTAGCTAGATACATTCATGCCAGAAGCAGCAGGAGAAAAAGGCCCTTTATCGCAATAAACTGTGCGGCTTTACCGGAGAGTCTCCTAGAAAGTGAGCTCTTCGGATATGAAAAAGGAGCCTTCACGGGTGCCGGAAACAGAAGGCTCGGAAAGTTTGAACTGGCTAACGGAGGAACGCTCTTACTTGATGAAATTAGTGAAATTCCCGTTAACCTGCAGGCAAAGCTTTTGAGGGTACTACAGGAAAACGAGGTAGACAGAATAGGCGGTAGTTACCCGGTCCCGGTTGACGTGAGGGTCATAGCAACCACCAATGTTGACCTTGAAGCTGCAGTAGAAAAGGGGGAGTTCAGGGAAGACCTCTACTATCGGATCAATGTTATTTCCCTCGAATTGCCGCCTCTTCGAACCAGAAAAGGGGACATCGAATTGCTGTGCAACTATTTCATTGACAAGTTCAACAAGATAAACGGGACGTTCGTTAAAGGAATAAGTCAGGATGCAAAAGACCTGCTTGTCGAATACGAATGGGGAGGGAACGTGAGGGAACTGGAAAACGTCATGCATAGGGCTGTTCTTTTGTGTCCGACAGATGTAATCACCCCAGAGGTGTTGCAGCTAAGGAAGAAAAAGGCGCGCAAAGAGAAGCATATGCCCCTTGTGCCTCTGAAAGAAATGGAAAAAATGCTGATTGAAAAGGCACTGGAAGAAACTTCCGGCAATAGGACAAGAGCCGCAAAGGTCTTGGGTATCAGTGTGAGAACTCTCAGGAATAAGCTAAATGAATATAGAAAAAGTGCGGAATACAAGGAAATAATGGGAAATCTCGAAGATTAGGAAGAAGAATCCCAGTAGTGAATTTCATGGTGAGGGGTGAGAGGGTGTAGAATGGAGCAGAAGTCGGCCTTCGTGGTGACGTTTGGTATGATCTTTGCTCAAGCACTATTTGAAAAGGAGAATGCCAATGAATATCAATAAAATTTTTGATGAGACTTTTGATCTTGTAAAGGTTCGACTGGGGCTGGATGTGAAAGAACACGAACTTATATCCAGCAATATAGCCAATATTGATACACCAAATTACGTTGCTCGGAAGCTCTCGTTTGAGAAAACCCTGGAGAGATTCATGAGTGACTATACGACTTCACTCAAAACCACGAATCCGAGGCATTTCGTGTTTGGCGCAGGAGGGCCGGAAGATAACAATTTTGTGGTGGATGAAACAGGGGAAGTAGATATTGATAAAGAGCTTAGCAGACTTGCAGAAAATAGCATTCATTATCAAGCATTAATCAATGTGCTTAATAAGAAATTTACTCTTTTGAAGTTAGCAATTTCCGAAGGAGGTAAATAATGGACTTGATAACAGCCCTTAAGATCAGTAGTTCCGGCATGAGTGCCCAGCGAACCTGGATGAACGTACTTGCGGAAAACCTTGCTAATGTAAACACGACCCGGACACAAGAAGGTGGACCATATCGACGGA
This sequence comes from Desulfobacterales bacterium, assembly GCA_026983715.1. Classification (GTDB taxonomy): domain Bacteria; phylum Desulfobacterota; class Syntrophobacteria; order B119-G9; family B119-G9; genus B119-G9. Next base: position 13,490 of record JALSTM010000013.1, read on the forward strand.
AAACAGTGATATTCGAGGCTGTGCCGTATGAATCAAACTTTGACGATCTTCTTGCAAGCTTCTCGGACGACTCTCTCTCAGAAGTGGAAGTGACAGATATTGTCAATGATGGAAGGCCTTTCAAGGAAGTTTTTGATCCGGCCCATCCAGACGCTGACGAGAAAGGTATAGTACGTTACCCAAATATTAGTATTGTTGAAGAAATGGTTAACATGCTCACGGCAACGCGTTCCTATGAAGCTAATGCTTCAGTAATAAAAAGCGTAAGGGCCATGGCAATGAAAACATTGGAACTAGGTAAGTAAGCAGCGAGGCGATTATGAGTGGATCAACAGATAGGGTGGGAGCAATATCGGATTTTTACGGCAAGGTCCTTGATGGGGCCAAAAATAATGGAAAGAAGCCCTTCAATGCCGAGTTTGGAAGAAAGCTTAAAGAGGCATTAAAAGAAGTTGAAGACCTTCAAGAAAATGCTGACAAGCTTTCCAGAGAACTTGCTATGGGTGAAAGCGCACCGCTACACGAGACCATGATAGCCCTTGAGAAAGCGGACATAAGCTTGAGGCTCTTTGTAGAGGTTCGCAACAAGGTAGTCGAAGCGTATAGAGAAGTAATGAGAATGCAGTTCTAAAGTTGAAGCCACAAGCGATGAGATTCAATTAATAATTTACAGGGGATCAAATGGGTGCTCTTGGTGATTTTTTTAAACAGATAAGCAAAATACTCGGGAATCTTCCGACGGCAAAAAAGATAAGTTTCTTGATACTTTTTGCCGCGGTTGTCGGTGGTTTTGCTTTGATTATTTTTCTGAACAACCGCCCCCACTACAGGTTACTTTATAGCTATATTTCCATAGAAGATCTTCAGGCAATAAAAAGCAAGCTGGAAAAGGAGAAGATCCCATACAAGCTCGAGGGTACCAATTCCATTGCCGTGCCTGAAGATAAGATTTATCAGGTAAGAATTATGCTGGCATCGTCCGGCCTTCCTGGAGGAAGCATCACCGGTTTTGAAATCTTCGATAAAAGTCAGATGGGAACCACGGATTTTGTCCAGAAAATTAATTATCAAAGGGCCCTCCAGGGAGAACTTGCCAGGACTATTGACGAAATACCGGAAGTAATTGAGAGCCGCGTTCACCTCGTTATACCAGAGGAGTCATTGTTTGTAGAAGACCAAAAGGAACCAACTGCAGCCGTGGTTCTCAAATTGAGACCTGGAAGCACTTTATCTTCGAAACAGATCCAGGGTATTGTTCATCTACTAACCAGTTCCGTGAAGGGGCTCAAAACGAGTAATGTCTCAATTATAGATGCTGCAGGCGGTACCCTTTATCACAAAAATGAGGACGAGGGGAGCTTATTTTCTGACTCTCAACTGGAATACAAACAGACGGTGGAAGAAGCACTAAGGAGAAAAATTCAAGGTATCCTCGAAAAGGTGGTAGGCCCTGGTCATGCCGTTGTGCAAGTTACTGCCGACCTAAATTTCAAGGAAGTCAAGATAACCGAGGAAAGCTATGATCCTGATACTGTTGCAGTGAGAAGCGAGCAAAAGGTTATCGAACAAACAAACGGTTCATCGATTAGGCCGAGGGGAAATCCTGATAGTGTGCTTAACTTGCAGGCTCAACTGAACACAACCGGAAGAAAGAGGGCTAACAGTGCCAGCAGAAAGAGAGAAACAATAAATTATGAAATTAACAAGGTAGAAAAGAGTATATTAGAGAAACCGGGCACAATAAATAGGCTTTCGGTGGCGGTGGCAATTGACGGTAAATACAAGATACAGAAAACCAAAGACGGAAAGACAGAAAGAGTTTTCATAGGACGTTCCGAAAAGGAGATGGAGCGACTTAAAGAAATAGTCAAAAAGGCGATGGGTTATGATCCTGACCGTAACGATCAGGTTGAAATAACCAACATTTCTTTTTCAACCAGCGAAACTCCACAAAAGATGGAACCCCAGGAGTCCAAGTGGATTAAGATGCTTAAATCTTATCAGAAGGCAATAGTAAATGTTGTGATTTTCTTACTTTTCTTTTTCTTCGTAGTAAGACCTTTTCTTAAGCAACTTGGTTCTCTCAAACCTTCGGCGGAACTTCCTGCCTCTGATGAGTTAACGTATGAGGGGCAGAAGGCACTGGAAGAAGGTGCCAAGCGATTACCACCTACGGAAGCAAAGGAAAACGATCTAAAAGAAGAAGTTATCAACGTTGCAAAAACGGATCCCCAGAAAGCAACGGATGTTATTCGGAAGTGGGTGCATGAAAACAGTTAGGAGGAGGCTATGGAATTGACCGGACCACAAAAAGCAGCCGCCTTGATGGTTTCACTGGGCAAGGATGTGAGCTCTGTTTTGCTAAAGAATTTTACCGAAGAAGAAATAAAACTGATAGGTAGGCATCTTACCGAGATGAGTATGATTCCCGGGGAGATCGTAGATACGGTTCTCCAGGAGTTTCTGGATAATTATACCAATAGCAAGGATGTCCCCGTGTTGGGCGAAGAATTTTTAAAAGATGTTCTTAAAAAAGCGCACGGAGACAAGGCAGAACAAATTCTGGAAGAGATTGAAGAGGAAAAAAGTAAGATACCGTTTCAGAACATAAGGAAGGTTGACTCAAAGGTGCTCGCTACTTTCATTCAAAATGAACATCCCCAAACGATTGCTATAATACTTGCTCACTTGGAACAGAAAAAAGCAGCGGAAGTACTTTCCATGTTGAGGGAAGCGGTTCAGGCGGAGGTTATAAAACGAATTGCTAGGTTAGATTCGGTGCAAAATGAGGTCTTGCTCGAAATAGACAAGATACTCGAAGAAGAACTTCTAACCAGGGGAACCGTAAACCAGCAAAAACTTGGTGGAACACAAGCTGCCGCTGAAATCGTCAACTGCCTAGACAAGAAAACAGAAGAAACTGTGCTTGGCCTTTTGGAGGAAGAAGCCGCTGATCTTGCTGAAGAAATCCGTAAGCTGATGTTCGTGTTCGAAGACCTTCTCAAGCTTGATGATCGCAGCATACGTACGATTTTGAAAGAAGTTAAAAACGATGACCTTATTCTTGCCCTTAAAGGAGCTTCCGAGGAGCTTCGAAACAAGATATTTGCAAACCTCTCTTCCCGTGCGGCTGAGATGATCAAAGAAGACCTTGAAGCCATGGGTCCTGTGAAACTTAGTGATGTCGAAGAAGCTCAACAGAAAATCATACTTGTGGTTAGGAATCTGGAGAAAGAAGGGAAGATTGTAATAGGAGGTGGAGGTGAAGGAGACCAACTGGTCATCTAACGTTCTGAAATACGAAGAGAAAAAGTCTGAGTTGAATTCTTTCGGCTTTGAAGATTTTGAAGCTGATTCACCTGAAGCTTTTACGATAGGTGGCGAGGAAGTAACGCTTCCCAAAAAGGTAAGGGAAGAAATTGATCGCAGGCTAAGGGAAATAGAGCAAAGGGAAGCTCTTGCTGAGAAAATGGGTTATGAGCGGGGATTTACCCAGGGAGAAAAAGACGGTCGGGAAATTGGCAAACAATCGATGGAAATTATTGCCCAGCAACTGTCCGAAGTCGTCGATGCTATCGGGAAAATCCCCCAGGAAATAGCTGCTAAGTATTCCAACCTTATCCAGGAAATCATAATAGGGGTAGCGGAGAATGTCTTGATGGTAGAGGTCGAGAAAAATAGCGAAATTGTAAAAAAAAGCATAGAAATGGCGTTTCAAGCACTAGACGATGCGCATAAAGTAACAATTAAGCTAAACCCTAAAGATTACGCCCTGCTGGACGAGTTTGTCCTTGAATCCATGCAAGAAATTAAGACTGGTTCAAAAGTCACGTGGAAACCTGATCCTGAAATTAAAAAGGGTGGCTGTATTGTTGAAACAGACACCCAGTTAGTTGATGCAACACTGGACAGCAGAATGGAGCAGATCAGGGAAGCATTCAAAGAGCTGTAGAAAAACAATTCCGAGCAGAGATTTTAATATGCAATCATTGGAATACCAACTGGAACGTATGAAAAACCTGCTTGGCTCAGTCAAGGCTGCCAGCAAATACGGTAAGGTTGTGAGATCCGTCGGCACCTTGATTGAAGGGGTAGGCCTTAATGCCAACGTGGGAGACGTTTGCGAGGTTATCACAGGGCAGGGAGCAAATACCATAAAAGCGGAAGTGGTGGGTTTCAATAATGGTGTAGTGCAACTGAGCCCTTTTGGCCCTATCAATGGCGTGGGATCTCAAAGCCTTATCAAAAAAGCAGGGAATCAGGCGAACGTTAAGGTGGGGGAAGAACTGCTTGGAAGGGTCATTGACGGCTTGGGAAATCCTATTGATGGGAGAGATATAAAACTTGGAAATGCCGAGTACCCTCTTTACGCAGAAACTATCAGTCCCTTAAAGAGGGAACGAATAACAGATGTTATCGATGTAGGTGTCAGAGCTATAAATGGTTTGCTTACCATGGGGAAAGGTCAGAGAATGGGTATATTCGCTGGGTCGGGTGTTGGTAAAAGTACCCTTTTGGGAATGATTGCAAGATATACCACTGCAGATGTCAACGTTATTGCGCTTATAGGCGAGCGAGGCCGAGAAGTTAGAGAATTTCTGGAAAGAGATCTGGGAGAAGAAGGGCTTCAACGCTCCGTCGTGGTTGTTGCTACCTCTGACCAAGCCCCACCGCTGAGAATCAGGGGTGCCTACCTTGCAACTACCATAGCTGAGTATTTTAGGGACCGAGGTAAAGACGTAATTTTGATGATGGATTCAGTAACTCGATTCGCAATGGCGGGTCGAGAAGTAGGGCTCGCAAGCGGGGAACCCCCAACGACCAAGGGTTATACACCCAGCGTTTTTGCTCACCTGCCAAAACTCCTCGAAAGAGCAGGTAATGCGGGGAAGGGCGGTTCTATAACAGGCATCTACACCGTACTTGTCGAAGGGGACGATTTTGATGAACCGATAGCGGATACGATGCGGTCAATCCTGGATGGCCATATCGTTCTAAGCAGGCAGCTTGCACATGAAAGGCATTTTCCAGCTATTGATGTTTTGCAAAGCATAAGCCGACTCGCTCCGGACCTAATGGATTCCAGGCATTCTTCCCTCGCAGGAGAACTGATAAAGAACCTGGCGGTCTATCGAAACTCGGAAGATATGATCAAAATCGGTGCATATGTGAAAGGTACCAACCCTGAAACAGACAGAGCGATATCGCTAATTGATAAAATAAATCAATACCTCAGACAGGATGTAGAAGAAGCTTCTGATTTTTCCGATAGCGTGAAGCGCCTCGGGCAAATTTTTGATGAATAGTGCGCTGGTGAGAAATGGGATACAAGTTTAGGTACGAAAGCCTACTAAAATATCGTAGCTTTTTGAAAGATATGGCTGAAATGGAGTTTTCGAGGGCGGTGGCCCATAACCAGGAACTCAATCGAAAAAAAAAGATAGTTCTTAGCGCCATAGAAAGAACCCTTTCCGAAGCAATACAGCTTCTCAAGAAGGGCGTTAGTGCCGGCAAATACCAGCAGATGATTGCATACGTTGAAAGGCTAAAAGAAAGACTGAAAATGCTGGAGATGGAGATAGAAAAATCAAATCGAGAAGTAGAGCTGGCAAGAGAAAAACTTGTGGATAAGATGGTGGATGTCAAGGTTCTTGAGAAGCTGTCGAGAAAAGATTTTATGGAGTATAAGAAAAGAATGGCGAAGAGAGAAATGAAGCTCAACGATGAGCTTTACTTAATCAGGTTTGATAAAGCGTAAATAACGTGAAAGCAGTTGGGAATAAATATGAAAGCCTTAAAGTTTATTAAGAACAGGTATCTTGAATTGTTCATAGTTGGAATTTTGGTGACGAAGTTGGCGTTGACCCTTTTCCCAGTTGTTACAGAAAAAGCGGAAACCGTAGAGTCTATAAACAAGGTTGCCAACTCCTTTGTGATACCAGATGCCCTTGCAAAGGAAAATGATCCTGGTAAAGCGTCGGACAATAAAACGCTTCTTGCCAGCAATGACTCCTCGGAAGAAGGGAATTTGGATGCCAGTTACCTGAAATCCATTGAGCCGGGTTCCGCGGAAACGGATGTAGATCTTGAAAAAATCAAGGAGGAACTTGTAAAGAGGGAAGCTCTCATAAAGGAAAGAGAAAAAAAACTTGAGGCTCTACGAGCGTCTGTGGAAAAAGAAATAAATCATCTGGTTGCAATCCAGAATGAGATAAAAGCCAACCTTGAAAAGCAGGTAAAAGAAAGACAAGCGAAATCAAAATACCTTGCTAAGATGTATAGCTCAATGAAACCAAAGAATGCTGCAAAACTGATGCTAGAGCTCGATGAATCTCTTGCTGTGGATGTTTTGAAACTTATGAAACCGGAAAAAGCCGGCCAGGTTCTATCTTATCTTGATGCCAAGAAAGCCGCCAGGCTGACCAGGCAGTTCTACTATAAGTAAAGTTCAATAAATCCGGTTTTCTAGAACTAGCAACAAGTTGAAGGAATAGGACGATAAGAATTCGAAATCTATCATTCGGGAGGGATCGAAGCGTAGAGAAGGAATCTGTCACCACTTATCGGGATACCGGATCGGACCCGGGATAACTCGCCCGTGGTCTCTCCGCTATTTGAGTAATTAATCAGCGGTTCTTTAATTTCTCTGGGCGTCTGCCTTTGCTATTGAAACATATATCGCTGAAAGATGTGATTTACTCAAGATTTTCAGTGGATTTGATCACTTCGTCATAAATTTTTATTGTTTTCTCCACCATCTGCTCTTTGCTGAAACTATCAATCACCCTCTTCCTGCCTACCTTTCCCAATTCTGACAGCTTGCTATTATTCATGTAGTAAACTTTTTCTAGTGCATCAGCCATAGACTGTACGTCGCCGGATTTACAAATTATTCCGTATTCTCCGTTCGGACCAAGAATTTCCTTGATAGGAGGACATTCGTTGCTAATTACGGGTAGACCAGCACTCATTGCTTCCAGAACCGCCATAGGCATGCCTTCTCTAAAAGAAGGATGTACGAAAACGTCGAAAGCCTTTAATATGATAGGGACCTCATTCGGCTCAATTCTGCCAAGAAACAGTACCTTTTCGTTTATGCCTAGCTCATTGACCAGTTGTTTGAGTGCTTTTTCCTTGGGACCGTCCCCCACTATCGCAAGGTATGCATTGGGGTTGTTCAGATGGCAGAAAGTTGCGAACGCTCTTATAAGGGTAGGATGGTCTTTGGCTTTTTTTAATCTTGCCACAATGCCATAAATGAATCCACTTTTGGGAAGATGGTATTTTCCCCTTGCTTGTTCTTTATTTACTGAGGGAACATTGTAGTCTTTGGTATTAATCCCATTATAGATTATTTCAATGTGTGGCAGCTCCATAGATTCCTGTAAACTACGGGCAACATCCTCGCTCACACAAATTATTCTAGAGATATTATTGATGAGCATACGGAAAACAATCTTCCTTTTCCTGTTTCTCAATATGTTTGTTGAACGAACTGTATAAATCAGCGGAACCCCTGTAATCCAACTGGCGAGTGCCCCGTATTGCATTAACCGGTGTCTTTGGACATGCATAACGTTTATCTTGAGTGATCTGACAATAAATAGGAGTTTCCAGAGAAACCACGGGTTGAATCCTCTATTCCTTTTGGTTGATGAACTCAAGTAGATGGTAAGGAATCCTTTATCTTCGTAAGTCGAGACACGATTATGAGCTTTCCAGAAATAGAGTATAATTGGGAAAAAACCTCTTTCTTTCAGACCTTCAATAACATACTCGTGCACATGTTTTTCTCTGGATGGGTCATCTAAAATATATAAAGTTCTCTTAAGCATTTTGATCTTGTCTTGTTGACACGAGACAGAACGTGAAAGGTGACATTAAAACCCAGTAATAGGTAGAAATGCTGTGTCGGAACATATCATCGAATGATGATCTTGTCCAAAACATGCAAATCCAGATCACAAAAGCAAGCACATATATGTACCTAGAATCAAGATGAGCAGTAAATGTTCTCAGTATAGAAATTCCGTATCTAAGTTGTAAGAAGATGAAAACGAATAACATCAACACACTTTGAATACCTTGTTGAAGAGCAACATTTAGAAATACATTATGAGCATGTGTATGTCGGCTTTCTTTCACGGAGTCCGGAAAAGCAAATTTGATATTTCTTCTCCCAATTCCTACGCCGATGAAAGGATGTTTCAAAATTTGTTTTACATAAGTCTTGTATATGATTATTCTACTACCAAAAGAACCCCACTTTCTGTATTTTCCATGTACGAGACTAGTTAGGTTCTCGCCTCTTAAAAAATATGTTTTCAATGGGCTGAAAAATATAAGAAATAAGAATAATGCAATTAGGATTACATTTGAATACAGTATTTTAATTCTCTGGTTTCGCTTGAGTGGTAGGAGTGGAGATAGTGCTATCGCAAAACCGATTGCCACGATTGGCGCTTTGAGCATTGACGAGATTGCAACCGTGACATTGGCTATACCTAGGCAAATTGGTTTAAGCTTATCTCTGAACGGTATGGGAAGGTAAAGATATGCTAACCCGAGGGCAGCAAAGAAAAGAACATATGTAGTTACCGCTTTGTATGAAAATAGGTCTGAATACCGGCTCAGTTCGAAAAATATTTGCCACACCTCTGGTTTTCTTATGCCCCTACTAATGTTTCTCATTAATGGATGGGATGGGAAGAGGTACCATTGTAACCCTTGGAGGAGAAAAATGCTGATAAATATAAGGTTCGTAAGAATAAGAATATGCAGGGTTTGTTTCAGCGTAATAAATTCGCGCTGGTATAAATAGATGAGAATAAAAAACAGCGTTACGTTTATGATGATCTCATAAACAAATTGCTTTGCACTGTATATTGGATTGAAGCTAAAGAAAACCGACAATAGAACCGTCGCTGAATAGAGACCAATAATCCATATGAATGGATTTTCTCTAATAGTTTCAAATAGATATGCTCTGGCTTTGTTTTTGTATATGTCAAATAAGAAAATAGAGCCGATAATGGCCTCAGATGTATACATGAGGCCTTTGGAATGCTTGAATGGCAATGATACTAGAAGTAAAGCGAGGGCGATCTTTAGGAGGGCTTTTAGTCGAGCTTCAGTAGTTTGGTATACCTTCTGGTTTGTATGGGTCGTTGTGAGGCGTTGTGAAATAGATCGATCATCGAGTTCAACAGATTCTTTCATTGCTGTTTACCGTTTTCTAACAGTTAAATGGAAGCAGGAAGCGACAATCCTTCTCCAACTATAACGAATCACTATTATACCGTCGGCCCCTTGATAGCACAAGACGTCAGGAATGTTCTAGGGCTTTTTTCTCTATGAGAATTTGATAGATTGATTTGTTTACAAATTTCTACTTGCTGTTTTCAGTTTAATACCGTATAAAATATATTGTATACAATCAGGGAGTATCACGGTGGCAACGATTGAAAGAAAGCTTCTTAATGTCGAAGTGGCAAACGAAATTAGAGAGATGATCCGGGTGGGGACCCTGGAAAAGGGCGACAAGATCAATGAAAAAGAACTCTCGATGGCTCTCGGTGTTAGCCGTACCCCAATCAGAGAAGCTTTACAGAGGCTAAGCATTGAAGGGCTGATAAAGATTATTCCTCACCGGGGCGCTTTTGTCTCCTCTCCCCGATTGCGAGATATTAGGGAAATGTTTGAGGTGATGAGTGTCCTGGAAGGAACATGTGCCAGAATGGCCGCCGAGAAGATGTCGGAAGCGGAATTCAAGAAACTCGAATCCCTTCACCTGGAGCTTGAGAAACATTATCAGAATAGGGATCACGAAAACTATCTCCAGGTAAACCACAGGTACCATACTTATATTCAGGAACTTACCGGTAACAGAGTCCTTAACGATATCATCAATGGTATTCGATTGAAAATCCTCTTGTACAGATCGCAGCAGCTATACCAGCCTCGCCGTTTTGATGATTCCATAAGTGAACATAGAGCTCTCCTAGAAGCGTTCAAAAAAAGAGACCCCGTGCAAGCAGAAAATCTGATGAAAACTCATTTGATGAACCAGTGTGAAGCCCTTGTTAGCTTGTATGCAGACGATGATGACAATGAGTAGTACTCGAAACAGGGGGGTATACTCATTGGGTTTATGTGTAATTTGCGTGGTTTTTACTAACCATTAAAGAGGGAAAGGAGGAAGAGATTATGAGACGATGGTTTAATATGGGAGTGTTTTGGGCAGCGGTCGGAATTTTAACCCTTATTTTTATGCCCTTGAATGGAGGATACGCAGGGGCGAAAACTTTAAAAATTTCTCACCAATTTGCAGAATCTGATGTGCGTCACCAGATCTGTGAGGCCTTCAAGCAGAAGGTTGAAGAAGCAACAAAAGGCGAATTAAAATTCTTAATTTATCCTTCGGCATCACTCTACAAACCGAAAGCCCAGTATGAAGCTCTGAAAAAGGGTGTGCTCGATTTTTGTGTGTTCCCATTGGCCTATGCTTCCGGAAAAGTTCCGGCATTTGATATTACGCTCATGCCATGTATTATTTCCAGCGTCAAAGAGGGTATGGACTGGAAAAATAAGCCGATCGGAAAAGAAGTTGAAGCTATTTCCGAGAAGGCCGGAATGAAGATCCTTATCTGGTTGTGGTATGCCGGAGGGATTGGAAGCAAGGGTAAACCAATTATCCTTCCGGAAGATGTTAAGGGATTTAAAATGAGGGCCGCGGGAAAGCAGTTTGAATACATGTTGAACAAGGCTGGGGCATCTATTACCAGCATGCCTTCTTCGGAAATCTACACCGCGTTGCAAACCGGCGTTCTTGATGCCTGTCTTACATCTTCCACTTCCTTTATTTCATATCGACTTTACGAGCAATTGGACTACTTCAATTCACCCGAAAATTATTCCATCTGGTTTATGGCCGAACCACTGGTGGTAAGTGTTAAGACTTGGAACAAACTGACACCTGCTCAGAAAGCCGCAATTGAAAAAGCGGCCCAAGAGCTAGAGAAAAAAGGTCTGGATGATTCAGTCGCTGCAAACCACGAGGTGTCGAAGGTGATGAAGGCCCACGGTGTCAAGGTGCATGCTATGACTCAAGAGGAATGGCAGAAATGGGAACAGCTTGCTGAGAAGACCTCGTGGAAACATTTTGCGGAAAAGGTCAAGAACGGTAAGAAGTTACTCGATCTTGCCAGGCAAAAGTAAGGAGAGGTAGGTGGGTCAGAACAAAACGGGAAATACAAACCCCGTTTATCGAATCATAAATACCTTGAGCAATATCGCCGGGTACTTAAGTGCTTTGGCCATTGTAATAGCCACTCTTGCAATAACTGAAGGGGTCCTGGTTAGATACATTTTCAGGACCCCCACAATATGGCAGGTTGAACTTGCCGTATACATGCTGATGTGCGCGACTTTCCTTGGGTCCCCATGGGTTTTAAAGGAGAAGGGACACATAAATATCCAGTTAATCACATCAAGGTTTTCGAAAAGAACA
>JALSTM010000014.1 GCA_026983715.1 Desulfobacterales bacterium
GCGTTAACCCGCCGGCCGCAATATTTTCCTTCTTCGCGTTCTTCGCGCCTTAAGCGAAGCGGGCGGTTCATTTGTGACGGACACTGGTAGTCATAAGAATTATGACACGATAAAACGCTACATGTTTATAGGGAAGTATTCTAATGCAGCGAAGCCGCAACCAGAACTCAGGACAAAGATTGATGGTTTCGTAAAAAGTCCAAAATCCGGTCATTGCGAGGATCCCACACCCACTTTATGACAATGTATTCGGCTTAATATCAAGATGTATGGCTTAAAGTGGGTGTGGGAGACGCGGCAATCTCATCAGTAAGGGATTGAAGATTAGGGATTAATGAGCTTCTGCTTTACTCCTTAATCCATCAATCCCTACTCCGGTCTTACCCCCATAATCAGAGAGATTGCTTCTCCCGCACCTACTTTAAATATGACTATTTGCTATTGCTCCTACAGTTCGCAGGAAGTGGGTACGAGATCGCAATGACAAAATAGGAGATTTTTTGCGATACTATCAGGATTAAGACACGCTAAAACGCTACATGTTTATAGGGAAGTATTCTAAGGGCCTTTCAATTAATATGCTTCATATCCACCGCATCCAGGGGGCATGCTTCAACACAGTCCCAACAACCCTGGCAGAGATCTTGGAAGACCATCGGAGGCTCAAAAGGTCCGTCAATCTGCTTCAACACCTTGTGCTCACAAGCCCTTGCTGCAGCACAAATTCCTCTATCAGGATCACATTTTCTAGGATTACAGACATCATAGTTAACAAACGCAAAGGATTTCTTTTGATGCATAGCTGCTCCCGCGTAACATCTCAAAAATAATAAAAACACCAACCACCACAGTGTACGCCTTCACTCTGACCACATGTAATATCGGGTCTTTAGTTTATAACTATGTCTCTATGTAATGATAATCTTATATCATATTAACGCCTCCCACTCAATAACGTATCAAGAAGCAAGTACATTCCAAATCCATACCCTTTTCTCTGTCTAACAAGAGAAGAAGGCTATAGATTGCCCCATTTCGCGCGAGGGCGTAGAAGATAAGCGAAACTAAAGTTAAAAAGAGCCCCGCTCTGAGGGGCTCTTTTATAAACTCATTTCGTACAACAAACAGGGGTTGTTTAAGGAACTTTTGATTAATTACTCAAATTGCCAAGGACCTGTTCACGTCATGCCGGACCTCTGATAGGGTATCCAGCTTGAGAATTCGAGATTTCAGCTCGACGCTTTGCTACGGCTGGAATGATAGTTTCTGAGTTTTGCTAGTCCTACTTCCTTATTTAATTGCTAGTTCTAGAAACCCAAACTTATAGGAGTTTCTCCATATGCAAAACTCCCTTTTGAGTGAGAAACCGATGAATCGGTTATTGACGTAACTGATCCCTCCTGTTACCCACGGTTAAAACCGTGGGCTAGTGAGAGAACCACGCAAGGTCAAGACCGCGAGCAAAAGGTAAAAACAACACCTTCGCTGAATGCTACACACCCCCTGGTTGAATTGGTTTTAGGTAAGCTCTGATTAATTCCTGAATCCGTGATCGTTCACCTGGGCCGTAGATGCAAGGAAGAGCCCGACGGACTATAGTACGCTATGTCCGGCGGGCGATGACGCAGAAGATGCGGTGCAGGTGGACGACCCGCAGGGCGCAAAAAAGATTGCTTGAGAAGGTGAAGAAGAATCCATGGTGGCTATGTGGCTAACAACCAGGAATTTAGACATGTTATACAAATTAGCCAAAAACTTTCGTCACGGATTCAGGTAATTTTTCGGATAATCAAGGGCCTCTTGCACGTCATGTCGGCCCTCTGATACGGTCAGGGGGAGGCGTTGATACGGTATCCACGTGTATTATGCTGGATTCTGGTTTCTTGATACAATTTGTTACTCAGAACGGCGCTCAAAATACGCATTGCTTCGCCCGGAATGACGGATTGGATTCTTTCTAATAGCCTTTTTTATTATACAGGAGTTGTGGAAATTCGAATTTATCAGAGTTTCCTGAAAAATATTTGCGACACCCTGTAACCGCAAAGGAGTCTGTCAGAGGCATCTAGCGAAGTAATCTCATTGGAGATAGCTTCGTTGCGCTCAGAATGACTATACCTTAGCTTTCTATTTGGCACGGTATTTAAAAAGCGAATCTGTCAATTGTCTAACTATCCATAAGTCCTTTCAGTTTCATTGAAAGCTCCTTCAGATCAAATGGTTTTTGAATAAAACCGTTGCATCCCTGCTCCAGTATTTTGCGAGCTTCCCCATCTACGCTGTATCCGCTTGATAGCAGCACTTTGATCTTTGGGTTGACTTCCCGTATTGACCGAAAAACCTCCTCACCGTTCATCTCAGGCATTATCATGTCCAGAATAACCATATCGATGTCCTTGCCATTGGAACTAAACAATTCAATTGCTTCTTTTCCACCCTTCGCAGTAATAACACTGTATCCCAACTTTTCTAGCATTCTTTTACCCACCCGAAGAATCATTTCCTCATCGTCTACCAGTAAGATGGTCCCATTTCCATTTAACATCTCTTTGTCCACATCCTTTTCCTTAAATACTTTTTTCTCAGATGCAGGAAGATAAATCGTCACTTTCGTACCCTTTCCCGGTTCACTCTGTATATCGATAAAACCCCCGTGGTTTCTAACAATGCCGTAGGCCGAGGCAAGCCCTAGCCCAACACCTTTCCCCTTTTCCTTGGTCGTAAAAAATGGATCAAACACGCGCTCCTTTGTTGCTTCATCCATTCCTATACCATTATCTTCAATGGAAACTCTTACGTACTTCCCAGGTCTTATCTTGTAGGGAAGCACCTCGGAGTCACCGAGAGTCACATTTTCAGTTTTTATGTTCAGATCCCCGCTTCCACTGGGCATGGCCTGCCAAGCATTAACAAATATATTCATAAGTACCTGTTCTATCTGGTTGCGATCAACTTCAACCGTCCAAAGCTCTTTTTCGTATTCTGTAATGACATTAATTTCTTTCTTCGCTCGCCTGAAAAGCATACTTTGCTTTTCAACGATCTCGTTCAAATCAGCAGGTTTGATCTGGTATTTACCACCTCGCGCAAACCCAAGGAGCTGTTTTGCCAGATCCGCACCTTGTTTGACATATTCATCTATGTCATTTAGCAATTGATAATGTAGTGTCTCAGGATCGGTTTCCGCCAGCATTAAAGAAATATTTCCCTGTATACCCATTAGCAGGTTATTGAAATCATGGGCTATACCGCCAGCCAAATTCCCTATGGCCCTCATTCTCTGATCAGCTCGAAGCTGGGCTTCCCATTTTTTTCTCTCCGTAATGTCCACGATACTCACTACTATGGACTTGGATCGATCCAGTTCGAGGCCAATTTTTGCCGCACTTAATATTACATCCAGCACCTCCCCTTCTTTGGTGATCCTGGTTGTTTCAAACCTTATGGGTTTGGATGATTTCCTCAATTCTCCGAATTTCTTCTTGGTCTCTTCCCATTTATCTTCTGGGACAAAAGGGACTTGCTTGTCTTGCAGTTCCTCCAGCGACCAGCCAAAAACCCTCGTAAATGCGGGATTTACAAACTCTACGTGACCATCATAATCACACAGGATAATTGCTTCGGGAACAGTATCAATGATTGTTCTAACCCTTTCTTCACTCTTAATCAGTGCTTCCTCTACCTTTTTTCGTTTTGTTATATCGATTCCAACTTCCAGTACCCCTATGATCTTCCCGCTATGGTCACGAAATGGTGTAGCGATAATCTGAAACCAGCGTTTTTTGCCGTCTGTCCCCTTAACAGTTTTTTCCATTTCGGCTTTCTTTATTTTTCCATCCATGATATCCATAACAGGGCAAAAGGTACACATATCTTTCTTTCCCTGCAACGCCTTGTAACAAAGATCGCCTTCTTTCACACTGAATATCTCTTTTAATACGTCGTTCGCCCAGACTATCTTATAGTCAGAAGAAATTACAACCAAGGAAACACCAATGTTCCTTGTAACTGCCTCAAGCTTTTCTTTTTCCTGCACTAGCTCCCACGTTCTTTCCTCCAACTCCCTGTCCCGCTTAACAATGGCAGCGATCATTTCTTCGAATGAATGAGCAATAATTCCAACGTCATTAGGTGGCATAGATCTACTGAGTTTGCGGAATTCATCGAGGAGGGATTTTAAGTCAGCTTTACCGTAGGAACCAATAACGTCACAGGTCTTCTTGATAGGACCAAATACCCACTTTTGAAGTAAGATAACATACATAACTCCACTGATTAAAAGAACCAAGAGTGTTAACCCGGTATAAGACAAGAGATTTCCAATCAGCTTCGAATGTGCAAACCTTTTTGTCAACCCAACCCGGGCTACTCCGAGAAACGTGGGACCAACCCTTAGCGGGCACAGGAATTCTATTAGATCACCTTCTGAATTCCATCTTATGATCTTTTCTGCCGGCATTTTTTCAAACCTGCTAACATTTTCCATGTAGCCGGGATACCGTTCTCCTATATATTCAACTACCGCCCCATCGGAAGTATATATTGCTATGTATGATATTTCCTTTCCCTTTTCATACATGTACTGGAGCAAGGAAGGTATTTTGTCATAGGCGAGAGCATTTACTATGGGATCAACGGCAGAATTACGGAGCATTTCTGTAATTATTTCTCCGTATTCATTTAATCTCTGTGTTACTTCCTTCTCACCTTTTAGGATCTGAAATGAGACCAGAACTATTGCGAGAAACAGAACGAATGCTACGTGAATAGCTATTAAGCGTTCGAAGACTGATTTTTTATAAGTTTTTTCCATCCTTTCTACCTTAACCTACCTTACGAGGGGATATGCAAGGGGTTTTTCTGCCATGTTGAGAGGCCATACGGTGTACCGGCGTCCGTTTTGTACTTGAACGATTGCCATCTGTTTTCCAATATTCATGCCTCGTGCATCGAATTTTATTCTTCCATAAACAGTTTCACAGTCAATTGAGTGCAGATTCTCTAGAATTTCGGCCGGATCCAGTCGCTTGGCCTTTTCGAGGGCAATTTGATAGACTATCCCGCAGGCACTTGATTGAACATTTTGATACGTCGGATGATGGCCGTACTTGCTTATAAAGGCTTTTACGTATGTTTTCGTATTTCCAAAAACCGGGCACGAGAAATTATTTTTTTCCACCCATTGCGTAACTCCCATCATGTTATTCGCCACCTTGCCCAGTTTCTTTAAATAAACCTCCTGTGTGGGTCCCAAGGTCATTATTACCGCTTTGGGTAAATGTTTAACTTTTTTCACCAACTGAGAGGTGAAATTTATCGAGTCTTGCAAATGCCCAGAGAAGATCAGGATATCGGGAGAAATTTTTTCTATTTCAGCCAACACACCAGAATAATCCTGGCTGTTAGGGGGATGTGCCGCACAATACACCTCTTTGAACCCTATTGCTGCCGCCCATAGTCTTGCACCCTTAGCGACGCTTCTCGAAAAAAGGCTGTCTTTGATAACAAGTGCGTAGGTAGTTGGTGTCGGATTGACAAGACACATCATGTTGAAAAATCCTTTCATGTAAAAACTGGCGGAAGTGAGCGTCGCAAAAGTAAAATGCGGGTTCCTTGTAAAAATGGTTTCGGAAGCCCCACATCCCTCAACGAGTATCACACCGTAATTTTCTGAGGTTTCACTTGCCACAAGGGTCAAACCACTGGAAAATGGGCCGAGGAGAAAATCTACCTTGTAGTCCACGATGAGACTGCGAATGTTTTGCCTCACTTTTTCAGGGCTGCTTTCATCATCGAGGTAGACAATTTTTACCAGGTATCTTTTATCTCTTACTTTTATACCGCCCCTGGCATTTACCCAGTCTTTCCAGATATCATAGCCCTCTTTTACCAACTGACTTTCGACACGAAACCTTCCGGTCAAGCTGAGGGAAGCACCAAACACTATGAATTTCCTGTTTTTTCTCACCGGTAGTGGCCGCAGACTCGGCACGGGAGCAACATTGAGTGCTAGTGGTTTTCCTTTCTTTTTCTCAACTTTCCACCAGAATGGCGAAAGTGCCAGAACTATGGCTACTACCGTTATGAGACCGATTAAAAATATAAAAACAATCTTTTTCAATTTTACTCCCATTGCCGAAAATAAGTACGGGGCATTCTCTTAAAAACTATAAAACAACGGCGGCCAAACCTGCAACAAAACCTGCAGAGCTGGAAACACTTCTATGGGGAGTTTGATTTTTTTAAATTGGACTTACGCCATTGAAATAACGAGGTTTTTATACATATCCACTTCGCAAATCCACCCTGGTGGAATAACGGTGGTTGATGAATATTCGGCAATTATGGCAGGACCTTCTACTCTATTTCCAAACCTTAGCTTTTTCCTATCCAGGGCTAGCGTTTTAACCGGATGGGCTTCGCCAAAAAATACTTCAAATTCACCAATGTATGCGCCTTCATTGATGGTTTTACACTTAGCTTTATCTGCTGAGAATACCGGTTTTTCAGGGCTTCCCTTACACCTCAATCTGACGTTAACTATCTCTACCTCACTTCGAGGTTTCTTGTAACCATAGATCCTTTCATGACATTCGTGAAAAACATCAATGTAATTTTTCTCAAAGGGTACCATCAATTCGTGGGATTGGCCCAAATAGCGCATATCCAGAAAACGTTCAAAACGCAAACTATCAGCGCTTACCCCTTCCCGTAGAATATTCTTATAGCCTTTGTTTTCCAGTTCTTCAAATATGGAACATATCCCTTCAAAGCTTGACTCTCTCCCGGTGACCATAATTGTTCTTGAATAGTCTTTAATAACATCAGCCATGAGCATTCCCAGGGCAGATAGAGTGCCCGGGTTTTCTGGAACAAGTACCTTGGAGACGGAAAGATTCTTTGCCAGGAAAGGGGCATGCAAGCCCCCGGCACCTCCAAATGAGACAAGAACGAATTCTTCCGGGTTTTGGCCTCTTTCAACCGATATCACCCTAATAGCCTTTTCCATCGTAGCGTTTGCAACAGAAAGTATCCCCAGCGCGAGGGATACAGGATCCATTTTCAAGGATTTGGACATATCTTGGAAAAAAGGATTCAGTCTCTTTTTATGAAGCTTCATTTTGCCTCCCAGAAAATGATCAGGAAGGAGACGACCCAGAAATAGGTTGGCATCGGTAACAGTAATATCTGTTCCACCTTGTCCATAGCAAACTGGCCCTGGAGATGCCCCAGCACTCCTGGGTCCTACCTTGAGTGACCCACCCTTGTCGATATAAGCAATTGACCCTCCACCGGCTCCCACCGTGTGAATATCAATCATAGGGACTTTAACGGGATATCCCGCTATTTTTGATTCCATGGCAAGAGAGACATCACGGTTTACCAGGGACACATCGGTTGAGGTTCCTCCCATGTCAAAAGTAATAATCCGGTCAAATCCCGCCAGTTTTGCCACCTGAAAGGCTCCTATGACTCCGCCTGCCGGCCCGGAGAGTATAGTCCTGATGGATTCTTTCGAAGCCGTTTCGGTAGATATGCTCCCGCCGTTGGATTGCATGATTCTCAGGGTGTCACTTTCGCGCAATCGGTTTTTGAAATGCGATAAGTATCTTTCCATTACCGGTGCAACGTAGGCATTGAGAGCCGTGGTGGCAGTTCTTTCGTACTCCCTGAACTCAGGAAGTATGCGATGAGACAGGGAACAGTGAAGCACCTTCTCCCTCAACATCTTTTCGGTTTTCAGTTCGTGATCGGGATTGAGAAAAGAAAATAGGAAACACACAGCCACCGATTCTACTTTAAGCTTTTCTAATCGCCCTGCAATCTCATCTAGTTTATCAAGATCCAAATCTTCGTAAATCCTTCCCGTGGAAAGGACTCTGCACCTTATTCCGAATCTTAGCCGGGGAGGAATTATTGGCTTAGGTTTCTTGTATTTTAGGTCATATATTTTCTCCCGGTTTTGGCGACCAATTTCAATTACATCTTCAAATCCCTCGTTAGTTATAAGAGCTGTCTTTGCACCCTTGCGTTCAAGTATTGCATTTGTTGCAACCGTAGACCCATGAACAATATCTCGGGGCTCACCGGAACCAATATTACCAAGCCCCTCAAGCACTGCTTCCGCTGGATTTTGAGGAGTGGAGAGCACCTTAAAAATTTCTCTCTCTTTACCATCGAAGCAGACGAAATCTGTGAAAGTTCCTCCTGTATCAACTCCAACCACGATCACGCCGAATTCCTCTCCGTATCCACTAAAAATAGCAATCCAGATACTCGTGTCTCGGACAAATTACATAACACAGAAATTTATCCCCAACAAGACAGGGTTAGCTATCATGGTCAATTTCCTAAATCCGTGACGAGACATTACAACTAATTTGTATAACACGTCTAAGTTGCTTATAATTGGCCACATAGCCAGGGTGGATTATTCGTGGCCTTCTCAAACAATCTTTCTGCGCCCTGCGGGTCGTCCGCCTGGCTCTTCCTTGCGTCTGCGGCCCAGGTGAACGATCACGGATTCAGGAATTTGCTTTATTTCCCATTTCTGTGCTATTTTATGAAAAATTCGTTTCGTCAACCCTTGGAATTTTTACATGAGCCTAATCCTAAAAGTCGTAATAGTATACTTCTTCATCCTGGCACTCCTTTTAATCAACCAGAACCGTCTTATTTTCAGGCCTTCCCGGGATTTCCCTATCAATCCCTCGCAGTTTAACTTGAAACCGCAGAATGTTTTCTTTACTGCTTCAGACGGTATCAAGTTACACGGCTGGTATTTTGAAAGCAGCGAAGATGCTCCCCACCTTCTTTTTTGCCACGGAAACGCAGGAAACATCAGCGATAGGTTGCCCAACATAGAGCTTCTTCTAAAGATTCCCGTTAACGTGTTCATCTTCGACTACCGGGGTTATGGCCGAAGTAATGGCAAGCCCACAGAAGATGGAGTATACACGGATGCAGAAGCTGCATGGGATTTTTTGTGTAAAGAGAAGAAGGTACATCCAAATAGAATTCATATCTTTGGCCGGTCTCTGGGCGGTGCAATAGCAATCGAACTTGCTACGAGAAGACCTGTTCCGTGTCTAATCCTGGAAAGTACCTTCTATTCCATGAAGGACCTTGTGGGAAAAGTTTTTCCTTACATGCTTTTTTACCCCTTTATTCCTCCACGTTTTGACAATGGAGAGAAAATTCGAAAAATTCACGTGCCGGTTTTTATTATACATGGAAACGCCGATACTACTGTGCCATCGCAGCAGGGGAAAAAGCTCTTCGATGCCGCTAACCAGCCCAAAAAGTTCTGGCTTGTGGAAGGAGCTCATCATACCGATGCCTACGAAATCAACCCGGAAGAATACTTAAAGAGGCTACGAGATTTCATATTGACAATGAAGTAGCTCCTAATTTAAGTTCGTAGCTATTGCAAAGTTCATCCAATAACATGCTACGCATAGATTTTTCTCATTTAGGAGAAGAGGAGGAGTCAAATGTCAAAGAGGGTAATCAACTTCAATCCTGGCCCAGCTGCACTGCCTTTACCTGTTCTGGAAGAGATTCGAGAAGAGCTACTCAATTACAGGGGATGCGGAATGTCAGTACTGGAAATCAGCCACCGTTCAGACACTTTTACCTCCATCATACAGGATGCCGAGGAGAGGCTTAAGAGATTGATGGGATTGAATGACGATTACACGGTGCTCTTTTTACAGGGAGGTGCAAGCTTCCAGTTTGCCATGATACCTATGAATTTTTTAGTAGGAAATCGTACGGCAGACTACGTAAACACCGGCACATGGTCAACAAAGGCAATCAAGGAGGCACAAATCCAGGGAAAGAATATTAAGGTTGTGGCATCCTCAGAAGACAGGGATTTCACGTATATTCCGAGAGAGCTTAAGTTCACTGAAGGAGCAACATACGTACACATCACTTCCAATAACACCATAAAAGGTACTCAATGGCAAGAGTTTCCGGACACCGGGGAGATTCCAATTGTAAGTGATATGTCCTCGGACATTCTCAGCAGGGAAATTCCGGTAGAGAAGTTTGGCCTTATCTATGCCGGTGCCCAAAAGAACCTCGGCCCCGCAGGAGTAACCGTGGTTATTATCCGAAAGGATCTGTTGGAACTTGCATCGGATGACCTTCCAACAATGCTTAAATATAAAACTTTTGCGGAGAAAAAATCCCTTTTTAACACGCCGCCTTGCTTTGCCATTTACGTCGTACAGTTGGTTCTGAAGTGGCTCGAGGAAACCGTGGGTGGAGTTGAAAAAATAGAAGAAATAAACAAGCAAAAGGCAAAAATTTTGTATGACTTGATTGATTCAAGCGATTTTTACAGGGGAACAGCTAGGCCAGATAGTCGTTCTTTCATGAACGTTACCTTTAGATTACCTACACAGGATTTAGAAATGAAGTTCATAGAGGAAGCAGCCGCCAACGGTCTTTCGGGTTTAAAAGGTCACAGATCGGTGGGAGGTTGTAGGGCCTCCATCTATAACGCTATAAGTCTTTCAGCCGTCCAGACGCTGGTAGACTTCATGGACAGTTTTGCCAAAAAACATCGCTAACTGTCCACTGTTTCAACTTCCACGTTTTCCTCTAGAGGGATCAACTCGTCGCTGGTTAAATCGAGTATGTAATCCTCCTGAGGACGAGAAATGGCTCGCAATTCCGGTGGTATCTCCAGAACCTGCCGCAGGTCTTCCGGTAATGCTGCAAGGGGAACTCGAAGGAAGGGGGCACCAATTCCAGGGGGGCCTCCTTCATCGTAGTTTCCATTCAATTCCTCCACCTCTTCCGGGGAAATAATCCTCACACCCTGGCTTCCGCCGGAGACAACCAGTGCTATATTGCCATCTTCAAGGAATTTTCCCCAGTAAATCTTGAGGGGTACTGGTCCCACATGAGACCATCCTATAACCTTCTCGGGTTTTTGATTGCTGCTTAGCACCAACCAGACTTCATCCCTGGTAATTACTTTAGAAAGTCGTTTTACCTTGGTTTTTCTCCGTGTTTTGTCAACCTGGATACCAACGTCGTAATAAAAAGTATTCACGACACTCAAAACATCAGGAGGTAAATCCCTCGGTTCTAGGGATAGGTAAGAAAACGACCATCCAGGAGGAAGGTCCTTTTCCTTGGGATTCCAAACAACCTCCTCTTCAGCATTTGCCAGTACCCTCAATCCCTTGTCACCGCCGCAAATTATTAAATCTATCCGTCCGCTTAATAACTCCGTCCAGAAAACACTTATGTTGCACGGTCCCTTTTCTGACCATCCCACCACCATTCTGTGCATTCGATCCTTTAGTGTTGGTAATACAAGATATCTGCTCTTATATGCATGCGATACGGGGAAAAAATCCACTTTTTTTATCAGGCTAGCCTTCACCTTATTCTTCGCCTCCCGGATAAACAAAATCAAACTGTTCGTTAGTCTTGGCTAAAACTTCACAATTCGCATCAAGTATATCGTACCCCTAAAGAACATGATTTTTCAAATTTATTTATCAAAAAAGAAACCGAAAGCCCCTTGACAAACTCGCGGTTCGTATTGATAATTAAATTGAGGATGTGTTTAAGGGCCCCTTGCCGAGGGTTTCTTGAACTTTCGTTGCGGATATTACTTCTAGCATCTCGATTCGGACGCTAGAATGTGAGAGCTAAACTTCGCCATGGTGTTCCTTTTCGACTACCTGCGATTGTCCTCTTAGAAAAAGGGGCAATTAAACTTTCCTTGAGTCTGCTTCTAAACCGTTTGTTGAACCAGACGTAGGGGGATTGGAGGCACACTAAAGAAAAGGAGGTGGATACCATGGCAAAGAAAGTTAATTACATTGAACTTCTCAAGCATTTACCGAGAACGAATTGCAAGGAATGTGGTGAAGTGAGTTGTATGGCTTTTGCGGTGAAGCTTGCCAAACATGAAGCCACACTTGCAGAATGTAAACCTCTTTTCCAGGGAGACTACGAGAACGAGCGAAAGGAATTGGAAAAGCTAATAGAAGAGTACGGACTAAAGGCGGCATAAATTGTTATAATTGTTTAATGGCCGGTTGTGATACATCGCTGGTACGGAGGAAGTTTATCTGTACCAGCTATTGTTTTTATGCTGATAAGAACGAGCAACAATCGCTTTTGAGTTGTACGGGGAACATACTATGAAAAATACGGGGAGCAAGACAAGAGTTTTGAAGCTTATTTGCCCAGTTTTTATAATAGTTTTCCTTATTTTTTCGTCAATTTTTATTGCACAAGCAACATGTGCAGAGAAATCTACCTTCAAATTGATATCACCCGCTTTCAAGTACGGGGATAGAATACCGAGTAAATACACGTGTGATGACGTAGATGTATCTCCACCCCTGGTCTGGGAAAATCCACCTGCCAAAACAAGCTATTTTACTCTCCTCGTAAACGACCCTGATGCTCCCGTGGGCAACTGGATCCACTGGAATGTCACTTTTATTCCCGGGAATTTCAGGAAGCTTGAGGAGGGAGTGCCAACCAGTAGTCAACTCCCAAGCGGTATAAAACAAGGGAAAAACACGTGGGGTACGGTTGGATATCGAGGACCATGTCCACCCGGGGGTACTCACCGGTACTTCTTTACTATAAAAGCTTTTGACAGGGGTGGTCATGAACTCGGTGAGGCTGTATTAATGGGAAGATACAGATAATAATGTCAAGGGTAACTATTCTCCCAGAACATATCGCCAACAAAATAGCTGCTGGTGAAGTAGTAGAAAGACCGGCTTCTGTGGTAAAGGAGTTAGTCGAAAATTCAATCGATGCCGAAAGTACCAGAATAACTATCAGTATTCAGAACGCGGGTAAAACGGAAATAAAGATCGTTGACAACGGAACAGGGATGACAAGGGATGATGCCTTGCTTGCCCTGGAACGTCATGCAACCAGCAAGATTACCAGGTCCGAAGACCTAGAAAACATTGTAACCCTCGGCTTCAGGGGAGAAGCACTGCCAAGTATCGCTTCCGTGTCCCGGCTGAAAATGATTACCAGGACTAAAAGCGAAGACGCGGGAGTACAGTTAACTGTAGAAGGCGGCGTACTCAAGGACGTGCGCGAGGTAGGAGCCCCTCCCGGGACAACCATGATAGTACGAAACCTCTTCTTTAATACCCCTGCAAGGAAAAAATTTCTCAGAACCAACCAAACCGAGATGAACCATATCTCAGAGCACGTTGTACGCCTGGCTCTGGCACATCCGGGTATTCATTTTAAACTTACCCACCAGGGTAGAACCATTTATGAATTTACCCCGACAGAAAACCTATTCTCGAGGGTATCCCAGGTGTTCGGCGTAAAAATCTTTTCTGCTGGGCAGACCTTTCTTAAGGAGCATGGAGGTATACAAATTTCGGGTTTTGTGGCTCCCCCAGAAATTAACAGGGCTACATCCAATAACATTTACACTTTCGTAAATAACAGATACATCAAAGATACCTTGCTGAACAGGACTATCATAAAAGCATACCAGGGAATGCTACCCAAAGACAGGTTTCCGATGGCGCTTGCCATGATTGCACTTCCTCCCCGGGAAGTAGATGTCAACGTGCATCCAACAAAGTCTGAAGTTCGCTTCAGAAACGTAAGCTTGGTTCTGAGAGTACTTCAGGAGGCAATCCATGAAGCTCTGAGTAAGCTTCAAAAAAAGGGTTGGGATCGCCCTTTGGTAGTATCAGACCCGGAAACCAAGCCAATTGCAACTTGGAAAGAAACACCCTCCCGGTATGTGCATACAAATACCGGTTCTTTATGGGATTCTATTTCCCGGGGAAAGCACCAGAGAAAAGAAGAAGGATTTCTACATTTTCCTGAACATCCCGCCAGCAATTCGATAGCCACTTCCGAAGATGTTTTCTCATCACTTCAGGTGATTGGTCAACTGGGCGACTCTTACATCCTGTGTGAGGCCCCTGATGGGCTTGTCATAATAGATCAACATGCTGCTCACGAAAGAATAATCTATGACAGCCTCAAGAAAAAATCAGGCCAGGCACATACATTGAGTCAGGTATTGCTGGCTCCCCAGCCTATTGAACTTTTACCCAATGAAGCAAATATGCTTCGAGAAATGCTTCCGTACCTTGATTCAATTGGGCTCCACGTAGAGCCCTTTGGAGGCAACACGTTCGTGGTAAAATCTATTCCAGCCTGTTTTGAAGAAGAAGACCCCAATGAATTAATCAATGATCTATTATCTGAAGCCTTATCCGATGGCTGGATAAAGAATGAAAAACCTGACCTTGCCATAAAAATCAGGCAGTCAATGGCCTGCAAAGCTGCCGTAAAAGCCAATTCTCGCCTCTCCGGAGAGGAAATCACGGAGTTGTTAAAAAAACTTGATAAAACCGAGAACCCGGCCACCTGCCCCCATGGTCGACCCCTGTGGTGGAAAATAACAAACGAAGAAATTGCAAAATTCTTCAAAAGGGGAAAATCACCTATATGAAACAAGGCCATGGCAGCGCAAGGACACGGATCGTCATTATCTCAGGCCCAACCGCCGTCGGGAAAACGTCCCTTTCCATCAGACTTGCCAGGGAATTCCATGCAGAAATTATAAACGCTGATTCAAGGCAGATATACAGAAAACTAAACATTGGCACGGCAAAACCCACCCCTGCCGAACAGGCCGCGGTTCCTCATCACCTAATTGATGTAGTTAATCCAGATGAACGTTTCAGTGCTGCCCGCTTTGCCGAGTTGGCACAAGAGAAAATTCTCCAGATAGAAAAGAAGGGCAAAAGGGTTTTTGTAGTTGGTGGTACAGGGCTTTACATTAAGGCCCTTTTGCACGGGCTCTTCCCAGCCCCACCGGGTGATGAGAAGCTAAAAGAAGAACTCCTCCGGCAGGCATCACTTCGAGGACTTTCTTTCCTCTATGAAAAACTAAAGGAAGTTGATCCCGTGAGTGCAAAACGAATTCACCCCAATGACAAGCAGAGGATAGTGAGGGCACTGGAAGTTTACCATTTAACCGGAAAACCTATCTCCGAGCTTCAACGATCACACCGTTTCAAACCAACGCGTTACAATGCCCTTAAAATTGCTCTTCATCTTCCCAGGGAACAACTGTATGAAAAAATAGACAAGCGCGTTTTACGGATGGTTCAACAAGGGCTCGTGGAAGAAGTAAGAGCGCTCCTTGATGAGGGATATAGTCCGACGCTCAATTCTATGACGTCTATCGGTTATCAGTATATAGCCGAGTTCATAGCCGGAAAGATTACCCTGGAAAGAGCAATAGAGTTACTACAGAGAGATACTCGAAGGTACGCAAAAAGACAGCTAACGTGGTTTAGGGGTGACAGTGAGTACAGGTGGTTTACCCCTTACAAATACGAAGAGATCAGTTCACTTATACGTGAATTTTATGAAACATAGTGGCTACTTAGGGGTAACAATTAGAAATAGAAAGTTTTTCGCTTTCCATTCCCTCAAAAAGGATGATTCGGAAATTGCCATGGAAGGTTTTTCTCCATGGGCATATAACTTTCCCTTGTCATCATCGTATCCGTAGACCACCAGGAAACGCTCTTTGCCAAAAATCGGTATCAAAGTATTCTTCACCGTAACAATTACCGGGGTATCGTTGGCAATAGATTCCTTGATTGCAAGAATGGTCCCACAACACGGAACTGTCTTAAACCCTTTTTCCTTGGCATAAAGGGCAAGGTCAGAAAGCATTATGTCATGGGTTTCTTTATCTTTATCTTTTTCAGGTCTGATTTCCTTTGCAATTTCTTCAGGGGTTATATCGTAGCCATAATATCGCATCACCATTGCAAGCGCTGCGGGCCCCATCATGGCTTCGTTTTTTGGTTTCACGTACGGAACAGGCTTAGAGCACTCGGCTTTTTCCGGTATCACCGATACCGGTTCTTCCACCTTGAGTTCTCCACTTGAAAAGGGCCACACGTGGACACAGCCGTAAAAGCATCCGGATAGAAACACAAGTATAAGTACTCTGATCAATATTTCTTTTTCTCTCTTGATCCACATGAATCACCCTAAATCCAACTACAGATTGCTAGATGAATCGAAATCAATAGCGCCATTTCCCTTTGACGTATGGGAATATTTCCGTCACGAGTTTCGAGTCGTTAAGCCTAAATGGGCCTTTCTTGGCTTTTTCTGGGGTTTTACCCACCGAAATGTACTCATCTTCCGAATATTTAAGAACAGCAACATAAGGAGTGGTTTTACTTTCGGTATGTTTTAACTTGAACGAAACTTTTTTGCTGATGCACTTATACCTGGCAACGTACCTTCCCCCTTCTTTTGAAACAGTAACGTATCCCTTTCCTAGATGGCAATGCTTCGAGAGCTTGGTAAACCATTTTTCTTTAAATTGTCGAAAGCTTCTCTGCACATTTGGTGGAATTTCCCCGCTCCGTGCCTCCCCAGGCATAGCTAGTAAACATAATACAAAAACAAAAGGGAGAACCGGAACTAACAAGTCCCACCAAATACTTTTCCGGTCTCCCTTAAAATGCGTCATGGTGTTAAGTCTTTACCTTATTTCACCACTTTGATTTCTACGCGCCTGTTAATGGCTCTGCCTTCAGGTGTACTGTTGTCAGCCTTAGGCCTTGTTTCACCATAACCGACAGTCTTCATTCTATCCGGAGAGATACCTTTCTTTACAAAGTAATCATACACCGCTTTGGCTCTCTTTTCTGACAGCTTCTGGTTGTACGCTTCGCTACCGATGGAATCTGTATGACCTTCAATGACAATTTTAATTTCAGGATGCTTCTTGAGAATCTCTACGCCGGAATCAAGAATAGCTTGTGCTTCAGGCTTAATATCGTACTTATCGAAATCAAAGTTGATTCCTCTCAAGATAATTACTTCGCGCTGTACAGGTTTAAACGCATAGAATACGTCTTTTACGAAGTTTTTCAGAAGTTCGGGATTTTGCATGTCTGCTGCAGTTACATACACACAATTATTGAGCTGTGCGATCTGCTGCAAGGTTTTCTCACCCTCAGGCTTTGTAGCCAGAGAAATCACGTGAAAACAAAGACGATTCCCGTACTTTTCTTTCATTGCCGTCGCTTCGGCTACCGGATCTCCCCCGCGATTCGCTTCACCGTCGGACAGCATGATTACAGCCACGTCTCCGCTTAACGTCTGGATCGTCTCATCAAGTTTCTGCATTCCAGGAGCCATTGGCGTGTAACGTCCAAAAATCGGGAACTTGGTAGGGATCTTCTCAAGCACACCTTGAAAGGTATCCCTATTGTATACCGTAGGAGCAAGCAGTACTTCGTCAGGAGCAAACAATTGTACTGAACCCATGTAATTAAGCTCAGGAATCTCCTGATTCATCTTTAGCAAAATGTCCTTGGCAACGACTATCTTAGATTTGCCAAGCGGCTTGTATGTTTTCTGCATGGAACCCGACTGGTCAAGGAACAACACAAAACTTGAAATCTTCGGATACATAACCACATTTCCTGCAGCTTGCACTGCTACCGGGACCATTAAGGCCACCACTGCCGCAAAGACAATTAACTGTTTAAGCCAACTCTTCCTCATCATAAATACCTCCTTCTCAACACAAAAGTTCGTGATCTATTCTGAAACACGAAAGAAAATTAATAATACAGTGAGACTTTGCGAACCCTTATACCATAGAGACAATGCATAAAAAAGCGAAAAGTGTAGTTGTGAAAATTTTACCAATGTAGTTGTCTTTCCTACTCAGGAATTACTCTTGGTAAGTTCTACGATAAAATTCTTGCTACATTCATGCAAATTGATTAGGATTAGCGTCAAAAATATCTTCCCCGAACCTTTTGGTCAAAGAGGTCAAAGTGTCTTTTACAAGGAAAGATTTGTTAGGGTTGGAAGATCTAAAAGCAAGTGAGATTCACAGCATTTTAGATCTGGCGGAGTCATTTAAAGAGATTAATTTACGCCCGATCAAGAAGGTTCCGACACTTAGAGGCAAAACAATAATAAATCTTTTTTACGAACCAAGCACCAGAACAAAAATGTCCTTTGATATAGCTGCAAAGAGACTTAGTGCAGATACGTACAGTATTTCCACCAAAACAAGTTCAATGGTTAAAGGGGAAACTCTCCTTGATACCGTGAAAAATCTCGAAGCCATGAACCCGGATGCAATCGTTATAAGACATTCAGCCTCCGGAGCTCCCCATTGGCTCGCCAGCAGGCTAGATTTATCCATAATCAATGCTGGTGACGGTATGCACGAACATCCGACACAGGCTCTGCTAGACATGCTTACAATACGCCAGCACAAAGGAAAACTCGATGGCTTAACCGTTGCGATAATAGGCGATATTTCCCACAGCAGGGTGGCACGATCAAACATTTGGGGATTGAGTAAGATGGGAGCAAATGTCATCGTGTGCGGTCCTCCAACTATGATACCTAAAGATATCGATAGAATGCCCACAGAAGTGACTTACAATGTTGAAGAAGTGATAAGCTATGCTGACGTACTGATGATCTTGAGGCTACAGAAGGAACGCCAGAAGGATGTACTTCTTCCTTCGCTTAGAGAGTATTCTAGGCTGTACGGTATTACGCCGGAAAGACTCACAAAAGCAAAGCAAGATGTGCTAATAATGCATCCCGGTCCGATCAACCGGGGTGTTGAAATCAGTCCGGAGGTGGCAGACGGACCTTACTCCGTTATACTGGAACAAGTAAATAACGGAGTTGCCGTCAGGATGGCAATTTTGTATCTTACCGTTGGAAGCGTCGGGAAGCAAGAATAAGTAACCGAGGAATGTATCTTTCAGGTCCCAAAGTGAGGTTCATACTATAACAGTAAGCTGACAACATAGACCAGGGGTAAACCGTGAACTTGATTATAAAAAACGGACGGGTAATTGATCCTTCCACAAACCGTGACGAAATAACAGACGTCGTTATTCGAAACGGTAAGATCGAATCCCTTGGCGTCACAACTTTGTCGGAATCAGAATTAGCACACTTCGATTTAATAGACGCCACCGACAAGTGGGTTGTACCTGGGTTAATCGATATTCACGTCCATTTTCGCGAACCTGGGGAAGAATACAAGGAAACCATAGAAAGCGGTAGTAAGGCTGCAGTGGCAGGGGGTTTTACTTCTGTGGCGTGCATGCCAAACACAAATCCGGTGAATGATTGCGCGGCAGTAACTGAGTTTATACTTGAAAAGGCTCGAGATTGTGGACTTTGCAGCGTGTACCCCGTGGGAGCTGTTTCAAAGGGATTGGAAGGAAAAACGCTAGCAGAAATCGGGGAATTATTTGAAGCCGGGGCCGTGGCAGTCACAGACGATGGGTACCCGGTGAGAACAAGCCAGCTTATGCGAAGGATACTAGAATATTCGAAGATTTTCGGATTTCCAGTAATTTCGCACGCAGAGGATCTCGATCTTTCCAGGGGTGGATTAATAAACGAAGGGGCAATCTCTACAAAGCTGGGATTGAAGGGTATACCGAAGGCCGCCGAAGAAATTGCCGTATTTAGAGATATTGCCCTGGCGGAGCTTACGGGCGGTAAACTTCATATCGCTCACGTAAGCACTGAGGGTTCCGTTGAGATCATCAGAAATGCAAAGAAGAAAGGTATCCAGGTAACGGCCGAGACCGCTCCGCATTACTTCACGCTTACCGACGATTCCCTTCAGACTTACGATACCAACTACAAGATGAACCCACCCCTGAGGGAAAAAAGTGATGTTGAAGCAATAAAAAAAGGACTGGTGGACGGAACCCTGGACGTAATTGCCACGGATCATGCTCCTCACACAAGCATTGAAAAGGATGTTGAATTCGAGTATGCGGCAAATGGCATAATTGGGCTTGAATCTGCGCTCCCTTTGAGCCTGCACCTGGTTCATGAAGGCATACTTACCCCTCTTGAACTTATCAGAAAATTTACTTCCAACCCCGCTAATATTCTAGGGATTCAGGGAGGAGTCCTGGAAGAGAAAAAGATAGCAGATGTTACGGTAATTGATCCCAATGCCGAGTACACGATAGATGTAAACATGTTCTACTCCAAGTCCCGAAATTGCCCCTTTCACGGCCGGAAGGTGAAAGGTAAGGTCTTCCTTACAATTAAAGAAGGAAGAATTGTGTACAGGGAAGGAATGATCCTGCCCACTTCGTAACCCCTGGAAAAGTGAGTTACCCGTACATCAAAATTTGCGTAAGCAATCGAAAGATATTAATATGTTAAATATAAAGATTGCTTCATAGGGGTGTCTCCGACATGGAAAGAATAATGGTGGTCGATGACGAACTGAGCATGAGAGAATTCCTTGAAATCATGCTCCTCAAAGAAGGATATTACGTTCTTACCGCGAGCAACGGCAAAGAAGCACTAGATATCATCGAAAGAGAACCTATAGACCTGATTATTACAGACATCCGCATGGATGGTATCGATGGTCTCCAGGTTTTAAAAAGATCAAAAGAGATTAACCCTAGCACCGTTGTAATCATGATATCAGCGTACGCCAGTGCCGAGACGGCGGTTCAAGCGATGAAAGAAGGAGCTTACGACTACCTGCCCAAACCATTCAAAATTGATGAAATAAAAAAAGTAATACGAAATGCCCTCGATAGCCGAAAAACTACCGCCGAAGAAGACAAGCCCAAAAAAGACATTCTTCATTTTGGATTACTTGTCGGGGAAAGTCCCGAGATGCGCAAGGTTTATAATCTTATCAAACAGGTTGCTTCTACACCGAGCAATGTATTGCTAACCGGAGAAAGCGGAACGGGAAAGGAACTCGTGGCAAGAGCCATACACCAGGAAAGCGAAAGAAAAGACGGCCCCTTTGTTGCCGTGAATTGCGGTGGGATGCCGGAAAATCTCATGGAAAGTGAGCTTTTCGGGTATAAAAAGGGTGCATTTACAGGGGCAACCTCCACAAAGCCGGGGCTGGTAGAAGCTGCCAAAGGAGGGACACTTTTCCTCGATGAAATCGGTGAACTCAGCACATCGCTACAGGTAAAACTCCTGAGGCTTATCCAGGAAAAAACATACAAAATGGTTGGCGGAACTGAAGACATAAAGGCGGATGTACGTTTTATTTCCGCCACCAATCAAGACCTTGAAAAGAAGATAATTGACGGATCCTTCAGGGAAGATCTCTACTACCGGCTCAACGTAATACATATAAGAATACCACCTTTGAGGGAACGAACAGGGGACATACCATTGTTGGCTCAGTTTTTCCTGGAAAAATATTCCAAGCAATTTGGAAAGGAGATTAGAAAGATTTCCACGTACGCTCTGGATATCCTGAAAAGTTACAATTTCCCAGGAAACGTTAGGGAGCTCGAAAATATAATCGAGAGGAGCGTTGCACTTGAAAGTTCAAACATAGTTTTACCGGATAGCCTAACCCTTTCCGCCTACAAGAAAAAGAAAACCACGGAACTGATCGACGTCAAAGAGCTAACTCTACCTCGCGAAGGCCTGCAACTGGACGAGTTTCTCGCCAACATCGAAAAGGAGCTTATAACTCAGGCACTAACAGTTACCCAGGGAGCAAAGCACAAGGCCGCTGAACTACTGGGTATAAGCACAAGGTCACTGAGGTACAGGCTAGCGAAGTACGGGCTCGGATCAGAAGACGATTAATCGAATTTGCTCTTTTCTTCCTCTATCACTTTTTGAATCTTTGCTAGCAAGGCATCAACGTCATCTTGAGTGAGTTCCACGCTTAGCAATTGTAACGACCTTAAACCTGCAATATCGACACTGTTGTCAGGTTCTCGATAACCTACACCAAGCCTCCGCACACAATTGTTTGCAACATCAATTATGCATATGTATTTGACCTGAAACGGATCCATGGATGATGGATCCACCTCTTCGATACTGTGGTGGTAATAGATAACCTTTCCGAGTTCCACAGGGAAATTCCACTTCTGAATGAGATACGATCCAACGTCATTATGGGCAAAACCCAGCTTTTCCCTTTCTACCTCATAATATTTCCCGTTACCGTTGTACACCTCTTCAGCTATCTCCCGATAATCATCAGGCTTTGATAAATTTATAATCGTCTTCCCTATATCGTGCAATAACCCTCCCACCAGGGCCTCGTCAGACTTTAAGGCCTTAAATTCAGTGGCCAGCACAGCCGAAGCAATGGCGGTCCCAACGGAATGCTCCCAAAGAAGCTTTTCAACTAAGCCGAACTTAGTGTAAAACTGACGGGTAGATGCAGCGATAACAAGATTTGCCAGCGCCTTGTAGCCCAGGACATTTATAGCGGCTTTGAGCGTTTTTACCTTGTGAATACGAACGTAGTAAGCAGAATTGGCCATCCCTATTATACGGGAAACCAAGTTGCTATCACCCATTATCGCTTCTTCGAGTTGTCCAACCGTGCTATTGGGGTCATTGACTAGCCTCAGAACCTTGCTCGCTACGATGGGAACTGGCGGTAACTCACAGGTCTCTTCAATCATCTCTACAATCTTATTATCGTCCATGGCCATTATCCTCAAAGTTGGCGACTTCACAGGCTTTTTAAAAAAACAACATGCACCAAGAAGTCCAAGTTAAGTATATTCTACTACACAATAGCAATCTTCGCAAATTCTAATGATACTGTTTCTGGGATCCTTTCTGTAAGATTCGATAGTGTATCCGAGACACTTAAATGAAGTTCGATTATTTTACATACCGCTCCAAAAACAACAACTTTTTCTTATCACATAAGATCGAGCGCTTTTCTTACTTCAATGCATTGCGAAAATTTTTTAGTTGACATTCGCCTTATTATTCATTATAAGGTCGGGTTCGAATGGGGTTGTTGTACAAACGTTATAAGGAGGGAGACATGATCAAGAGCCCGTGTCTGGATTGTGAGAGAGCCAACGAGGACAAGAACCAATGCCTGGAGACCTGTGAAAAGCTTAAAGAATACCAGGAAATGATTTTAAAACAGGGAATTTATGCCAGGATCTAGTTTAATGTTAAATTGAAAAACCGAAAGCAAGCGGTATCAGCCAGATACCGCTTGTTTTTTGCAAAACTTTCAAACTTCGCCAAAAGGTTACCCATGGAACTGCTTCAAGATTTTTCATTCATCAAAGAAATACCGGTTTTTTGGGGTGACATGGATGCATTTCGGCATGTAAATAACGTTGTTTATTTTAAGTACTTCGAAATAGCAAGAATCGCTTACTTTGAAAAACTTCAAGCATTTAGGCCTCTTCCCGATACCACCATAGGCCCTATCCTGGTGGAAACTAGTGCTAAGTATTTAAAGGCTCTCAGCTACCCGGACACCATCAGCGTTGGGGTGAAAAGCCTATCTTTTTCACAGGAAAAAGTAGAGCAAAAATACATCATTGTGAGTCACAGGAAAAAACAAATCTGCACCGAAGGCCACGCCACCATTTTTGGTTACGATTACAAAGCCATGAAGCGCGCTCCCATTCCGGCGGAAGTATTGAAAGCTATCGAAAAGCTGGAGGGAAAATTAAGCAGTTAAAAAGCCGTTGAGGAGTGCCGTTTATAATATGATTATTTTTTAAACACACCTTAACATATTGGAATGACACATAAACCTCACTACACACCCACTTATGCTACACCATAGTGTAGCCATTTTAATCATATTGTGACCATTTCCAAACAATTCAGGCAGAAGATAGAACCTTCACTTTTAAAATAAATATCGTAGTTTCAGCATGTTATGAGTTAAAAAGAGACCTTTGCATGTTCATGGCACAACCCTTGCTCCACTAATAGGGTAAACACGAAAAAACAATAACTCAAACATACAAATAAGGAGGGTTAAGCCATGACAAAAGCAGCAAAAAATAAACTCGGGAAGAAGAAAAAGGTTGTTGGTTTTAATATTCTTGAAAACGAGTGCATATGGATGAAGGCTGGAGTAATAAATTTCAAGCTCTGTGATAATGCTTATGATTGCATCAACTGTGAATTTGACAAGGCCATGAGCAAGGCATTGGAAAAAGCAAAGGAAGGAAAAATCAGCGAGAGCTGGAGAGAATCGATGCGCAAGAGATCCGGGGAAGAAAGGCTTTGCAGGCACATGATCACCGGTAGAGTTCCTTTCAAGATCTGTCATCATAATTTCGAGTGTGAAACATGCGAATTCGATCAGTCCCTGGAAGATACTGAACCGCAGGAAGCCATGGGAGAGACCCGGGTACACCAGGTGTATGGTTACCTAATCCCCGACGACTATTATTTTCATGATGGACATACTTGGGCTCGCGTGGAATACGGAGGAAGAATTAGGGTAGGCCTGGATGATTTTGCGGTAAAGCTAGTGGGACCAGTGGATGAGTTTATCTTACCCGGACTTGGAGCTAAGGTACGTCAGATGGAACCGGGATTAAGGCTTGCGAGAGAAAGTAACGAGGCTGAGGTTCTTTCCCCCGTTGAAGGGACTGTAATTGCTGTCAACACAAAGATACTGAAAGAACCCAGAATCACAAATAAGCGCCCGTATTCCGATGGGTGGCTTTACGTGGTAGAGCCAAGGAGACTCAAAACCAACCTGAGGAAACTTCTGTTCGGAGAAGAAACTGACAGGTGGATGGAAAAAGAGGTAGAGAAGCTTTATTCCATTGCGATGCCAGGCCATGAAAGACTGGCAGCAACAGGTGGTAAGCCAATAGAAGACGTATACGGCACTGTACCTGAAATTGGATGGAAAAAGCTCGTGGGTGAATTTTTGAAAACCTGATTTTCAGAAATATTAGAGTACA
>JALSTM010000015.1 GCA_026983715.1 Desulfobacterales bacterium
TTCACTCCGAAGAAACATGCACTCGGCGTGGCAACTATTATTTCACCTTCTTTAATTCTTTCTCCAATCAGAATCTTCATCCTTCTATGCATTCGGGAAAGAGATATTTTAAACACAATCAGAAGGATGATTAATGTTCCCAACCCTAAACCTATGACTGTAATCGGAAAGTCCACTCTTTAACCTCATAAAGGTCTATTTACAAAATATTATTTATATTATGAATGCTATCCTGTCCCAACAAACATTTTTTTCTCGAACATTTGGATGAAAAAGCGCAAGCTCCAAATTGAAACAGCTTGCGCCCGGGCCATGCTGGCAATCGTATGATTTAAAGCTGACCGAATTCGACTTCATCCGATCGAATATCGAGAGTGGCATATTTACCGTCTTTCAGCCAACCGGGATTAATTACCAGTGTTGATCCAATGGTTGTAGTTCCCTGTCCATCTCGCGCAGCACCAACAAACGCATAACGAGGACGGTAAGTCTTAATTACGTGATCGATTATTCTGTGCCCAATGCGTTCGCCGTTATGCAAGTCCAAATTCCCGTGGGTTGGGGGTATGTGAAATACAAGCATCGGATCCTGTTCGAAATGCCGCAGGTAATCTAACCCAAACTCGAGCAACCATGAAGGATAAAGTTGAACCATGTCTAGCTCCCATAGATGCGGATCATCACTTATGCCACCACCGAAACCGGCCACAACCAGGTTTCTGCGTTGCAGAGGAAGAGCAAAGGAACGATGCACCATGTAGATATTGGGCGCTACAACTTCGTGGTTCAACGTAGCCTGGTAGTAAAGCCGCTTGGGAGCATCAAGAAGGCCAGGAACCACAAACACTGGCACATCCAGTTCTCCTAGTTCATCATAAAATGCCTCATACGCTTCTACAGCCTTCTTTTCAAGTCCCTCCAAGACTTCAGGTTCAAGTTTCACATCGCCTCTATATGCTTGAGCACGTTCATCTTCTTCAATGATATTCCCACAGAACACAATAGCATTTAGGTCTTTACGCCTGACTAATTCCACTACCTGGGGCACACGTTCCGTTGAACCCCGCAAATCGGAAAGCGCAAGCACCTTCATGACATCACCTCCTTACGATCCAGGATGTGAAGCTTTATCCACACAAAAAATAATGCTTTGCGACATGGTGTCAAGCAGTAACTAGTTGAAAATATTATAGCTCTTTGGGTTTGAGTTGACACCTTCGCAAAGATTGGACGTAAGTCTATGGATTAGTTATTTCGACCCGAAAGTGCAAAGGCGAGCAAAGCTTGGAAAGAGAACCCAGAGCACTGACGTAATTTATTTTTCTGGACCTTTCAACGTATCTATAAACTTAGCAAGGTAATCCGGCCCCATGAGCTTTTTCTTGTACGCCTCTTCGGATTTGCGTAAAAGAAACCTTCTGGAAAAGTCGGGGTGAGAAAGGTAATTCAGAGAATTTTTTATAAAAACTTCCATAAGTCTTTTTTTCAACGTTTCAACCTCATCCTCCGCAATAAAATTTCGCTCTTCCAAAAGTTGGAAATAAATTCTATTTCCGAGTTTTTCTCTAAGCACCTTAATGTATTCTTCGACAAATCCTTCGCACTCGCCATCTGGGATATCAATACCCACCACGGCTCTGACCCCAACGTACCACCTATCTCCGACGAGATGTCGCGATTCATCCCAGAATTCGAGTGTCAAGCCGTTGGGTAGATTAACCTTTTCTATTAGTATCGGTTTATGCTCCTGCATGTTACGACATTATCCGCCGTTTTTGTGAAAACTCTCATTGGCACATTCAAGTTAAAACATAAACAAAACTTTTTCAACCGTCTTGATGCCCCATGATGACAAAAGCTCTAGCCACGTATTTGCGACAGTGATGCTAAGGTAAGAAGGATCTTAATACCGTGAGAATTCTTACAAAAGATTTTACCACATGACAAAAAACTTGCTAAAAGTGAGTACCATTAACCAAACTGGAATCTCTAGAAATCATGATAGATAAGCTGGAAAAGAAAATTTCATCAATTTTAGGAAACTCTGATAAATTCGGGTTTTTAGAACTATCGATCAGTTAAAGAAAGGGGGATAAGAGCGAGGCAAAATCCATCATTCCGGCCGAAGCTAAGCGTATTTTGAGCGCCATCCTGAGTAACGAAGTGTATCGAAGGACCGAAATCTACTAGCAACCGATTGGAATGCCGGATCCGGCCTGCCTCTGACTAGACCAGGGGGGCATAAAGTACATGAAGCCCCCTCGTATCTGAAAAATTAATCAAACTTTTCTTAAATGTTTATTTTCTTAACCAGTTGCCTTACCGCTTCTACCGATTTGTCGAAAGCTTCTTTTTCATCCGGGGTAAGCTTAATCTCTATGACCTGTTCTACCCCGTTTCCGCCAAGCTTCACGGGAACACCAACAAAATAACCCCCGACATCGTACTCTTTATCGCAATAGGCCGCACATGGGAATATGCGTTTTTGGTCTTTCAATATCGATTCTGCCATCGCAATTACTGATGCTGAGGGAGCAAAAAAGGCGCTCCCGGTTTTTAGAAGGCTGACTATTTCGCCTCCACCCTTGCGGGTTCTATCGACCAGCGCTTCGATTTTCTCGGCCGGAAGAAGATCCGGAAGCGGGATACCGGCTACAGTCGAATATCTTGGTAATGGCACCATGCTGTCTCCATGGCCACCCAGAACAAACGCATTTACGTCCTCAACAGACACGTCAAGTTCCATGGCAATAAACGTGCGAAAACGTGCAGCATCAAGAACCCCCGCCATCCCAAGAACCTTGTTTGTCGGGAACCCGCTCACCTTGTGTGCAACGTAGACCATTGCATCGAGGGGATTCGAAACTACTATCAAAACTGCGTTAGGCGAATACTTGGCAATTTGCTCAGTCACTGCCTTCACAATGGCAGTGTTTTTTTCCAGTAAATCATCCCTGCTCATCCCCGGTTTTCTCGGTAGTCCTGCAGTGATGATCACAATATCCGAGTCCTTGGTGTCCTCGTAGTTATTTGTTCCTATAATTTCGCAGTTATAGCCTTCCACGGGTGCCGCTTCTGCCAAATCCAATGCCTTTCCCTGGGGCATTCCTTCGATAATATCGATAAGACAAATATCTCCGAGTTCTTTTATGGCAGCCCAGTGAGCGGCCGTTGCTCCAACAAAACCTGCTCCGACGATGGTTATCTTGTTTCTTTTAAAAGCCATTTCAAACTCCTTTTGAAAATTAAATCATTAACATCCGTCGCTTCCACTATCGTACAAATCATCCAATTACTAACAAGACATCGCCTTTTTTTACGGAGTCGCCACCTGAGAAGTTTATCTTTTTCACCGTTCCGGAAACAGGAGCAGTGATGGAATTTTCCATTTTCATGGCTTCGAGAATTAGCAGCACGTCACCTTCGTTCACCTGGTCCCCTTCCTTCACCTCGTACCTTATAATCATCCCAGGCATTGGTGCTTCAACAGGTGTGCCTTCTTCCGCCGCTCCAGGTGCCGGGGCTGCCGTTGGTGCGGGTGAGGGAGCCGGTGCAGCAGCCGGGGCCGGAGGTGGCGGTGCTGTCACGGGCGGAGGAGGTGGAGGAGCCGTTACTCCTGGAGGTGTCGGTGCCGGAGGAGCTGCCACTGGTTGCGGTTGAGCAGCAGGTGTTACCCTGGTTACAACCGGAGCACCCCCTACTTCTTCCACTTCTACCTCAAAATACTCGCCATCTACAAATACGTTAAAGGTTCTGATTCCCGGGCCTTTAGGCGGAGCCTCTTTTTTCGGTTTTTCCACTAGGAGTCCCTCCTTTGCTTTGCGAATAATTTCCTCTTCTTTCTCTACATCTTCCATGGTCTTGGGCTTTACTTCATCAGGAATCTCCTCAAGCCCATACTTCCACCGCAGGAATCTCTTCCCGGTCGTGGGATAAAGAGCAACAATTAAGACATCCTTGATATCCTTGGCCAACCCTTCAGCTTCCTTCTTGGCCTTATCGAGTTCAGGTTCCAGAATATCCGCGGGACGACACGTTATCGGCGTTTCACCACGAGGATAGCCCTTGAGAGCCTTCTTCTGAACTTCGGGGTTGATGGGTGCCGGTGTTTTACCGTACAGGCCGTAGCACAGGTCTTTGACCTGGGCAGTGATCATCTTGTAAGATTCCTCAGGAGTATCAAACAGCACATTATTGACCGTCTGGATTCCTACAATCTGGCTAGTCGGAGTAACCAACGGTACCTGTCCAAGGTCTTTTCTGACCTTTGGGAGCATTTCAAAAACTTCGTCGATCTTGTCGAGGGCATCCATTTCTCTTAGCTGATTCACAAGGTTGGAGAGCATTCCACCGGGTGTCTGATGCAGTAACACATTGGTATCAATTACAGACATCTTGGGATCAAGCAGATGCTTGTACTTGGCGGAAATCTTTTCCATGTATTCACTTAATTCCGTAAGTAACTTCAGATCAAAACCAGTGTCTCTATCGGTTCCCATGAGTGTTACTACAAGAGGCTCCACAGCAGGATGCGAGGTACGGTAAGCCCACGGTGCCAGGCAGGTATCTACTATGTCAACTCCAGCTTCTATGGCCTTGAGCAGTGTCATGTCCGCCATACCTGATGTAAAATGACTGTGCAGGTGAATGGGAACGTCAATCTCTTCTTTCAGAGCCCTAATCAGAATATACGCATCGTAGGGAGCCAGAAGCCCGGCCATGTCCTTTATACAGACCGTGTCAGCACCCATGTCAACAAGGTCTTTTGCCTTTTTCAGGTAATATTCCAGGTTGTATACCTCGCCCCCCATTCGCCTCTGGGTCAGAGAATAGCATATAGTTCCCTGGAAGTGACGGTTGTTCTTCTTTATCACCTTTACAGCCGTTTCAAAATTGCGGAAATCATTTAAGGCATCAAAAACCCTAAATATGTCAATATGTTCACAGGCCTGCTCCACAAAGGCCTCAACGACATCATCCGGGTAATTTCGATAACCGACCAGATTCTGTCCCCTTAAAAGCATGGAAAAAGGTGTCTTTTTTATATATTTTTTCAAGATCTTGGGCCGTTCCCAGGGATCTTCAGCCAGGAACCTGTGCATAGTGTCAAATGTGGCTCCACCCCATACTTCCATGGAATAATAGCCTACCTGATCCATCTTCTCCGCGATAGGAATCATATCTT
The DNA here is from genome assembly GCA_026983715.1 of Desulfobacterales bacterium. Classification (GTDB taxonomy): domain Bacteria; phylum Desulfobacterota; class Syntrophobacteria; order B119-G9; family B119-G9; genus B119-G9. The sequence continues at coordinate 5,186 of JALSTM010000015.1, forward strand.
CCGTTCGCCCTCTTGTGGCAAAAAGGGATTGATGCCCATCGCGAAAAGTCAAATCCTGAATTTTCACAGGATTTGTAACTTCTACCGGTTCATCACATAATCCCGCAGTTAGTGCACCGTGCTTCTCAGCTTCCATTTCCTCTCTCCTTAATAACCGTTTTGTTTCCAACTCCAAAAATTGAATCCCGGTGGTAGTGGTTAGATAAGCACTGACCGGGCATAAGTTTCAGCAGTGTTGGTTAGATTTTTCTGATAGACCTGAACTGCATGAGCCTCCTCATACTCATCATGCTCTGCCTACCTGTCTGGCTCCACATGCTAGGCATAACCATCGCCTGA
>JALSTM010000016.1 GCA_026983715.1 Desulfobacterales bacterium
CTTGCACCCTTTCAGGGTAACAAGGGCAATGGACAACACGCATATCCTAGGAAGCGCACACAAAACACAAAGCTTCAGGCGCCAACTCAGATTGTCTGTACCAACAGCATGCCTGAAGGGCAGGCTTTTTTCCTTGAGCAGTTACACACTGCTCAAGGAAAAAAGAATATCCCTTTGCGCTCTTAGCGTCTTAGCGGTTCAAACTTGGTTGCGGCTTCGCTGCATTAGTATTTGGTGTTTATAAGTCGCAACCGAAAAATGCCCCGTTGTACCAAACCGATATAATCTAGCATTAGTAGTCAGTCAGCCAGCCGTAAAAAAAAGACCATTCAGTAAAAATTAACTATTGACACCGGTTTTGCTCAGTGGTATGTGGTATACAACATTAACGTATACGTAATATCTGGCCAGGAGATGTGTTATGAGCGTTATCGTAGACGTAAAAAAAATTAAACGTCCGGCCAGCTTGAGCGAGATAGCCTACGAAGCTATCAAAAAAAGCCTCCTCCAGATGGATCTCTCCGCTATCGAAGATGAACAGCGAATCGACGAAAGAACCCTCGCAGAAAAACTCGGAATCAGCAGAACCCCCGTTAGAGAAGCCATTAATCGCCTCGTTATCGAAGGCTATCTCAAGGTCGTCCCTCGCAAAGGAGTGTTCGTAGTCAAGAAATCAAAAAAAGAAATTGTTGAAATTCTCCTCGTTAGAGCAGTCTTAGAAGGCCTTGCAGCTAAACTGGCAACGGAAAACGTGACAAGAGAAGAAATCGAAAGAATGAGAGATATTTTCACTCCGTTCAACGAAAGGAACATAAGAAGAAAATTTCTCGATTATGCCGATGCGAACATTAAGTTTCACGAGCTGGTTTTACAGATTAGCCAGTGCGGAAAACTTATTGAACTTGCAGGCAGTATTTTCGACCACATGCGCTGGATTCGTTTCCAGAGCGTTGTGCATGAAGACCGCTTAATAAAGAGTCACAGGGAACACTTGAAAATAATCGATGCCCTGGAACTCCGGGATCCAGATCTCGCTGAAAGATTAATGAAAAAACATATTGAAGAATTGGCTTTGTATGTACAGATGGGAAATAGCCAGAATTCCGTGAAGCTGGCAAATTCTTAAACCACTTCTTTGGAGGCAAAGAAACATGGGTGAAAAACAAGTATTGAGAGAGGATTTTGTTGTACCTCCATGCAGAGAGGCATGCCCGGCAGGTATCAATGTGTCTCGCTATGTCCGATGCATAAGGGAAGGGAATTTTAGTGAAGCACTGGCAGTAATCAGAGAGAGGATTCCATTCCCTTCTGTATGCGGATATGCCTGCTATGCACCGTGCGAGAAAAGGTGTGCGGCACAGCAATTTGGAGATTCCATTGCTATCAGGACATTAAAACGGGCAGCAGCAGAAATGGGAGGTGAGGAATGGAAGAAGAACCTTAAAATTGCTCCATCTACCGGGAAAAGGATTGCCGTTGTTGGATCAGGTCCATCGGGGCTTACAGCGGCATACTTTCTCGCCACTCTGGGTCACGGAGTGACGGTCTTCGAAGCCTGTGACGAACCCGGAGGGATGTTGAGGGTTGGAATTCCGAGATACCGTTTGCCAAGGAATGTTGTTGATAGGGAAATCGATTACATAAAGGAAGTTGGAGTAGAAATCCGTACTGGGAGCAAGGTAGATGATGTTGACGGCCTCTTGAAGAACGGTTTTGATGCCGTCTTCGTGGCATGTGGAGCTCCAAAAGGCGCTAACCTCGGCATCCCGGGAGATAATTCTCCAGGTGTGATGATCGGTATTTCCTTCCTCAAGAAGGTCAATTCCAGTCAGGAAGTAAAGGTTGGAGACAGAGTAGCCATAATCGGAGGTGGTAACACCGCCGTGGATACCGCTCGTTGTGCCAGAAGACTGGGAGCTAAAGAGGTTACGCTTTATTATCGACGATCTGAGGAAGAGATGACGGCAAACAGGGATGAAATAGAAGCCGCCATAGAAGAAGGTGTAAGGATAGAGTTGCTAACCGCACCGGTAAAGATTGAATCCGAAGGCGATACCCTTAAGGTAACATTTACCAGGATGAAACTTGGCAAGCTCGATGCAAGTGGACGGCGATCCCCCATTCCCATTGAAGGAAGTGAATTTACCCGGGAATTCGACACCGTAATTGCTTCCGTTGGCCAGGTGCCTGATGTTCCTGGATCAATCTCAGGTGATAAAAACAAGCCCCTGCCAGTTGATGGGAATACTCTTGCTACCGATAAAGAGGGGATTTTTGCAGGTGGAGATGTGGTTAGTGGGCCTGCGTCTATCATTGAAGCAATAGCTCATGGCAGGAGAGCAGCTTCTTCCATTGACAAGTATCTGGGTGGAAAGGGAGTAATTGATCAACCTCTGGCTCCTCTGGAAGAAGTAGTTTCGATCTCGGAGGACGTGCCGAAGGAAAAGATTCGAGTTCCGGTACCTTCACTACCCCTGGCAGAGCGTTTGAGTTCCTTTGAACCTGTGGAAGTAGGTTACAGCATGGTTCTCGCCATGAAGGAAGCTGAAAGGTGTATGAGCTGCGATGCGAGGCATTTTGAAGTCATTGTCCATCCTGAAGGATGCAAGGAATGCAAGCTTTGTATGGAAGTTTGTAAGGTGGGCGTATTTGAGGCAACGAAAGAATTTAACGAGCGTGGATACAGGCCTGTTTCTGCGCAGCACGTGAACAGGTGCATAGGCTGTATGCAATGTTTCTACGTCTGCCCTGACTTTTCTATAGAGGTAAAAAAGTGTGCCTAGAAGGTAGATGTTTGGGAATGAATAAAAGTTTTCTTAGTCACAAACCAAGTGAAAGGGGACGTTGGATATGAAACGTTATCTCGAAACAGGGAATTTTGCCATTACTCAAGGGGCTATAATAGCCGGTTGCCGAGGGTTTTTTGGCTATCCGATTACTCCAGCCACTGAAATAGCCGAGGCCATGTCCAGGCTTCTGCCGCAGGTGGGTGGGTATTACGTTCAGACTGAAGATGAAACGGCGGCCATGCATCTTGCGGTAGGTGCAGCTCTTGGAGGAATGAAAACCATGACAGCGACCTCCGGCCCGGGGTACATTCTCTATGCAGACCCCTACGGATGGGCCATCGGTTGCGAAATACCATTGGTTGTTCTTAATTCCCAGCGGGTAGGCCCGGTTAGCGGTATCACGGGTGCGCCTGGCCAGGGAGAATTTTATTTGACTCGTTACCCCACGCAGGGAGGTAATTTTGAAACCATTGTGTTAGCACCTAACAGTGCTCAGGAAGCCTTTTTTCTAACCGTGGAGGCCTTCTATCTATCCGAACGATTCAGAACTCCCGTAACAATTCTGGCAGACCAGCTTATTACCGACGGATGGGAAGATATTAGCATCCCGGAAACTGACGAGGAAAAAGAGGCCATGGGATTGAGGTTTGCCGAAAGGAAAGTCCATCCCGGGCCCGAATTTTATCCACCTACAGACGAGATAGATTTGCCGCCGGTGGTGCTTGGTCACAACACTGGTGCCCTTTGTTCTGATTGGACTCCCACAGAAGAGGGCTACGACATAGAGACTGTGGAGGCACAGCACAAGCATGCTTATCGCCTTATCTATAAAATCAGGAATCACATGGATCTTATTTCTCGCTACGAAACCCTCTTCCTGGATGATGATCCGGAGATAATTGCAGTTTCCTTTGGGACTCCATCCCGGGTTGTTAAGACGGCCGTTAAGAAGGCGAGAGAAAAAGGTGTGAAAGTTGGGATGGTCAGGCCAATCACCTTGTGGCCTTTCCCAGATGACCTTTTCAACAAAAAGGCCATCTACCTGTCGGTGGAGCTGAACTACGATGGCCAGTTAGTCCGGGAGGTACAGAGGGCGGCTCCCTGTGACAGTGAAGTTCATTTCTTTGGTAAGTGTGGTGAGTTACCCACCGTTGCGGAGTTGCATGATCTTTTTGATAAACTCCTCAAGGGTGAACCTCTTAAACGTCAAGGTTGGGAAACGGAGGCATGGTAAATGGATTACTTAGCAGAAAAATATTTAAGACCGAGGAAAATTCCAAGTACCGCGTGTTCGGGATGTGGTCTTGGGGTGATTCAAAAAGCACTGGTTAAGGCCATAGATGAACTGGGATACGGTGTTAGTGACATAATATGGGGTACTTCCATTGGTTGTGCAGGAAGGCAGACCTTTGCCACATGGAAGGGAGATGGCTTTGCAGGGACTCACGGTAGGGTGTACGCCATAGCTAGAGGACTGCGCCTGGCAATACCGCCAGAGAAAAAACTTGTATTTACTGTTGGTGACGGAGATGCCTTCGGTATCGGGTTTAACCACTTGCTCCATGCGGCAAGAACCAACACCCAGATGACAATAGCGGTTTGTGATAACTTAGGCTATCAATCCACAGGTGGCCAATTTGGCTGGACGACGCCCTCGGGAGTTAAAACCGATAGCAGCCCGTACGGGATGTTTGAACCCAATTGGGTTCGAGACGATATGGATGTGCTTCATATCTTGAGAGAAGCCGGTGCGACCTTTCTTGCAAGACACGTGAGTATGGACGGCCCCCGCCTGGAAGCAACCTTCAAAAAAGCACTTCAGAACAATGGTTTTTCACTGGTTCACGTAATCTATCCTTGTACCACCAACTTTGGAAATAATGCCCTGGGTACCAGGAGAGCTGTGGATATTTTCCGGTGGATAAAAGAGAGAGCAGCTCCACTTGGTGAAGAACGCGAAGGCGTAATCTGGAAAACGGGCATCTACTACGATGCAAGTAATTCCAGGCCGGAATTTTCTGAACTAATGAGGGAAAAAGTTGGTGAAATTCATAGGAGGTATCAAAATGAAGGAGCGAGTTGAGATACTGGTTAGCGGTTTTGGTGGCCAGGGTGTTGTTAGGCTGGGGCAGATTGTTGGTCTGGGTGCAGTACACCAGGGCTTCAGGGTAACCATGCTGAAGAGTCATGGAACTGAGCAAAGAGGCGGTTATGTCCGAACCCAGGTTGTTCTCTCCAAGCAGGAAATAGATAGCCCCCTTGTAGAAGATCCCGATTATTTCTGTGCGCTTTCTTCAGCTGCATACAAGCAGTTCGGGCATCTCGTTACCCACGGAATTATTCTCTATGATCCTTCTTTTGTGCAGGTTGATGAAAGCAGGGACATTAAGCAAATTGCGGTGCCGGCCACTGACACGGCGGTAGAGAAACTGGGACGACCCATTTATGCAAACATAATCATGCTGGGGGCCTTAACAAAGGTGGCTGATTTTTTTGACAAGGAAAACATGCTCAAAACGATGTTAAGCGTTGTGCCCAAGTTCCACGAAGAAAACAGGCAGGCTTTTGAAATCGGTTACAATATGGTCTAGCTGTTCGAGATGCTGAGGTGAATATATGAAGCTGTATGAATACCAGGGTAAGGAAATATTTCGTAACGCAGGTATCCCGGTCCCGGAAGGAGTCCTGGTAAGATCTCCGGACGAAGTTAATAAGTGTTCAAAGTCGATGGAATCGCCAGTGATGCTTAAAGCCCAGGTCCTTGCAGGAAAGAGGGGAAAGGCAGGACTTATCCAGAAGCTCGATGATTGGGGCAAGATCAAGGAAATTGTCGGAGAGTGGATCGGGAGAAAGTTCGGATCGGAGAAGATAAATTCCGTCCTCCTTGAAAACCCTCTGGACATAGAAAAGGAGTTGTACGCGGCGATTACCATTGATCCTGCTTCTGGCTCACCGATCGTAATGGCATGTGGCGAAGGGGGCATGGACATAGAAGAACTATCTTCCGCAAAACCTGAAGCCATTGTTACAGAACGTGTCAACATCTTTAAGGGATTATTACCTTTCCAGATAAGGAATATGGTGGCCGATATTGGTCTTTCCGGAACTGTTGCCAAAAGTGTTTCGAAGATTCTTGGCACCATGTATCGGCTTTTTCGGTCTTACGATGCTGAGCTTGTAGAAATTAACCCGCTTGTAATTGATTCGGATGGAAATGTGTGGGCAGCGGATGCGAAGTTCAGGATAGATGATAATGCGCTTTTTCGCCACAAGGAATTTGAGCGGGGCCGGGAGCAATTCGATGACGACCTTGAATACGAAGCGTTTAAGCTGGGATTAAGCTATGTAGCCCTTGGCGGAAACATAGGGGTAATCTGTACCGGGGCGGGTTTGACCATGACAACCCTTGATCTTATCAAGCTCAACGGTGGGAAACCTGCTAACTTCCTCGATTTTGGTGGTGCAAATTACAAGAATGCTGCCAATGCCCTTCGCATAGCGCTCAAAATTAAGGGTTTAAAGGTTTTGCTCCTGGTGACTTTTGGCCTTTTTGCCCGTGCAGATACCATCGCCGAAGGAGTTGTTCAGGCCATAGAAGAAATAAAACCCAAAGTGCCAATTATTATGGCCGTGCGAGGTACTGGCGAAGAGAGAGCCAGGGAAATGATTGAAGCGATTGGAATAGAAACATACAACGACACTGAAGGTGCAGTTAAGAGGGCTGTAGAATTAGCGGAGGCGTAGTCTGATGGGAATTATCTTATCCTCTGAAACAAGAGTTGTTGTGCAGGGAATAACCGGACGTGAAGGAACCTTCTGGACCGACTGGATGTTGAAAGCAGGTACCAAAATAGTAGCGGGGGTTACCCCGGGAAAGGAAGGTCAAAGAGTTCATGGAGTCCCAGTTTACGGCAGTGTGAGGAAGGCGGTCAAGGAGACAGGTTGTGATACTTCCGTGATGTTTGTTCCTCCTGCTTTTACAAAGGATGCGGTTTTTGAAGCATTAGACGCTGGAATAAAAACAATGGTTATCCTCGCTGAGCACGTTCCTGTCCACGATATGCTTGAAATGAAAACGTTTGCCACCGAATGTGATGCGATGATTCTTGGGCCTAACACTGCCGGAAGCGCTACCATCGGGGAAGCCATGCTAGGCTTTATTCCGTTCTGGCTGGATTATGTTTACAGGCCGGGGCCTATAGGCGTTGTCACCAGAAGCGGCAGCCTCACAAACGAGGTGTCAAGCCACATTGTAAGCGCTGGACTGGGGCAGACTAGTGTAATTGGAATCGGGGGTGACCCGGTGCCGGGGACAAGGACTGCCGACATACTGAAGCTGTTTGAAAAAGATGATAAGACCGAAGCGGTTGTGCTTGTCGGGGAAGCGGGCGGAACAATGGAGGAAGAGGCTGCAGAGCTTGTAAAACAGGGCGGTTTTACTAAGCCCCTGGTAGCGTTTCTTGCCGGGCGCTTTGCTCCTCCGGAGAAGAAAATGGGTCATGCAGGAGCGATTATTACCGGTGGAAAAGGTAGCGTGCAGAGTAAGACGGAAGCACTTGAATCAGCCGGTGCCAGGGTTGCAATGAAACCTGCGGAAGTAGGTGAAATTTTGAAAGAAATGTCTTTTTAGGTATTTCGTTTATCGGGAACCCGGATATCCGGGGTGGCCCGGAATTGAGAGGTATAACAATGAGGTATGTAGCTTTTGACGTAAATAGGTGTGTTGGGTGCCAGATTTGCCAGCTTGTCTGTTCCGGTACCTGGGAAAAAGTGTTCAATCCTTTCAAAGCTAAGCTACGTATCGAGCAGACGGAGTGGTACGGGGAATTTGAAGCCCATATTTGCCATAATGAGGATGATCCTGAGTGCGTGAAAGTATGCCCGACGGGAGCGCTCTACATTAATGAGAAAACGCGGATTGTACGATTAAAGAAAGATAAATGCGATGGCTGCGGTGAATGTGTTGAGGCGTGCCCCTATGATGCAATTTTTGTCCATCCGGAGGTAATTCACGTCTATAAGTGCGATCTCTGTGGAGGAGGGAAAATTCAGCAATGTGTTGAAGCATGCCCGCAGGACGCACTTAGCGTAAAGGAGGTGGCATCATGAAGGGATACGCTGGGAAAATAACTTACGTTGACCTATCATCCGGCAAAATCTGGAATGATGCCGTGGAGGAAGCTTTCGCCAGAAAATATCTTGGCGGTAGCGGTTTTGCCACAAGAGTTCTGTTTGACCGGGTGCCGAAGGGTGCTGATCCTCTAGGGGAAATGAATGCCTTTATTTTGTGTACCGGCCCTGTTTCGGGAACTTTAGCCCACGGAAGCGGGCGCGGTGGGATTGTAACAAAGTCACCCCTTACAGATTATTTTATGGATAGCTATTTTGGAGGTGAATTCGCCGCGGCGCTCAAACAAAGTGGCCGGGATATGCTGGTTATACTTGGGAAATCGTCTTCTCCAGTCTTTCTCTTCATTGATAACGACGAAGTTAAACTCGTGCCTGCAGAGGACCTCTGGGGTCTATCAACGAAAGATGTCCAGGATAAAATAAGGGAAAGGTGTGGAAGGTACGTAAGCGTAGTTTGTTGTGGCCCTGCAGGTGAGAACCTTGCCCCCATCGCCTGCTGTATAAGTGGTAGGAGAGCAGCAGGGCGTGGAGGTACCGGGGCGGTTCTCGGTTCGAAAAATCTAAAGGCGATAGCGGTTCGCGGGACCAAGGATGTTGAAGTGGCTGATATTAAGGGAATGATAAAATTTTACCATGACAAAAAGGAAAACTTCCTTGGTTTAAAGGCTTTAAGGGAACTTGGAACTCCGTTTCTCGTAAAATTTATAAACGAAAAAGGTGGTCTTGGAACCTTGAACTGGCAACAAGAATCGTGGGAAAAGGCAAAGAACCTCTATGCAGAAGAATTCATCCAAAAACACATGCTCAGGAGTTGGGCCTGCTTTGCATGCAACATGGGCGGTTGTACTCGCGTTGTTCGGGCAATTTCAAAATCTTCCACGGTGACTGAAGGGCCGGAATACGAAACCCTATTTGCACTTGGCTCCAATTGCGGGGTGGATGACCGGGACAAAATCATAGAAACCGATAGGCTTTGCGACGATTACGGTATTGATACTATATCGTATGGTGGTTGCATCGGGTTTCTGATGGAATGTTATGAAAAGGGACTCATAACCAAGGATGATACCGGGGGAATAGATTTTAGCTTCGGAAACGGTGACACCCTTGTTCAGTGTACGCATCTTGTTGCTAAAAGAGAGGGTATAGGAAATTTCATAGCTCTTGGTGTTAAGGCCATGGCAGAGAAAATTGGTAGGGGTGCAGAAAAATTTGCCTGTCACATAAGGGGGCTAGAACCACCAGGGCATTCCGCAAGGGCTCTAAAAAGCATGGCCCTAGGTTATGCTGTGTCACCTCGTGGGGGCAGCCACCACGACACCAGGCCAGGCCCCGAATATCAAATGGACCCGGAAGCCAGGGCCAAAACCGAAGGCAAGGCTCAGATTGCTTACAATACTTCTAACTGGGCTGTAATTGGTGATTCCATGATAGTCTGTCATTTCTGTGAAGGGGTCTATGGAGTTACCTTAACTGAAAACCACGTTAACCTGTTGAAACTTGTAACCGGATGGGATTTAAGTCTCAAAGAGTTGACTGAAATTGCAAACCGAATACATGCTTTAAAAAGGAGTTTCAACTGCCGTGAAGGGTTAAGGAGGAAAGATGATCGGTTACCGTACCGGTTTATGCATGAAAGAATTCCTTCCGGAAGTTCCAAGGGGTTGGGAATAACCCCCGACGAATTACAGCGGCTCCTTGACGAATACTACCAATTAAGAGGATGGGATTCTGAAGGAATTCCTACTAGGGAGACATTGAATAAACTAGGTTTGACTGACGTTGAAATTAACGCTTGAAGGTTCGTTTCTTGTGAGTTCTCTACTTGATGTTCTTCCTCTGTAGCTGAGTGTGGTTCCTCACATCTCGATCTGTGTTCAAAATACTTCGCTTCTTACTGATCTTAACAGTCGTCAGATATTTAAAGGCTCTTACTAAAACAGGCAGCCTACTTCTTTTTACTGGTAAAGACATCGATTTTATCGATCCCTATAAACCTTTATTAGCTTCGGTTCTATTGAATTCAATGCAAGGTGTACTTAGCTCTACTATGGCAAACACACAAAGTATAAGAACCCTTGCGTATTTCTCCGTTAACGATAATCTTTAGGAGGCTAAAATGGTGGATTTAAAGAGTATTCCAGATGACAAGGAAAGTCTCGATTCTTACGAGGTGAACAACATCTTTCATTCCTGGTGTTATCAACCTACCCAGGCGCCCTTGCGGGTTGTTTCCGCCAAGGGTACACGATTTGTAACGGAAGATGGGAGGGAACGACTCGATTTTAGTTCATGTTTTGTAAGCCACAACATAGGGCACCAGGATCCGAGGGTGGTTGAGGCTATTTGTGACCAAGCAAAGACCCTCTGTTCGTTTGCTCCCACGATGTCGACCAAGCCGAGGGCGCTGCTGGGAAAGATGCTAGAGGAGATAACGCCTGGTGATTTATCGAGAAGTTTTATAAGCCTTGGCGGAACCGAGGCAAACGAGGCAGCAGTAAAGATTTGCCACCAGTACACCGGTTGCCGCAGAATTATCGGTCGTTATAGGAGTTATCATGGCGGAACTGCCGCATCGATGACTTTATCAGTTGGTGATTCTAGGGGATGGATACAGGTCACAGGGGGCACCGAAGTGGTCCCTGTGCCTCAACCGTATTGCTATAGGTGCATGTTCGGGCACAAGTACCCTGAGTGCGATCTTAGATGCGTGAAGTATATCGACGAAGTAATAGAACTTGAAGGTGGTGGAGAAAGGGTCGGAGGTATCATTTGTGAACCTGTAACAGGGGCAAACGGTATCATTGTGCCGCCTCCCGAGTATTTTCCTGAATTAAGGAGAATCTGTGACAAGCACGGTGTGTTGCTCATTGCAGATGAAGTTATGAGTGGCTTCGGTCGTACCGGCAAGTGGTTCGCCGTGGATCACTGGGATATTGTGCCTGATATCATCTCCATGGCAAAGGGCATAACTTGTGGTTATGTGCCTCTCGGAGCCACAGTGGTGAGAAAACATATCGGAGACAGGTTTAAGGAACAGTTTTTCAGCCATGGTGCTACCTATGCCGGCCATGCCCTTGCCTGTGCAGCGGCTGTTAGAGTTATCCAGATCTACCAGGAGGATAACCTTATCGAGAATTCGGCAAAAATGGGTGAATACCTCCTTGATAAAGCCATGGAACTCAAGGACAAGCATCCATGCATAGGTGACGTTAGGGGGATTGGCTTATTTGTCGGCCTGGAACTGGTAAAAAACCGAAAGACCCGTGAGCCTATAATACCGGTGTCAGCAAGGATAAAACCGGGAATGAATCCTAAACTCGAAGTAGCCAAGAAACTGGTTGAGCTCGGGATGATAGCCATGGCAGCCAACCCGGGAAACGTAATAGCTATGGCTCCCCCGTTAATTGTCACCAAGGACGAAATTGACGAGGGCGTAAGTATCATGGACAAAGCTCTCGAAGTGGCTGACAAGTACGTAGAAGAGTAAGAGGGTTTTAGAGTCAAATAAACGAACCCGTTGGAGATAGGCATCCTTGAAGCATAAAAGAGGGAGGAAGGCGAGATGCAAGGAGGCAACGGTAAGGTGAACCCTTTTGAAATAGCCAAACAGCAGGTGGACATAGTTAAGGAATACCTGGATGTTGGAGAAGGGGTCATAGAAAAACTGAAGCATACAAAGAGAGACTTGATCGTTCATTTTCCAGTCAAAATGGACGATGGTTCGATAATGATGTGTACGGGATATAGGATTGTTCATAACGACGTGCGGGGGCCCGCCAAAGGCGGCATTCGATACCATCCTGATGTTGACCTTAACGAGGTAAGGGCCCTTTCCATGTGGATGACGTGGAAGGCGGCCGTCGTAAACATTCCCTTTGGGGGTGCCAAGGGCGGGGTGCAGTGTAATCCCAAGGAGATGTCGCGAACGGAGATTGAAAATTTAACCAGGAGATTTACGTGGGAGATAGCGCCACTAATTGGCCCGGAGAGCGATATCCCGGCTCCTGACGTTTACACCAATCCACAGGTGATGGCCTGGATAATGGATACGTACAGTATCCTCAAGGGGTACTCGGTACCGGGTGTTGTTACAGGAAAGCCCTTGGAGATGGGAGGATCTGTTGGGAGGCTTGAAGCCACGGGTAAAGGTGTTTTTATAACTGCTAGGGAAGCAGCAAAATACCGTGATCTGCCCATGGAGGGTGCTAGGGTGGTTATTCAGGGAGCCGGAAACGTTGGAGGAGTCGCCGCACAGTTTTTTGACAAGGCCGGAGCAAAGGTTATTGCAATAAGTGATTCCAAGGGAGGAATTTACAATCCCAAGGGGCTTAACCTTGACTCTGCTCTTGCCTGTAAAAGACACTACAGTTGTTTTTTAACAGACAAGCTCGAGGCAGAAGAGATAACGAACGAGGAACTCCTGGAACTGAAATGTGACATTCTTGTTCCAGCTGCCCTAGAAGGTCAGATAACCTCGAAAAATGCCCCGAACTTGAAATGTAAGATTGTGGTTGAAGGGGCAAATGGCCCTACGACTCCTGAAGCTGACAATATCATTTTTGAACGGGGTATATTCTTGGTCCCGGATATCCTTGCCAATGCAGGTGGTGTTACTGTTTCCTACTTTGAGTGGGTACAGAATCTCCAGGAACTCCTTTGGAGCGAGGAAGAAGTAGCTAGTAGGCTTGAAAACATTTTAACCAGGTCTTTTCGTGAGGTAGTAGAAATCGCTGAAAAGAAAAAAGTAAACATGCGTACAGCAGCATATATCCTGGGCGTGGGTAGGGTAGCCAAGACCCAGGAATTGAGAGGGATTTACCCATAGGTTTGTTATTCAAGTAACTTTTTTAAAATTCAAGTGCAAATCGGAGTGTCGTATGGGAGCTAGTCCTGACAGAAGAGTAAAAATCCAGGTTAAAAATCTTACCAAGCGATTTGGTGACTTACTCGTTCTCAACAATATATCATTCGATGTAGCAGATGGTGAATTTATAAGCATTGTCGGACCTACCGGTTGTGGAAAGACTACGTTTTTGAATACCTTAACTAAGTTAATTCCTGCCACCGAAGGGAGCATCCTAATAGATGGCAAGGAAGCTGATCCAAAAACTCATAATCTTGCTTTTGTTTTCCAGGAACCGACCTGTTTGCCATGGAGAACGGTGCGAGACAATGTCGCTTTTGGTATGGAGGTCAAAGGTTTCCCTAAAGACAAGCTCGAAGAGCGCCTGGAATACATTTTGAAGCTTGTGGGACTCTCCGATTGTGCCAACTTGTATCCCAATCAAATCTCAGCAAGCATGGTTCAGAGAGTGGCTGTGGCCAGAGCCTTTGCTGTTGAACCAGACCTGTTGCTGATGGATGAACCGTACGGACAGCTTGATGTAAAACTTCGCTATTATCTAGAGGATGAGCTTATCAGGCTATGGGAAACGCTGAAAGCTACAGTGATTTTTGTAACCCATAACATCGAGGAAGCGGTATACGTTGCAGAAAGAATTCTCGTGTTGAGTAACAAGCCCACCACCATCAAAGCTGAAGTTCACGTTGATCTCCCTCGTCCACGAAGCCTTGTTGATCCGAAGTTCATTGAGATTAGGAAGAAGGTTACCGAGTTGATTCGGTGGTGGTGATCTGTATTGGATCCGGATGGAGAGAGTTGAAGAAGGGAGGTGATAGGTTACAGGAGGTTTCAATAGGTAAAAGTACCAAAGACAAAACTTTGGGAGGGGTAAACTTTTACATCAATATTTAGCAAGGGAGGTCAAAATGAAAAAAGTGAAATTATTGTTAGTAACCCTGATTACGATCTCGTTAATATTTACAGGGATTGGCCTTGCAGTAGCAGGTAAAAAGCTCGTTAAACTACCCCTGTGCCTAATGCCGGAACATGAACTCTTCTTCCCATGGTACGCGAAGCAAAAGGGTTGGGATAAGGAAGAAGGCCTGGATTTCGAGCTGTTATACTTTGAAAGTGGAATGCAACAGCTTGAAGCCCTGCCGGCTCACCAGTGGGTGCTAGGAATTACTGGTGGTGTTCCTCATATCTTCGGAGCATTGCGCTATAACACCTATCTCTTGGGGATTGGAAACGACGAGTCGTTCTGTAATTGTGTTTTCGTACGCCCGGACAGTCCGGTAGCCAAGGTAAAGGGTGCCGTTAAGGGATTCCCGGATGTCTATGGAAGAGCAGACCTCATAAAGGGCAAGACCTTCCTCGTAACCACGGTCTCCTCGGCTCATTACGCCATGAGTACCTACTTGAAGGTATTTGGGCTCAAAGATAAAGACGTTGTAATCAAGCAGATGGACCAGGCTTCAGCCATTGCAGCCTTCAAACGGGGAATAGGAGATTTCGTATGTTTGTGGGCACCGTATAGCTACAAGGCTGAGGATAATGGCTGGATACTGGCAGGAAATGTTCACAACTGTGGAGCGGCTATCCCGATTACTATCATTGGAGACAAAACGTTCTGTGACAAGAACCCGGAGATAGTCGCAAAATTCTTAAGGGTTATTTTCCGCGGTATTCACAAACTGGCCGACGAGGGTGCTACTGATGAAAATATTAAGCTTTTCCAGAAGATGTACAAGGATTGGGCTGGTATGGAATACACGTACGAACAGGCCAAAAGGGAGATAGAACACCACCCGGTCTTCAAGTACAAGGAACAGCTTAAGTTAATGGACGATTCCAAGGGAGAGAGCGAAGTACACAGATGGGAACGCCTGATTGCAGAGTTCCTTCATGCCAACGGCAGGTTAACTGATAAGGAACTCAAGAAAGTTCTCGAAACCAAGTGGATTACCGATAAGTTCCTGAAGAAGGTGAAAACTCCAATACCGAGTTATAAGTAACCTCTCCCGGGGGGATTGGGGATATTTCCCTGGTCCCCCAAAAAAAGTGGCACTTGCTGCTTTTTCACGACACAGGTTCATTTGATAAATACCGGAGGAAGGGTATATGCCTTACGAAGAGGTAAAAGTTAAACAACCGATCATTTTTAAGATTTTAGCCATATTAAGCCTCCTGACGTTTTTCGGAGTTTGGGAATTCATCGTGGACGCAGGGATCGTGCCTTCCACAATGCTTGCAGCTCCAAGCAAGGTGGCGATCCTCTTTGTTAAAAAGCTTACCCAGGCCAATCCTGATGGTGCGACTCTGGGTGCTCATGCGTGGATGAGCGCCAAGGAAGCGGTGACTGCTTATGTTCTGGCAATTATCGTTGGTGTGCCGCTGGGATTATTCATGGGATGGTTCAAGGTTGTTCGAGGACTGGCCAGGCCCATCTTTGAAATGATTCGTCCGATACCACCCATCGCGTGGATTCCGCTCTGTATCTTCTGGTTTGGAATAGGAATATGGGGGAAGGTGTATATCATCTGGATTGCGGGTATTGTACCCTTTACCATTAATTCCTGGGTGGGGGTAAATATGACGGATCCAGCTTTAATCCAGATGGCTCGTACCTATGGTGCCACTGACTGGCAGATATTTACGAAAATATGCATTCCTTCGGCATTACCAATGATCTTCGGGGCTCTCCAGATTTCTCTTGCATATTGCTGGACAAACCTCGTAGGTGCCGAACTTCTCGCGGCCGATAAAGGTCTTGGTTTCTTAATTGAAATGGGACGGAGACTTGCGATGCCGGAAATGGTGGTCCTTGGAATGGTATGCGTGGGTATCGGTGGAGCCCTAATAGGGATCGTTGTTGATGTGCTGGAAAGACGGCTTCTTGCAGGTATAAGGAGGTAAAGAATGTCAAACACCATAGCTGATGAAATAGTACATCATGTTAAAGAAAGGCAGCCACTGACGATATGGAGTGTTCTCGGAAACGAGTACTTCCTTTACTGTGTATCCTTTATCTCCTTTCTGTTGATTTGGCACTTTATAGCGGCAGCCGGTTTACTCGGCCTTGCCACTCCTGAAGCCACAATTAAAGAAATGATACGCTTAATGTCGGTAAAACTAGCCGGAAAAAACCTCTTCGGGCATATATGGGCGAGTTCAAGAAGGATTTTGATTGGGTTTGCAATAGGGGCGGCTACTGGCCTGCCTCTGGGGCTGTTCATGGCTTTAAACCGGTACGTTAATGCCATCGTAAAACCCGTTTTCGACCTGTTTAAGCCGATGCCTCCTATTGCCTGGATCTCCATTTCTATCCTATGGTTCGGCATTGGGGAGCCATCCAAGGTTTTTATCATAGTTATTGGATCCTTTGTGCCTTGTGTTCTTAACGCTTATGCGGGAATAAGGATTATCGACCCGGAACTCTACGATGTTATCAGGGTGCTAGGAGGAAATCGCCGGCAAGAAATATTTTACGTGAGTTTTCCTGCCGCGTTGCCAGCCTTGTTTGCCGGTATTCAGATTTCCATGAGCGTGGCATGGACCTGCGTTTTGGCAGCTGAGCTGGTTAGCTCTCGTTCCGGTCTGGGCTGGATAATAATCAGAGGAATGAAGCTCACAAAACCGGAGCTCGTTCTGGGAGGGATGGCTGTTATTGCAATCGTGGCCTGGATATTTAGTGCTGCTACTAGTGGAATAGAGAAGCTTCTTTGTCCATGGAAACGTGGGATCAAGGAGCTTTAAAGTTGATACTCTACTTACTGAAGTCAAATAAATCAAAATGTTGCGAGGAAAATAAAGATGACCCCGAAGATAGTGTGTGAGAACATCAGCAAGTTTTTCATTCAAAAGGGAAAACAGCGAGTTCATGTACTGGAAGATATAAGCCTAGAAGTCATGAATAACGAATTCCTTGTAATCTTAGGTCCCGGGCAATCTGGCAAGAGTACCTTGCTTAGAATTATTGCCGGATTGGAAACTCCCACTCAAGGAAGGGTTCTCAAGGATGGAAAGGAAATTACTGGTCCGGGCCAGGACAGGGGGCTTGTATTCCAGAGCTATATGCTGTTTTTCTGGCGCACTGTTATGGGGAACGTTGAGATTGGATTAAAGCTCAGGGGTGTTGAAAAAAAAGAAAGACGGAAAATTGCTCAGCATTACATTAACCTGGTTGGATTAGAGGGATTTGAAAAACACTTTCCGCATCAATTGAGCGGGGGGATGAAGCAGCGCGTGGGTATTGCTCGTGCCTATGCCAATAACCCCGAGATTATGCTCCTGGATGAGCCCTTTGGACAGCTCGACGCTCAGACCAGGATGTTTATGGAAAAAGAAACTGAACGTATCTGGCAAACTGAGAAGAAAACAGTAATCTTCGTTACGAATAACATCGATGAGGCGATCTACCTCGGCGATCGAATCGTTACGCTGAAAGGAAAACTTCCCGGGCGTATGGATGCTATCTATGATGTTCCGCTTCCTCGACCGAGAGAACACACGGATCTGGAATTCGTAGAGCTAAGGCAGATGATTACCGATAAGTCGGAATTGGTTCTCTAGTTAAGGTCATCGAAGGGATTCAATTTCAAACGAGAGTAGGGGAAAATATGGACTACAAAAAGATCCTTGTTGCAGTCGACAGTTATGAACACTCGCTAAAAGTTTACGAAGATGCCGTCGAAATAGCTAAAAAGGAGAAAGCGCAACTCTTTCTTCTTCACGTGCTCAAGCAAAAAACCCCTGACGAACTGATGGACAGGATAGGCGCATTCTCGGAAATGGAACAGAGTGAATCAATCCAGGTTTTAAGAGAGTTTAACGAACATGAAGCCTCGTTTGCAAGGGCATGGCTGGAAGAACTTCGTAATAAGGCGACTGATAGTGGTGTTGATGCATTGTGTGCCGTGGAAATCGGTGATCCTGCAGAGTTAATTTGTGACGTTGCCAAAAGATGGGAGGCAGATCTGCTAGTTATCGGACGTACCCGTAGAAGTGAACTAATGGACAGATTTATTGGGAGCGTTACAAATTACGTTGTTCACCATACACCTTGTTCAATACTTCTGGTTTACTAGATGGTCGAAGGACTTCGAAGGAAGACCGTAATTACTCATATAGGAAGGACATGACAGAAACAGTGTTTCAGTGCGTGCTTGGAATTTCGTCCCTTTCCTTGAAAGGATTGTCTCTCCAGGAAGCTATTATGTCTGCCAAAAGAGCCGGATTTGACGCTTTTGAGCTAGTCCCTCAGGTTTTTCAAAGAATAAAGAACTACACACCACGTATCAGGCGAGAACTTCGCAAACTCCTCGAAGACTTCTCCCTAGTTACGGTTCATACTTCGGACATTGTACTTGAAGACGGGTGTCCGGCTGATATTTCCTCTGGGGATGGTTCTTTGAGGGAAAGTAGCATTAATACCTATCTTGAATACCTTGAACTTGCCCTGGACGTTGGTGCTCGGGTGGTAACATTTCATCCTGGGCCTATGGACAAGACCAGCCTTTGCTGCAAAAACCGGGATCCATACATGGAATTTGCTGATATTGCTTTAAGGTTTATCGATAGCGAAGAATTGCAGCTTGGCTATGAATTTTTTGACACTGATCTGATTGACTCCATCGGAGATCCGAGATTTGGTCTACTTTTTGACGTGGGTCATGCTGCTACGCTTTTCCACGGAAGTGCAACAAGGGATACCCTTAAACTCCTTGAAATAGCTCTACCTGTAACTGTTGAAATTCACCTCCATGGAGTTGATTTCTCAGGAACCGGATCCATGGTAGATCACGTTCCGCTTTCCAGGTCGAAAGCAATTAACCTTAATGAAGTATTTCAATATTTGATCGATACAGATTTTGAGGGTCCTCTTGTTTTTGAAATTGGGATTTTTGGAAACGATATGGGTAGTGAGAATATTAGGCATTCGATGGAAGCTAGAGAAAAGATTATTAGTAGCCTGGAGAAGTCCTGATGGGACGAAAGGTCCTGGTAGTGTGCATAGATGGTTTTGGTCCCGAATATTTTAAGTTAACTCCCATGCCGAACCTGGATTATATGGTCAATTCGGGCGGAATGATAGTTGGTGACTCGGTTGTCCCAACTGTAACCAACGTGAACAATGTGTCAATAATTACTGGCAAGCTACCGAAATATCACGGAATAACCTCTAATTACTGGGTTGATCGAGATAGAGAAAAAGAAGTCTACATGGAGTCAGCTGAATTTCTATGTTGCGGAACTGTCCTCGAAAAAGCAAAGAATAAAGGATTGAAAACCGCCCTTCTTACATCTAAGAAGAAATTGTTGAACTTGCTTGATAGGGGATCGGATTACTCTTTGTCGGCTGAAGACCCTCCCCCGGACATAGTTTCTAAGTTAGGCATGGCGCCAGACATATATTCTCCTGAAATTAATCACTGGTTATTTAAGGCATTGAAAGTTGTTTTGTCAGAGAAAAACCCTGACATTATTTATTGTTCGACCACTGATGGCCCTATGCACAAATTTCCTCCGGAAGACGAAAGGTCAATATATCATCTCAGGAAACTGGATGAGCTCCTGGGGAAAATCGTAGAAGAAAATCCGCAGCTTCAAGTTTACGTTACTGCCGACCACGGAATGTCTTACAAGTCTCGGGGGATTGATCTCCAGAAAGCACTGAAAAGAAAGGGCCTTAAGGCTAGGTGCCTTCCTGTGATTAAGGATAGCTACATAGTACACCATCAAAATCTGGGCGGGGCGTCCTACGTCTTTTCTGAAAAGTCTACGGGCGTTGCTGAAGTGGCAAGCGCATTGGCTGAAATACGGGGCGTAGAGAAAGTTTACAGACGAGAAGATGCCTGTAATGAGTTCGGTCTCATGCCTGACAGGGTAGGAGATATCTTGGTTTTGGGAGAAAGGGACGTGGTTTTCGGCGAATTTGGCTCTATCGAAGTTGATGTTTCCGTACGATCCCACGGTTCAATGTACGAGCGACGGGTGCCGATCATTGGCTATCCAGATTTTCCGGAAAATTGCACTAACAATTTTGATATTACCGCATCGTTAGAGTTTTAAACCTTGGGGGAGCAGCGAATGTCCATTAAAGGAACTGATTATTACACCATAGATGAACTTATGGCAGTATGCATGGCAAGAACCATAAAGAATGGGGATACCATCTTTAACGGTGTTGCTGTCCCGTTACCATTTACCGCAATAATGCTTGCGTTTAAAACTCATGCCCCGGAATCTATTTTCTGGAGCGGATTACTGGCGGGCTTGAATCCTGATCCTCCCTTTCTCCCGCCTACTTCTGGGGACTCGGTCATGCTGCACCGCGCAAATCCGATTCTTCACCTTCACCAAATATTTGACCTAGCAATGCGGGGTGAACTTGACAGAATATTTTTTAGCGGGGCACAGATCGATAAGTACGGTAACTTAAATAACACTTTGATAGGTACGCTGGATAATATCAAGATCAAGCTTCCTGGTGGAGCGGGATCAAGTCATATTGGGTGTTTTGCAAAAAATTATACCATCTGGAGTATTCGCCATGACGCAAAGGTGAGTAGCAAGGGACAGAGGGTATTTACCTTTGTTGAGTCTGTTGATTTTGTTACGACCGTAGGCAGAAGAACATCAACGAGAAATAGAGACGAATTAGGCTTGATGGGAGGGGGGCCTGACTGCGTGGTAACCAACCTTTGTACCTTTGATTTCGACCCGCTTACAGATGTGATGCGTTTAAAAACACTTCATCCAGGTGTGACGGTTGAAGAAGTACTGGAAAATACTGGGTTTGAACCGGTATTAAGCGATACGATAGTTGAGACCCCTCCACCAACAAAAGAAGAAATTGCACTAATCCGAGAAATTGATCCGATGAACACCCGGAAAGTAGGATTTTCTCGTTCAGCGTTAGAAAAAAGATACGACTTTTAGCGATGTAAAGTCGAGGAGTACAAGGGATGGGAATTCATAGTTCCAAAGATAAGGTTTGCTCGCTCTCGAAAGCGGTTTCAAGAATTGAAGACGGAAGTATTATAGCTGTTGGTGGCAATCTCTCTGCTAGAGAACCCATGGCAATTATCAGGGAAATGATTCGCCAGGGAAAGTGCAACATGCACAGCATTGGTGGGGCCCATGGCGTGGATATTGACCTATTGTGCGCCGGGGGAGTGTTAAGGAGGGTCCAGAACTCTTACGTGGGTTTTGAAGCAGACTTTGGGCTAGCTCCAAACTACCGGAGAATGGTTCAGCAAAAGAAAGTTATTCCAAAGGATACAGATTGCGTCGCGGTGTTAATGCAACTCAGAGCGTCCGTTTATGGTCTTCCCTTTATGCCCATGAAACTCGTTACCGGTACCAATATTTTAGATCTTCACCCTGAGTACATTGTGATGACCTGCCCCTATACGGGGGAAAAACTTAGCCTTTTGCCTGCTGTGAAGCCAGACTGGGCCATTATCCATGCCCATAAAAGTGACCCAAAAGGGAATATAAAACTTCACCCACCCTACTTTGCAGACCTTTTGGCCATCGAGGCGTCTCAAAATTCTATAGTAAGTGTGGAAGAAATAGTTTCTGAAGAGGAGATGGATAAAATAGGTGCCACCGTACCGTACTATGAGGTTACGGCGGTGGTTGAGCTACCCTTCGGTGCGCATCCAACGTCCTGTTACCCTGATTATACTTACGACCGGAAACATCTGGCGGAATACGTGAAACTGGCAAACCGGGGTGAAGATGTGTTTCGGAAAGAGTATCTGGAAAAGTACGTTTTCGGAGTAAAAAGCCATGACGAATACCTGGAATTGGTGGGTGGTCACGATGCTTTGGAGGAACTGACAAAGTGGAACCAAGGAACCGAGAAATGGTGTGAACTGCTAGGAAGGAATCTCTAATATTTAGCAAGCAGCTCATTAGTGGCAATTTCAAGTTGTCCCTAGTGACTTGAGGGGAAGAAGGCCGTTTTTGTTAACAACATTTTCCAACTCGAAGGGAGGTGATAAAAACTTAGTTTTTTCGATTTCTTAGAAATAATGGACTCTTATCTCTCAAGTCCTATGGGGGCAAAAAACCATCAGGGAAAGGAGAAAGAGATATGAAAAAGAACTCTCTTGTAATTGTAGCGATGGTATTTTTTGTTTGCCTCCTGACCTACCCCGTATACGGAGTGGATTTTAAGATCCACGGGAGTTTTGACAACCGTTACGAGGTAACAAACAATGCAGAAGCTATTGCTGATTATACGTCCGGCTCTAAGACAAACGTGTTTAGTATCTACTCTGGAGATGACGCCGGTTATGCACCCTTCGTACCTGGAGTTGGTTTTCTAGGTAACACAAACGACGATAGTGGCGACAAGAAGGGTGAAGACGAAAATAACGATCACTTCTGGGGTGAGGCTAAATACCGGATGAGGTTTGAGTTTACCACTGATGATAACATGGCAAAGGGTGTTTGGGCGATGGAAGTCGGTTTTCTTCGGTATGGTGAACCTCAAGGCCCCAATGGTGCCGGTAGAAGTAAAGGTGGAACACTTTCGGGAGACGGTGTTAATACCGAAACCCGTTTCTTATATGTAGATTTTCAGAATCCCCTTGTTTCTCATACCAGCCGTTTGCGACTTGGACTGCAGCCTATTACCTTGAATGAGTGGTTGTGGACAGAAACCGCTATGGGAGTAAAGTATTTCGGATCTACAAACCTTTTTGATTACAGGGTAGCCTGGGTAAGAGGTGAAGAAAATTTTACAAACGAAAACGAAGATGACGATGCATTCTTTGCCAAGGTCACCTACAAACCCAAGTGGGAAGATTTAAGCCTAAGGTTAGGATTGTTTTTCTGTTATTACACCCAGGGGAACGAATCGGACACCCTGTACCATTTGACTGATATGTCAAATACAAATCCCGCCAGCATTGCAAGCATAGATGTAAACTATGATGAAGATGACTATTATGTAGGTCTGGATGGTGGGCTGGATTGGAAATCTTTTTTTGCGAGGTGGGATTTCATCTATCAGTGGGGAACAGTTGATTTCGATCAGAAGGTAGTGGAAAACGGAACTGATGATGAACTGGACCGAAGCGCTTATTTCCTGCATTTGGATGCTGGTTACTACTGGACACCAAAATTAAAAACAACTTTTACCTGGTGGTATGCCAGTGGAGACGATGACCCAAATGATGGTGATGCGGATAATTATGACAACATAGATACCGATGTCCTTGGCGATGCAGTGATCTTCGAGGAGCAGGTTACAGACGATCTTCAGTGGACAGATGCTCCTTATTTGTTAGACAAGGGCTTTATCATGTTCAGAATCAAGGCAGATTATCAGGCCACACCCAATTGGAGCATAGGGCCTGCATTCAATTACATGCTTCTGGCTGAAGATACCTATAATGGTGATGATGACGTGGGGTTTGAAATAGCGCTTTATTCTCAATACAAGATCTGGAAAGGACTAAATTTTAACTTTGCCGCCGGCTATCTCTTTGCGGGTGATGCTCTCGATGCATGGGCAAGCGATGCTAACTCCGCAAATGGCTACGAAGGAGATGCCGACGATATGTGGAGAGTGACCGCCGGTGTAAGATTCCGGTTTTAATAGTTTTCGATACTGATACGTATACTCTAAACAGTGCTGCCTGAATGCTCTTTGGGCAGCACTAAGTTTTTAATGGAACCTCCGGTAGATATGAGATGCTTGAAGCCTTAAAGCAGAAAAAGAAGCCCGAAAAAACAGGCATTTTTCCGTCATTCTAGACAGGGCCAAACGGCAAGCCGGAATTTATGACCGTTTATCTGGATCCCGGATGTGTTCAGGCATGACGTGTAAGTGCTCCTTGGTTATTTAAGCAATTGATCAGGGGTTTCCTCAATAAGAAGAGAATCTGAAGGTCGTCTCCAAGGGAATTTTAGATGTATCAGGCTCTAATAATGATTGAGATAGCAGAATTAAAAAGTTGCAAACTCCTAGAAGAATTGTCAGACTACGAGCTTTCATTGTTGAGCTCAATAGGGTCACCTACAAACTGGTCGGAGGGCGAAATATTGTTCAGAGCAGGCGCTCTGTCCAAAAGTTTCTATATTTTAAAAAAAGGAACTGTTCTACTGTGTTTCCCAAACGGTCGGTCTTTGCCAATCAGAGAGGAAGGAGAACTCATAGGCTGGACGGCCCTGGTTAGCCCATTTAGGCATATCGCTACCGGCTTGTGCCTGGTTGAATGTTCCCTGTTTCAGTTCCCCGGAATAGAAATTTATAACCTCTTCCGCATGAACGCTAATCTTGGTTATCAACTGATGAAAAAAGTGGCCGACATAATGGAACAGAGGAAGAGATACTTAAGGGAACTTGGATAAATTCGAATTTCCAGCGGTAATGGATCGATCCCAAAAAACATTAGCAACATTCTGTCGTTGCGAGGAGTCTGCCAAAGGGGAGATAACGAAACAATCTGCTGGGAACATCAAAGTATTGGAGATTGCTTCTCCAGCACCTACTTCAGATACGATTATTTGCCATTGCTCCTACAGTTCGCAGGAAGTGGGCGCGGGATCGCAATGACAAAACAGGAGATTTTTTGCGATACTGTCAGGATTAAGACACGCTAAAGTGTTACATGTTCATAAGGCAATATCCTAAGACGCTAAGAGCGCAAAGGGATATTCTTCTTTCCTTGAGCAGTGTCTAACTGCTCAAGGAAAGAAGCCTGCCCTTCAGGCATGCTGTTGGTACAGACAATCTGAGTTAGTGCCTGAAGCTTTGTGTTTTGTGTGCGCTTCCTAGGATATGCGTGTGGTCCATTGCCCTTGTTACCCTGAAAGGGTGCAAGGCATTGTGGGCGGCGTTAACCCGCCGGCCGCAATATTTTCCTTCTTCGCATTCTTTGCGCCTTAAGCGAAGCGGGCG
>JALSTM010000017.1 GCA_026983715.1 Desulfobacterales bacterium
CTACAACCCGGTCACCCCTCGCAAGGTCAGAAACTCCATTACCAACATCACCCACTTCACCCGCGATTTCGTGCCCGGGAATAACGGGATAACTTAGAGCACGATGTCCGTGCTTAAACATGTGAACATCGGTGCTGCAAATACCACACGCCGCCACTTTAACAAGGAGTCCTCCCTCGGGGCATTCAGGAACTCCAATTTCCTTAACCTCAAGGAGACCTGGCCGTTTCAAAATAGCCGCCTTCATTTAAACCTCCATGGCGCTCCCTGCTACAACAAACCCCGCCCCACAGCTAAATCCGTGGGCTGGCTCTGGAACCTGATACGGTTCTCGTCTGCCTTTTAATCCAGCATTGAGTCTGTGAACCACCTTGCTTATGACCCACTGGTTACCACCAGACAATAACCTGCAGTTTCAACCATAGGCTATCTTACTCATCAGCCAAATTGAATTGCCTTAACCCACGGTTCTAAGGGAGGGAATGGGTTAGAAGCTTTTCACCAGACCGCTTCATCGGTTTCCCTTATGCCATTAAATTCACCACGGAGTGATGAAACATGGAATCGATTTTTTCAATACCTCCAAAAATAAAAACCCACCCCAGTCCAGAAAAAGAAGATACTTCCAGACCAGGATGGGGATTATGGCGTACCCATCCAGCAACCAGGCAGGTCTTCTGGCTTTCGGATCATCCTACTTGTCCCGTTGAAGATTCTCTTTCAAGATCATTCAACGGGACTCGCTGCACCTTCCCGGGACAGGCATGTTTGACACGCCCGCAAAAACGGCAACTTTTCCCAGTGGCTTTACGTGGAAACCATCTAGTTAATAACCAGCAGCGCATAACGAGGAATTACTAACGGTATTCCACGTTGCAGCTTTCGTCCCCGATTACAGCACCGGCCAACATGCGGAAGAATTTCACTCCCTTCCCTATTAATCACGGAGGAACCTGGCTGCTTTTTGTACAGTTAATTTTTACCCCGTATTACAACAATCGAACATCAAGATCAAGAAGTTAAGAGCATTTTATTCTTGAAGTATCCATTGCCCGCTGCCCACAGACCTGAGGTCAATAAGCCTTATCCCTTGTTTCTTGAAAAATACCCTTGCCCTTTTGTGTCCCATTACCTCAAGTACCACGCCCATTCCCAGTTCCGGATGCCTTAAAACATCACCTGCCCTTAATGAAAATCCTCTCCCAGTGAGTACCGACCCGGAACCCGCTCTTGAGTCAGCAACTGATCTTTCGCATTCGGAATACACGTCACTTGCCCTAACTACAGTCGCATAATCCCATTCAAGGCCCCTCACAAACTGGCTCAATTCAAGATTCACATGACCGTAATAAGAATCTCTTGCCGTTTCAGGATACACGATATAAAGTTGGTCTTTTGCCCTGGTACACGCCACGTACATCAATCGCCGTTCTTCTTCAAGTTCTTCGTCCTTGTGGAGGCTGTGTCTCGAAGGGAAATAGCCATCGGCAGCATGAATTATAAAAACCACCTTCCACTCCAGGCCCTTTGCCGAATGTATAGTTGAAAGAGTTAGAAAATCAGCTCTTTCGGCAAAATCCGAAGGGGCCCTGTTCACTTCGGGGGGTTCAAGTGCCATATCGGTAAGAAACTGTTCCAGACTCTGAAAAGGAGCGCACCACTCCTCGAGATAATCGAGGTCACGCATTCTTTTCGGGTAGTCATCAAACTTGCTCATCATCAATGGCTCATAATACTTCCGAACGACGGATACCATTTCTTTAACTTCTAGCTCCTGGCCAGAGAGAAGATCAAATAGGCCAACCAGTTCTCCCAGGATTTTCATCTTACCCTTTTGGTCCTTCACATACATCTTGAAACGTTCAATCGACGGAACATCGGAACTGAGCCACCCCACAACTTTATTGGCCGTAGCCTGCCCTATTCCTGGGAGAAGCTTGAGGATCCTGTGCCAGCTTAAATGATCGCTGGGGTTTAGGAACACCCTCAGGTGAGCCAGTAAATCTTTAATGTGGGCGGCTTCGGCAAATTTGAGTCCTCCGTATTTAGCAAAAGGAATTTTTGACCTGGCAAGCTCTACTTCGAGATCAAAAGAATGGAAGCTGGATCGAAAAAGCACCGCAATTTCCTTGAGTTTAATTCCGGAACGGGTGAGGGAGATAATCTTTTCTGTTATCCAATCGGACTGCTCAGATTCATCACGTGCCACCACCACCTGGGGTAAGACGCCACCTTTTCTTCTCGTGTACAGGCACTTTGTATACCTTTGCAAGGCTCTGCTGATTATTGCATTTGTTAGCTCAAGTATTGGCTGGGAACTTCTGAAATTCTCCTCCAGCTTAATTATCCTGGTATCCGGGAAAACCCGAGGAAAATCCATAATGTTCCTGAAATCGGCACCCCTGAAGGAATAAATAGACTGTGAATCATCGCCCACAACCATAACATTGCGATGTTCCCCACCGAGAAGTTCTACTATCTCTGCCTGTAGCAAATTTGTATCTTGGTACTCATCCACCATGATAAATCTGTATCGGTCACTCAAGGTTTTCCTGACACCGGGAAATTCCACGAGGAGCATCTTTAAATTAACGAGGAGATCATCGTAATCCATCATCTTGTGCTTTTTCTTGTAATCGCCGTAACATTGGGCTATCTTTCTCAGAGGATCAGCAAGCTCAGCAAGATGCGAGTAGTATCTTTCGAGCACATCTGACAGATCAAGGGACTTATTTATCGATTTACTTATTATATTAACAATTGTGCTGTTTCGGGGCAGTCCTATTTCTTTTCTTTTTATATCAAGCTCCCCAATAATGTATCCGACGACCTCGTTACAATCTCCCCTGTCTATGATTGAAAAATCCGGATATCCGATAAGATCCCCGTACTTTCTCAAGATATGATTGGCCAGCGAATGAAAGGTTCCCCCGGAAACGGATCGGCACCGCCTGTCAAGGAGCTGGCTTGCCCGGTCCATCATTTCTGCAGCGGCTTTTCGGGTAAAAGTCAGCAACAGGATTGAACCGGGGTTTATCCCGGCATCAACAAGCCGTGCAACACGGTATACGAGGGTTCGTGTTTTTCCGCTTCCGGCACCCGCAATCACCAGGGCTGGCCCCTCGGTGACAGATACAGCTCTATACTGTGCCTCATTCAGCTCATTTTCATAATCAATTATACTATCACCCATTAGTAAATTTCCCGAACCGGGAGATATTCCGAGCTAATTCCTTTCAAAATACCTGACTATAGCCTCAGTCAGGGCATTCAGCGTGTACTCCCCGGGCACAATGTCAACTTTAAACCCCAGTTCTTTTGCAGTATCGGCGGTTATCGGACCGATGCACGCTATTAGAACATCGCGGTTTAGCTTTTCTATGGACCGGGAAGAAAAAAACGCTGCGAAGTTTTTAACCGTTGACGATGAAGTAAAGGTTATACAATCAAGCTTTCCCGACTCTATGGCTTCTTTAACCTCAGGGTCAATTTGATCGGGCAGTATGGTGCGGTAAGCTTCCACTACGTCAACCTCGGCTCCCAGTTCCCGGAGTTTTTCCGGTAGAATCTGTCGCGCAACGGCTGCTCTCGGAAGCAATACCTTCTTCCCTCTTATATTTTCTCGACCCAGTCCTTCAATTATTGCCTCTGCCCTGTACTCAGACGGTACAAAGTCAAGCACAAGGCCGTATTCATTTAACTTTTCAGCCGTCTTCGGTCCGATGGCACAGATTTTTATTCCCTTGAGCTCTCGAACATCTTTCCCCAGGCGGTAGAGTCGTTCAAAGAAAAATTTAACTCCATTAATACTTGTAAAGATGAGCCATTGGTAACTTTGAAGTCTTTCGAGGGCAGAATCGAGATCGTCCCAGCTCCCAGGCGGAATTACTCTGATTGTCGGAAACACGAGACATCTTGCCCCGCACCTTTCAAGCATTTTTACAAATTCGCTCGCCTGTTCCCTGGCGCGGGTAACGAGAACGGTTTTACCGAAAAGAGGTTTTTTTTCAAACCAGTCAAGTTTTTCCTTCAATCGAATAACTTCCCCAACAACAATTATCGCAGGCGCCGTAATACCTTCCTGTTCCACGATATCAACGATGTTGCCGAGGTTTCCTGTAACCGTTCTCTGCAACTTAGTCGTTCCCCATTGGATGACTGCAACAGGCGTATCTAGAGCTCGGCCACCGTTAACAAGGTTGTCTACTATGGAAGAGAGGTTCTTAACCCCCATTAAAAAGACCAGAGTGTCAACGCTTGTGGCAAGCTTATCCCAGGCTATTTTTGATCCAGTTCGATCAGCTCTTTCATGACCGGTTATAAATGCCACGCTTGATGCAAAATCCCGATGCGTTAGGGGAATTCCGGCATAAGCGGGAACTGCAATAGCGGAAGTCACCCCCGGGATTATTTCAAACTCAATATCGGCTTCTTTTAAAACTTCGGCCTCTTCTCCGCCCCGTCCAAAAATAAAGGGGTCTCCACCTTTGAGGCGTACAACGATGTTTTCTCTTGATTTTTCTACGAGAAGCCTGTTTATTTCGTCCTGTGTCCTTGTATGAGATCCACCCTTTTTGCCGACGTAAATTATTTCGGCATCTCGGGGTACGTATTTCAAAAAAACGTCGTTTGCCAGGTAATCGTAGATAACCACTTCTGCTTGTTTTAAGCATTCAATAGCTTTAACAGTAATAAGCCCTGGATCTCCAGGGCCAGCACCAACCAAGTAAGCCTTACCTTTCTTCGACATAGTCCTCCCGATTAAACCAGGTCAACAACTGTTTCCGTATACCTCGTTAAGAATTTTCCTCGCACCCATAGAGAGTAGCTTTTTGGCAAGTTCCCTGCCGATACTTCCGGCATCAGCAGGGGAACCTGTAAAGGTCTCTTTATACATTTCTCTCCCATCAAGCGTTGCGACCATGCCTGTCATTTCTATCTTGTCGCTTTCAATAAACCTGCAAAAACCACCTATAGGAACCTGGCAGCCTCCTTCGAGTTCCCCTAGAAAACTTCGCTCTGCTTCAACGCATGTAGCAGTTTTGCGATCATGTATAATGGAGATAAGTTTAAGCATCTCTTCATCATCTTTCCTGACTTCGATTCCAAGGGCACCCTGTCCTATGGCAGGAAGAAATTCTTCCGGAGCAAAATAGCTGGTTATCACCTCTTCCCATCCCATCCGATGGATTCCAGCCGCTGCCAGGATGATGGCATGGAAATTACCGGCTTTGAGCTTTTTTAAACGGGTGTCCAGGTTACCCCTCAAAGACTCAACCTTTATATCGGGTCGATAGTGCAACAACTGGGACTGTCTCCTTAGGCTGCTAGTTCCGACGGACGCTCCCGGGGGTAACTCCCTTATGGAACTGAAATCACCGTTCGTGACAAGTACATCCCTAGGATCCTCCCTCTCCGGGATACATCCTATGGTAAGTTGAGGAGGCAACTCTGCCGGGACATCCTTCATGCTATGTACTGCCAGATC
>JALSTM010000018.1 GCA_026983715.1 Desulfobacterales bacterium
TATCATCCCTATTTTAGAAAAAATCCTTGAAGCGGGTCTAAGGGTACGCTTTCATACGCCCAATGCAGTACACGTAAAAGAACTAAGTTTAGAACTCTGTGAAATCTTGAAAGCAGCAGGTTTTACGACCCTGAGACTTGGACTCGAGACGGCAAGTATTCAGAGGTCGGTGCAGAGGGATAGCAAAGTTCAACGAGGTCAATTCCCGTGGGCAATGAAGAATCTCAAGAAAGCAGGCTTCTCACCTTACCAGCTGGGAGTCTATCTTCTCTGTGGATTGCCTTACCAGGAGCCATCAGAAGTGGAATACTCCATCGATGTCGTAAGGGAGCTCGGGGGGTGGCCTTACCTCGCCGAGTATTCCCCAATACCCCACACCGAAATGTGGAAGGATGCGGTTAAAGTTTCTCCTTTTCCCCTGGAAACTGAGCCTCTCTTTCAGAACAACACTCTTTTCCCGTGCAGGAGCAAGTTGTTTCCTCTGTCAGAGTTGGAACGTCTCAAAAGGCTCGCGAGGGAAGCTAGAAAATAGGGGTTCCATATTGATAGAATCTATCGAAACGTCCAGAACTTATTACCTAGAAAGTTTGCCAAGGTAGAAAAAACTATAGCCACTACTTGGCCCAGTTCCGGTTGAACACTCATGACCGTTACAATGATCTTCAGCACAACGAGATTCACGATGAGCGCACATGCGTTTATGAGCACGAACTTAATAAATTGTATTTCTGTCCTTGTATTAAAACTCTTAAAAGTCCAGGTCTTGTTCAATAAAAAACTGTTGCACATTCCGACGCAATAGCCAACAGCACTGGCAGTCAGATAGTATACACCGAAAAGAGAATAGAGAACGTAAAACACGCAGTATTGCAAACCAGTATTTAGGAGACCGACCGCAGCAAATTTAAAAAATTGAATGCAAGTCTTCTTATTCGTCAAAGTTGAGTAGCTCACTAATAATATATAGTGGCCTGCCTTTTGTCTCCTCATACACTCGTCCCAGATATTCCCCAAGGATCCCAATGCAAATAAGCTGAACCCCACCTATGAAAAGCACTGCTACGAAGATAGACGCCCATCCAGGTATAGCCTTAGCAGGGTAAAAAAAGCGCACTATTAAACCATACATTAGAAGAACAAAACTGAGTGATGCAGCTAGAAACCCTAACGCTGACGCAACTCTGAGTGGCACCGTAGAAAAAGATAGAATACCATCAATAGCAAAGTTTAGCATCTTTGGTAAGGGGTATTTACTAACCCCAGCGTACCTCTCCTCTCTAACGTATTTTACGTTTACCTGACGGAAACCCACCCAGCTTACCATCCCCCTGAGAAACCGGCTTCTTTCTGGCATCTTTCTTAGTTCGTCAACCACTTTCCTATCCAAAAGTCGAAAATCTCCCGTGTCCAAAGGTATTTCAATCGGCGCCATTTTTTCAAGAATTCTATAGAAAAGGGAAGCAGTGACTTTTTTAAAAACGCTCTCGCCCTTTCTTTTTTCCCTGACACCGTATACTACATCATATCCTTCAGCCCATTTTTCAATCATTCTGGGTATAACTTCAGGGGGATCTTGAAGGTCAGCGTCGATTATGATGGCAACATCACCCTTCGCTCTGTCGATTCCAGCCGATATGGCAATTTGATGGCCAAAATTTCGGGAAAAACTAATCAGTTTAACCCTTCTGTCCCGCTTACAAAGTGTTCTCACCAAGTCAATGGTCTTATCGGTACTTCCGTCATTTACAATTATAATTTCAAAGGGGTATTGATGATCTTCCAAAATAGCTTTTAGCCTTTTGTACATTTCTAGAATGACAAGTTCTTCATTGAATGCGGGAACAATAATACTTACCAGAGGATTCATTTTGACTGCCCTGACATCTTTCAACTTCTTCATATGATTGGCTTCTCTCTTCTCCCACCTCAGTTAATTTTTTGGTATACAAATAATCTATTGTGCCTATAATTTCAAATCCAAAGACTAGTAGAATAGTATTGGTAGAAAATTTGTGTTAATCGTGGCTTATTCAACTTTAGGATCTTTGCTGTCTACACTGCTAAACTATGGTTAACGAAAGCAAGTCAAACACTTTTGACCGTTTTCTCTCTCGTATTGAAGGGGGAGTTTTCATATCTGTTTTTCTGTACCTTACACTCGAAAATCTTATTTCTGAATTCTGGGAATGGAATGCCTGTGATGTGCTAGTATATGCCAAACACTTTATGAACCCCCAATGGATTAGGAATGATTGGTTCCTCAATGTGCCAATTCCGTACAGGTTTCTTTTCAATATAATTGCTGGGACGATGGCGTTAAAGATGCCCTTCTGGGCTGTTGAATTAGTTGGCAGAATTCTTATAATTTCGCTTTTTGCATATGTCCTTAAGAAATACAGCGATATGTTCGACGTTTCAACGAGCTACATGGTTTGTTTTCTGGCATTGTACCTTGCTTTCCCCGACATAGTTGCCAGTGAATGGATATTTGGTGGATTTGAGACAAAACCATTCTCTTATTTTTTTGTCTTTCTTTCCTTATTTTATTTTGTTGAAAGGAGATACAAGCATGGGTGGTTATCCCTAGGAGCAGCAGTCTCTTTCCATGTGCTTGTCGGAATCTATGCCACATTCTGCTTGCTTCTCACGCTGTTCGTAAACCTAAGCTATTTCGGTAGAGATAGAAAGAAAATAATAAAATCATTTCCTTTCTATATCATAACCTCCAGCATTGGAATATATACTATATGTTGGACAATCCTTGCTAACCAAAATATCAACACACATCTTGCCGGCAAACTCTATGTTACTTTGAGAGTTCCACACCATACACTTCCTTCGTTTTGGATCAAGTACCATGGTGGGTATTGGTGGATACTTGAACTCTTCCTTCTTATCACCTTTCTGGTTTTGGTTTTTAGAAAAAGCAAATCGCATTTATACAGGATATTTTCCAGCTTCGCTTTGTGTAGTAGCATTCTGTTTGGCATCGGCTTGTTACTCTTCCTTCAGAAAAAAATCGCCCTTCTCAGATACTACTGGTTTCGATTCCCCGATGTGGTACTCCCCTTTTTTAGTTTTTTTCTTTTCTTCTCTCTATTAAGCGACATTTCTAGCCGGAAACTTACAAACAGCGGTTTTCTTCAGTTCAGATACGTTAAAAGGTTTATCGGATGCATGGTGCTAACAGCTAGCCTCAGCCTTTTTGTGGTAGGATCGATAGACTTCATAAAGTCCTTTTTCATACTGAAGCAAAATGAAACATATTTCCACTATGCGGGGAAAGATTGCGAACTTACAGACATGATGCTATGGATACGGCAACACACACCGCAAGACGCACGATTTCTAATCAGCCCGTATATTGAGCAGTTTTACATGGTAGCCCAGAGACCAATATTCGTTTCATTTAAACACGTTCCATCTTCAGAGAAAGACATAATGGAATGGTATAAGAGGCTTCTCTTATGCAATAACAACAAAAAAATTGAAGGGAAGGGTTTCGAAAGGCAAAATGAAAAGGAATTTTACGGGATGAGGGAAAAAGATATCAAGTCGATCGCCAGATTATACCGACTCGATTACTATTTGGGAATAGAAAGAAAAAACTTGACATTTCCCAGAATTTACAAAAATAGATCTTATACTTTGTACAAAATCGCCGACCTTGATTCAGCATCTATTCGCTGATCCTTCATACCTTCTGATGTACTTTTAATTTGAACTCTTCGGAAAATCCTTGGTGTTTCATAAGAACCCCTTTCTTCCGTTTATCTCACTTTAATGCACTGTCTCATTATCGGGATCCGCCATACTGCTACACCAAAACATTCCTCTTCACATTTCCAGAGAAATAGCATAGCATAGGCGCGTCTAGTTATTTCCCAGGGAACACCTAAGTGTTGAACTTGACACAAAAGATGGAAGAGTTAGTGATTCCCAAGGGAAAGCTAAGATGTATTTATCGAGATGTAGATGCCCATATGGTGAGTAGACGAATAAGTTTAAAGGCACCTGCACAGCTCTTGCGGAGTGGAAAGCAATCTTAGCATTTACAAGGATCAACTGGATAGCTGGCTGCAGGCCTTATGAGACTGGTGTGGTGAGGGCTACAGATGGAAAAGGGAACATTTCAAAAAATAGAGAAATCTAAAGATCGAATGTACGGACCGTGGAAACTTCTTCTATGTGGATACAGTGCTGATGAGCAGCAACTTTTCCTGAGCTTTTTGGAAAAAATTGGGCTCGGCGATTTGCCGGTAGTTTTCGTTTGCGATGATCAAAAGAACATTTCGCTTAAACAAGTGCTAAACGAGCCTCACGGGAGCGGACTCGGTAAAGATTCTAACCTGCAAAGAGCCGGAATACTTTCCGGTTTTACCCAGGAAGATGTTCACCTGCTTCTTTCGGAGTACAGGAAAGCAGGCTTCCCAAAACAATTGTGGGCGACGGTTACTCCGATTTCCATACGCTGGGAAATGGGGTTTCTTCTTGTTGAATTGGTGAAGGAAGCAAAAGCCATGGGCAGAAAGAGGACCAGGTAGAAACTATTTTAGTCTTCAGAAGACCAAAAACTCCCTAAAAAATGGAAGCGCTAAAAAAATTAACCTATCATTAGATGATGAATACGAAAAGGTTTAACTTTAGTCTCGCGGATCGCCTTATCGTTTTTGCATGTTTAATTGGGCTTCTGGCAGCATCCTTTGCGGTTGTTCCTTATCTAAACAATCCGTATCGTTTTGAAGACGACGCAAGACAGCACATATTCTGGACGTATAAGTATCGGGATAAAGAGCTTTTCCAGAATGATTTTTTGGCAAGTTTCATGTCATCTCCCCAATTTGCGCCCTTCGGTTACAAAACATTGTATTGGTTAGCTGCCCAATTCATTGACCCTCTTCTTTTCAGTAAGATTTTTTCTTTCCTACTCTTTCCGTTTTTCTCTATTGGAATTTTCTTGCTGGGAAAGGAAATCCGAGACGAATACGTAGGCATTCTCATGGCTTTTTTGGGTTTGATTTACTATGAACCTGTCTTAGCTGGTTCCTTTCAAAGAAGCTTCTCTCCGATCTTATTGGTATTCTTCCTCTATTCCGTACTCAGAAAAAAGCCTTGGGAAGTGGGTATAGTTCTCTTTTTAACGACGCTGTTTTATCCTCCGATTTTTCTCAATTGTATTTTGCTCCTACCTTTGCTTTGGCGAGAGAAAAAATCGTTTTCAATGAATCTATTCAGAAAGTCTTTTGTCCCTCTTGCAATTTTGCTGTTTTGTGCTGGGGCTGTTTTGTGCGCTGCATATTTTCTTACAACGACCAGCCATTGTTATGGACCTTTGGTAAAATATGAAGACGCAATTCGAATGCCGGAGTTATGGGAACACGGTAGAAGACCGTTTTTCAATAAAAATCCATGGATTTATTACGTTGGAGGATTACAATGTACCACCAGAAGCGGTATAGGAATATTATCACAGCCATCCCTTCCAGCTCTTTTGATCCTAGTATGTTTCATAGCAGTTTGGAAAACGGGTAAGATAGAGATAGAAAAAACAGCTATATGGCTCATTTTTTCCTCTTTGTTACTGTTTGTTATAGCGCACTGTTTCTTGTTTGAATTGTATCTCCCCGTTAAGTACACCAGTAAAACACTTCCTCTTGCCTTTATAGTAATAATTGCAACAAATATCAGAAGAATTTATAAAGTGGTTCAAAAAAGCAGCATTCATGTACTTTTTTTTCAAACGTTTTTGAAATATTCTTCTGTATTACTCCTGATTACCACAGTAATTCCGATTGTTCTCGCATTCACCTCAAGGTCATACGAACCACGAAAAAAATTATTCGATTTTGTCTCAGGCCTTCCAAAAAACTCCCTTATTTTGTGCCACCCAGATCTTGCTGACGACATTCCCCTGATATGTAAGAGACGTGTTCTAATGTGTAGTGAGCTTTTGCTACCTTATTTTGTTGGGTTTTATAAAGAGGCCAGGAAAAGAACTTATGATATTTTCAGTGTAATTTACGCCCACAACCAGCAACAAATTAACAAGATAGTTAAGAAGTACAATATTACTCATATTATTATTCGCAAGCGTGACTACGATCCCCATCTTCTGAGACAACCTTTTGTGTATTACGTCCCCTTCAATCATCAGATTAAGAACATCGTTTCACAAAACTCCGATTCTGGCTTCTTTCTCCTAAATAATGGCAAGCTAAAACCTATTTTCAAATGGGGTGGTTTCGTGATTTATGAACTCAGTAAATGATGGGGAAGAAAATATTGAGATTATTATTTACATTCAGTCAGGGTTCTACTAGTAATAAGGACTGAGTATAGTAGTTGGCTTCGATGAGTTGTTCTAGCGTCAAGAATTTGCTCAGAAAATGGCACATTATGCCGAGAATTTAGATGGTTATGAAAGATGCCTTCGACAGTAAAATCTACTGTAAGATCCGTTTTATGCATTTAATTTCTTAAATGGAATATATATTGTCATTATCGGGAAATTTTCATATATATACTGGAGTAGGCCGAAAACTTGTGAATTCTTTTGCAATAGGTTACCAATGAAACTCTTTATCCAAATACCTTGTTACAACGAGGAAAAAACGTTACCGTTAACTATCCGAGACTTACCAAAAAAGATAGATGGTATCGATGAAATAGAAATACTGGTGATAAACGATGGGAGTACGGACAGAACCGAAGAGGTTGCCCGTAGCCTGGGAATAAGACACATAGTTTCTTTTACATCCAACCGGGGACTTGCTCGGGCATTTGTGGCCGGCATAGATGAATGCTTAAGGCTGGGAGCAGATATTATAGTAAATACCGACGCCGACCACCAGTATTGCGGGGATGATATAGAAAAATTAATTAGCCCAATTCTTCGAAATGAAGCAGACATTGTTATTGGAGACCGTCAAGTTGAAAGGATCAATCACTTCTCTTTTATTAAAAAACAACTACAGAAGTTCGGAAGCTGGGTGATCAGAAAAATTTCACACACACCTGTCACGGATGTAACTAGCGGATTCCGCGCATTTTCCAGGGAAGCAGCATTGCAACTAAACGTATTTTCCAGCTTCACGTACACTCTTGAAACCATTATACAGGCGGGAAATAAGAACTTAACAATTAAATCGGTAAAAATAAGAACAAACCCAAAAACAAGGGAGAGCAGGCTTTTTAAATCCATACCTTCTTATCTGAAGAACTCAATCATAACAATCATCCGCGTTGCTACAATATATCGGCCGTTCAGAGTATTTACAATTTTAGGCAGCCTCGTGTTTTCAACAGGATTCATCCTTGGACTTCGTTACGTAATTAATATTTTCATTTTGAACCAAACAGGCAGAACATACGTACAATCAGTTATACTGTCCGGTGTACTTTTACTCATGGGCATCATGATAATACTGATTGGTTTCCTGGCGGACTTAATATCGGTTAACAGAAGCCTGAGTGAAGACATTTTGCAGAGAATAAAAAAGCTCGAATATGAGCACATTGCAGAAAAACAGTCAACAACAGACATCTCTGAAAAGGCAGAGGTCAGAGATATAAGAACTTACAAGCGGGATATAGAAAAGAAGATAAGTACCGGATAATTTTTTCAGCGAACTTTCTCCCGGCCCGGCGTAGAAACTGTAGACGAGCGTGAACGAAATTGGAAATAACCCTGTTTGTAGCAGTGACATTTATTTTTCAGAAGGCCTACGGTATATACCTCATATTTTAACCCTGGCAGATCAATCTCCCTTATCCCCCACCTTTGGGTGCTTTGACAAGAATTACTGGCATTATAAAACAGCCGATTTTCCAAGCGGCATGTACCAAGAAAACGTTTTGCCTCTTGCACTTGTTTACAGTAAAAAATTTCCCGGTAATATCTATTACTCAAATCCGGCAATAAGAGACCTTGTCGTAGCCGGCATGTATTTTGCCCTCCGAAGTGCCCACAGGGATGGCTCCTGTGATGATTATTACCCTAATGAGAGGGCGCTTGGAGCCACTGTTTTTTCACTTCTAGCCATGACAGAGGCTTACAGTCTGCTCGGATTAAGAGATATACAACTAGAATCTTTCTTCAGAAAAAGAGCCGACTGGCTAATGTATCACCAGGAAACCGGAAAGCTTAGCAACCATCAGGCACTCGTTGTTCTGGCCCTTTACAACGTTTTTACTATCACGGGAGAAAAAAGGTATATAAAAGGTGTCCGGGAACGAATCGATATCCTTCGCAAGTGGCAACATCCAGAAGGTTGGTTCCAGGAATACGAAGGGGCGGACCCGGGATATCAAACCGTAACCATTGATGCCCTGGCTCGCTACTGGCAAAAATCCGGAGATCCGAGTGTTCTGCCTCTCCTTGAAAAAGCCCTTGGGTTCAGCGTTTACTTTTTGCATCCGGATTATAGCTACGGTGGCGAGTACGGTAGCAGAAATACTTACATTGCATATCCTGCCGGGATGGAGATTCTGTCGGAAAAATACGGAAAAGCTGCCTACCTTGCAATGGGATTTCAAAAAGCTATAGCCAAAGGGACCCGCCTTTACCTGGATGACGACAGAATGGTGGGGCACCTGGCTTGCAATTACCTGCTTGCATACAGATATTTCCGGAAGGAAAAGAGAAAACCATACGCGCATCCCAGCGAATTCACAAAATATTTTTCAGGTTGTAACCTATTGATAAAGAAGAAAGGGCCTTTTTACTGTGTAATATCCCTTAACAAAGGCGGAACTCATAAAATTTTCAAAGGGCAGGCTCTCGTATCGAGTTCTACCGGCCTTGCAATTGAGCTTTCCAATGGCATTATTGGTGTGACAGGCCACGTATCTGAAAATAGGGTCAAAGTCGAAAATAATCTAGTACATGTAGAAGGGCGTTTTGCCTCATACAGGAAGGAATATGTTACCCCACAGAAGCTCATAATTTTTAGAATTCTTACTCTGATACTCGGCAAAACTTTCCGTGGCAGTCAAGCCATTCGCAGTTTGCTCCAGAGACGGTTGATTACGCATAAGAAATTTCTCCCCGTGGGTTTTTCCAGGGAAATTTTGCTCCGTAGAAAAGACATAACAATCGTAGATAGGATATGGAAAGAAGACAGGCTAAAGATAAAAAGGCTGATGGAGACTACGAACCTAACATCTATTTACGTTGCCCAGAGTAACGCCTTCCAGTTGGGGAGGTTGGGATCCTGGGAGGAATTCAAAAAGGAAAAAGAAGTACTCAATAAAACCAACCAAGTGCTTTTGAGAAGAAAGATAGAATGAACGATTAGAGAGAATGTAAAAAAGAGATGAAAAAGTTCATTGCAAGTGTACTTACATTGCTGATATTTGTATTCATATATTCACGAGTCAACTGGAACTCCTTTTTAGAAATCTGTGTCCATGCGAACTTGTTGTACTTGGCAATCGCCGCAAGCTTTTTCATTATCACCACATTTGTGAGCATCCTGCGTTGGAAGCTGCTGCTAAAAGAAGAAGTAGACTTGCCTCTTATAACCGCAACCAAAATTTTTCTTGCTGCAATGTCTTTAAATTCCGTTATGCCTTCCAAGCTGGGAGATCTTACTAAGGCGTATTTCTTACGGCAAGAAAGTATTGTTGGGTACAAGAGAGGTTTCGACACTGTGTTTCTTGAGAAACTCCTCGATTTATCTTCCCTATGTTTACTTTTTCTTTTGGGAGCAACTGGACTACGAGGATTTGACAAAAAAATCGTCCTGGTTCTTATGCTTCTAAGCACATGTGTGGTTGTGTTTACCGTTCTTTTTATCACTCTTGAAAAAAAATCTAATCCCTTGAGATATTTACTCGGGAAAATTCTAAAACCGTTCCCTAGATTGGACATGCTTGTTAAAGACACCGAAGCTTATCTCGGGAGACTAAAAAACAACCCCCGACGTCTAATTTTCATTATCGTCATTTCTGTCGCCCTTTGGGCCTTCCACCTGGTCCAGATATACTTTTTCTTTCTCACCCTCGGAACCGACGTAAAATTGATCGACGTATTCGGTCTTGTTCCTGCAGCTATACTTATAGGGTTGCTGCCACTGACCATCGGCGGGATGGGAACAAGGGACGCAGCATTGATTTACCTTTTTTCTGACAAGTTCGGCTACGAAACCATGGCGGCTGTGGGAATATTGGTGTCTACCCGGTATTGGGTCCCTAGCCTTGTTGGTTTACCGTTTTTGAGAAGTTACACGGCAAAAGCAGGAAGAGCGCCGGGAACCGCCGCCAACCAACCGGTTAAATGAGTGTGTTACACTGAAGTGTTTTTTAATGAGGATACTTCCTCTCTGCCTCTCCATATTTCCCTGACGCTATAGGTTTTCTTTCCGGTGCCTTCAAAGTAGATCCGGGAAAGAACTTCACCAAGCAAGCCCAGAGAAATAAAACTGAAACTTAAAACGATAAGCAAAACCATCAGAAGTGCCAGCGGACCATGTTCTACCATTATGGGCTTGCCGAAACAGAACTTATCCACTAACATGTAAATACCCATTGTCAGGCCGGAAACTAGGCATACCAATCCTAGCCCTCCGAAGAACTGTAACGGGCGCGTGAGGTATTTGAGAAAAAACTTGATGGAAATAAAATCGAACAAAACGGGAAAAATTCTCCCAAGTCCGTACTTGCTCTTTCCGTAGGGTCTTTCCAAGTTTTTAATCGGAATCTCTGTTATCCGTGCCCCGATGGAACTTGCTAGCGCCGGAATGAAGCGGTGATGGTCACCGTAGAGACGGATCTGCTTTATGATATCTCTCCTGTACGCCTTATACGTGGCTCCAAAATCGTGGATCTTTACACCACTTAGAAACATCATAATCTTATTGGCAACCAGGGAGGGGAGTTTACGTAACCAGAAATTTTCGACCCTGTTTTTACGCCAACCTGAAACGATGTCATATCCTTCTTCAAGTTTCTCCAGAAACCTGGGAATTTCCATCGGGTCATATTGAAGATCGGAATCCATCGCAATAATGACTTCTCCCCTTGCGTAATCGAATCCGGCTGCAAGGGCAGCAGTTTGTCCGAAGTTTCTTCTAAAAGTGATAAGGGTTATCGTAGGATCTTTTTCTGCAAATTTTCTGATCGCTTCTCCGCTCCCGTCAGTACTGCCATCATCAACGAAAATTATCTCATAGGAAAGATCAAGGTCCTTTACCGCCGACTTTAACCTCTTATAAAGATGAGGAATTACTTCTATTTCATTATATACGGGAAGGACAATTGAGAGGTCAGGATTCTTATTTTCAGATCGTGTAGTCAGTTTTACTCCTCCTTCAAATTAAGACCTATCACCTTTACTCAAGAACGTGATTGTAGTTTACCAGTTGAATAGAGTTCTCAGCACAAAAGTTAACCACTTCCGGGTCGGTAAGTATTTTTACTTCCCTCTCTCTTGATGAAAGAAGACGCGTAAATTCACGGCTCAATCCCTCGCGATACCCAGGATGAACCATCACCTCTGTAACACCATCCGGAAGAGTTTTCAAGGTCTCCAAGAACCTCTTCTTCGACCACCAGCCGGTGTTGATAATTCCCCTGAAGTGATCCGGTGATTTAACTTTTGCTCTTTTCAGAACCCTTCTCGTGAGTATTCCGAAAACATATAGGACAAACAATGGGATGCGGGTCCTCAAGTTCAAAGCTCCTTTTGCCCAGAAAGGTTCACAGGGGAATCTTACCGCACGAATGCCATACTCTTTTGCAACAATACATACCAGCCGCGCCACGGGAGGCCAGAGATGTATGTGCTTGTGCGTATCGAGGTGCGTTATATCAATTTTCCTTTTGAGTGCCCATTCTACCTGACACCTGAAAAAGTCCAGCAGATGTTTCCGAAATTGATCCTTCATGGTGGACAGTAACCATATGAGATAAACTCGGTTATGCTCGACACTCGAAGCAATAAAAGGAACATGCGCATCTTTATACAAGCTGGCTGG
This sequence comes from Desulfobacterales bacterium, assembly GCA_026983715.1. GTDB lineage: Bacteria > Desulfobacterota > Syntrophobacteria > B119-G9 > B119-G9 > B119-G9. The sequence goes on from JALSTM010000018.1 coordinate 11,976, forward strand.
TGTCAAACCAAGGTTCAGGTGAAGCCCCACGCTTAACGAGGAGTCCCTCGCAAGTCTAACGGCTTCTTCGGATGCAGGCAAACCTGCAAGGAGTGTAGCGCTGGTTAGTATACCTTTTTTATAGCAATCGAGAACGCCTTTGTTAACCCCTTTTGTGAGGCCAAAATCGTCACCATTTACAATTAGGAAGCGTGAAGCTGGGACCATTCGACGATCTCTACCGGGTTTCATTTGATTGTTGAGGGACAGCATTCAGAAACTGCATCCTGTATAACCTGGAATACTCGCCTCCCCTTCCCAGAAGCTCTTCATGGCTCCCGGTTTCCACGATTTTACCATCTGAAATTACGAATATTTTGCTTGCATTAATTACCGTGGAAAGGCGATGAGCTATGATAATCGTCGTGCGACCTTTCATAAGGTTGAAAAGCGATTTTTGTACTTCCTTCTCTGATTCGTTATCCAGGGACGAGGTGGCTTCGTCCAGTATGAGAATTGGAGCGTCCTTCAAGAAGGCTCTTGCTATGCAGATTCTTTGCTTTTGTCCCCCGGAAAGCGAAACTCCCCTATCCCCGACTACCGTATCAAAGCCTTGCGGCAATGCAACAATAAAATCGTAAGCGTAAGCAGCTTTAGCGGCCTGGATAATTTCCTTGTCACTTTTATTAAAATTTCCGTACGCAATGTTATTCCATATCGTATCATTAAAAAGAAAAGGTTCCTGGTTCACAATGGCAATTCTGGACCGTAAGGAATTTATACTGAATTTTCTTATGTCAATCCCATCAATCAGAATCTCCCCTTTTTGAAGGTCGTAAAAGCGGGGGATAAGGCTTGCCAGGGTAGTTTTTCCTCCTCCACTCACCCCTACCACAGCCACCACTTCCCCGGCTGCAATGGAAATGTTTATGTCTCTCAAAACGGTCCCTTCCCCGTAGCTAAAGGATACGTTCCTGAATTCAATGCTCTTTTTCAGTTCTTTTAGCTCCATACCTCCCGGAGAATCAACTATTTCGGGTTGGGTGTCCAGGATTTCGTAGATTCTCTTTGCTGCCGCCAATCCATTTTGAATCAAGTTGTTGACCTTGCTTAGCCTTTTCATGGGCTTGTAGAGCATAAAAAGAGCGGCAAGAAACGAAAAAAACGTTCCTGGAGTTGACTGTCCACGAATAACTTGGAATCCCCCATAGCCAATAATGGTGGCAATGCCGAGCGCCCCGAGCAACTCCATCAACGGCGATGAAATACCCTGAAGCACTGATGTACGCATGTTGTACTTAAATATTTTTTCATTTTCCCTGTCGAACCTATAAAGCTCGTAAGCTTCCCCGTTAAATGCCTTGACTACCCTGATCCCACGTAGTAACTCCTGTACTATGCTCGAAATATCTCCCATGGCTTCCTGACATCTCTTACTGTATCGCCTCATTTTTTTACCTAGAGCATCAATCAAAAAATAGGCCCCGGGTAGCACCAAGACGGCCACGGATGCAAGCTTCCAGTCTTGGTAAAACACGACAAAAACGAGCCCCACCATGGTGAATGAGTCTTTGAGAAAGCTGGTAATCGCCGCAGAGACTGCACCTTCCAAGAGATTGACATCATTGGTTATTCGGCTCATCAAAACACCACTAGAACTTCTTTCAAGGAAAGAAAGCGAAAGATCCTGAATATGATCATATAGCCGTTCTCTTAGATCACTTATGATTCTTAGCCCCACATACCTCATTTGATATCGTTGGCCCCAATCGCAAATACTTCTCACAAAGAATACGCCAAGTACCAAAATAGGCAAGATTCTCAGCATTACCTCGTTTTTTTCGACGAATATTCCATCCATAACAGGTTTTACGAGATAAGCTGTAAGTCCCGACAAGCTTCCCACTATGGCCATGAGTGCTATGGCAATAGCGACACGCAACCAGTAGGGCCTTACTAAATTTAAAATTCGTTTAAACAACTCCATGTTATCCGTGATTTTTGAGAAACGGTGGAAAGATTGAGCCTTTTATTATTTCTCTGTGTTATCCAGTCTTATCGCTTCATCTATAAGCATAATAGGAATATCATCCTTAATCTCGTATAATAGCCGGCAACTGTCACAAATCAGACCAGTACCATCTTCATTCAGCCTGACTTCTCCTTTGCATTTCGGACAAGCCAAGATCTCCAATAATTCTTGTCTAATTCCCATAATTTCCCTCCAAAAACCTTACATTTGAAATCGTAAAATATGACTAACCAGCGTGGCAGGACCACGTTGCGCCTGCCGCACAAAGGGATGAAAGTCTTTACAAAAACCTAGCTGAAGCTGAAGATAAAATATAAATAGGTCGCCTCCTAGATTGTTTGTCAAACAAAAAGCCAAAGTAGAGTCATTGCGAGCGCTGCGAAGCAGTCTCCGATACTTTGATATTCCAACGAGATTGCGTCGTATGCTTTCGACAGCAGTCCATGCAATGACAGGAAGTTACAAATATTTTTTTAGAAACCGATCCGCTAGTTAACACCTAATAGTTCTTTCACTTCAAAGGTTGCCCTCTCAACCGTTATCGTTTTCAAACACTCAGTTCCTTTATCACATTCCTTTTTAAAACATGGGGCGCATTTTACGCCGGATGTCAAGACCACGTGGTTCTTGCCATATGGGCCCGTACGTGCAGGATCTGTGGGACCGAAAAAAGCAAGAATCCGTTTCCCCATTGCTGCCGCAAGATGCATGGGACCGGTGTCATTCGTTACAACGATTTCTGCCCCTTGTAAAACACTAGGGAGTTCCTCAAGTGAAATCCTTCCGGTCAAATCCAGCACTCCCTTTCCTACTCTCTCAGCGATAAATTCTCCCAGCCCCCTTTCTTCCCTACTGCCAACAACCACAACTTTCTTTTTCAGTTTTTCTACCACATACTTAGCCACCGAAGCATAATTCTCTATCGGCCACCTTTTAGACCGCCACCTACCACCAGGGCAAATAATAACCCTTCCCTCTTTCCCTAAATTAATACCCCTAATCTCCTTAATTTTGAACCGGGCAACAAGGTCTTTTTCGCTTACCTTAATACCTAGGCAAGCTGCCAACCCGAGATTCCTCTCCAAGGCATGTTTTCGCCTGTCCACATTTACATAAAAATTGTAAAAGAACTTATTTGGCTCTCTTTTCCATGAAAACCCAAATTTCCTGCGTGCTCCAGAAAGATAACCGAAAAGTGCACTCCTGAACAGACCCTGGAAATCCAGCACCCAGTCGAAGGAACCTTTCCTCAAGTTTCTGATAGTTTCAAGCTGGCTCTTGACGTAATTTACTGGAGACGCAGTAATTCCATGACGGAAAAAAGGTATCGTTTCGTCTACGTCATCGAGCAGATCGACAAGACCCAGGTATTCTCTCAAGACAAACCAGGAAATACGGCTACGAGGAAACTGTCTCTTTATTGCTTGGACAACAGGAACTGTATGCACAATGTCGCCCAGAGAGCTGGGCTTCATGATAAGTATCCTATCGCCGTCTTTGATTGTGCCTTCATTTATTTGTCTGTATTTCATCAATATACTTACCAACTATGTCCTAACGCAATAATGCTTAAATCCACCGATACGAGATTCAAAATTATAAGACAAATTCCAGGCGAATTATCCTTTCTCGGGCATACCGGTCAAAACAAAGCTTAGTACTCGAATCAAGCCTATTAGATTGGGATGCCAGATGAAAACCTTCCCTTCACTTGATAAGGTACCTGCGTTACCTTAACTTCTTTTTCGTTGCGAAAAGAGCAGTTTGGAGTTTCCTTTCTTGATTTAAAGATTCACAAAAGCCATGGAATCTCTCCATGGAATAATTCCATGGATACAATCCTACATTTTTCCCCATGTTCAATTCTTTGGTGACTCTATAATTCTAACATACCTATTATTGTTAATATTATTGTAATACAATGTACTGTTATTCTTGGCGCATTTTTTGCCTCAGCATCTTAGCATTTCCGGACCTACCGGTTTAAGTAGCTCTGGAACTTGAAACCGGGGCACATAGATTAAAACTTTTTTACCAATTCAACAATAAAACTTTTTCCAAAGGAGGGGAAAAATGAAGGAAGCCCTTAAAGTACTGGCGATTTTCATCATGATTTTGGGATTTTTTGCAACTGGAGTAATTGCAAAAAAGGGAAACCCGAGAAAAGGTAAATATCTTTTTCGAACCAAGTGCAGGGTTTGCCATAAACCTGGAGTAACAGGGAAAGATGCTGGTAAGGTGCTTGAACCTTTGAGTAAAACCCAGTCGCAGTGGAAACGTTTCTTTGAAAAAAACAAGCACAAGAAACGTCCGGATATCTGGGAAAAGTTCAAGCCTGAAGAACTAAACGACATTTACACCTATTTGTATGAACACGCTTACGACTCACCACAACCGGCAAAGTGTCACTGATCAAAACCTAAGCTCATGGGCAATTCTAAGCCATGGACTCATTGATGGGAGGGGAAAATGACTAGGAGGTGCCTTTTACTGGTTTCAATACTTGTCATAGCGTTTTTTTTGGTGACGGTGTCCGCTCCTCGATGCATCGCCGCCAAGGCCACGGATCTGGAAGCGCTCCAGAAAAAAATTGACGCGATGGCGAAGGAATTACAGGAGTTAAAAAAGCAACTTGCTGAACAAAAAGAACAAATGGCCAAGCAGCAGGAACAGGCCAAGGAAGCTCAAGAAGAAAGGGATGAACTCAGCGAACGTGTCGATAAAACGGAGATGCATGTTTTTACCGACAAGGTATCACTGGGTCTAAATATTAGGGCCCGGGGTGACAGCATTCACTACGATAACCTTCAGATTGCCCCCAGCAGCTTTATGAAAGGGTTTTTTACGCCCACGGCCAGCGGAGGATTCAACGGCGCTACCCTAGCGCAGATACAGCAAGGGATCAATCAAATGAAAACCATGGGTATGGTTCCCGATCCCGATAGCTACGACTATAACAATGACATCATTTATACCACTCGAGTACGAATGCGGCTGAGGGCCAAGTATGGTAACCACCTTAGTGCCGACGGACGTCTTGCAATGTACAAAGTTTGGGGCGATAGCACAGGAGTCAGGTGGTACAACGGAAATATAAACAGCGTAGTAATGGATGGCAATACCGCAAATATTCCAAGTGACGATACTTTAAGAGTAGAAAGGGCATACTTCACTTACCGCGATAACGCTCATCCCGTCAAGTGGTACGTTTCCCTGGGTAGAAGGCCAGCCACTGAGGGTCCCCCTTTACAATACAGGAATAACACCCTCGAAGGTGGCTCTCCTTTAGCTCACATCATTAACTGGCAATTTGACGGGGGCACCTTATTTTTCGGTCTTGAAGATGTACTTGGATGGCCCGGACCGTATGTGAAACTCTGCTACGGTATAGGGTATGAAGGTGGATGGGGCAATGCCGCAACACTGCAGCATAACGGTGATGTAGACGATGTTCATATGCTGGGAACCATCATTAGTCTGTATAACGATGATGTAACAAGTGTCAGCCTTAATTACGCCCATGCCTTCGACGTCACTGATGGATTTACTGGTCTCACGGTAATGCCTTTTTCCGTTAGTAAAAATACCAGCGGTCAGTACTATTTTACCCCTAACTCGGGAGGGTTTGTATCAAGGGTTGGTGCTACGAATAACATAGGCGATGCAGATCTTTTGACCGTACTAGTGCAGAGCCAGTTTCACGGCATTGACTGGTTCGTATCAGGTGCATACAGCCACACCGATCCGGACGATGTCTCGAAGGATCTCTTTTTTGGAAACATCATGGGGTTAGGACTCCTCAGTTCTAACGGAGACCTGGAGAGCCACGACGGGTATTCCATCTACGCGGGTTTCAGGATTCCCATTGACAAGATTCATGGGAAGCTAGGTTTTGAATACAACTATGGGTCCAAGTACTGGTTCAATTTCACCGGAGCAGAAGATTCTCTTGTTGGAAGCAAACTGGCGGCTCGCGGACACGTATTTGAACCTTATTATATTCAAGAAATCCTGGGAAGGCATTTTTATCTTATCGCCGGAGCCCAGTTCTACGATTACGAGTATACCAACAGCGGAAATCCACTCGGAAAACCCGTTGATATTGACGACGCAACAGCCCTGGATGCGTTAACGCCTCTGGTTGACGATGTTCAGGTCTACTACTTAAGTGCTACGGTGGAATTCTAAGCCAAAAAAGGGGAGCAAGTCTCCCCTTTTTACTTTGTGACCATAAAAATAGTCCAGGTAGCAATATATAATCAGACGAAAATGCAAAATCCAGGAGACAAGGGAATGGGTGTTATAAACAAAAGGCCACTTAGCAGAAGAACATTCCTTAAGCTTGGTAGTGCTACAACAATTTCGGCAGCCATTGGCTCTCAAACGAAAATCTTGCGGGCTTTGGAAATTGATAAGTCCGCCAAGAAGAAAAGTCACTCTTCCAATGAAACCTCCCACTTTTCCTTTTGCGGCATGTGTGTAAATACCTGTGCATTGATCGCAAGGGTTAGGGATGGGGTAGCATACAAGCTTGATCCCAATCCCAATTTTAAGAAGTCGAGAGGCATGCTCTGTGCCCGCGGAAATGCCGGGCTGATGGCATGTTATAATCCAGATCGTTTAAAAACCCCTCTTCTTCGCCAAGGTGAAAGAGGAGAAGGAAAGTGGAAAAGAATCTCCTGGGATGAAGCACTCGATCTTCTTGCCAACAAGCTTACGGAAATTTCAAAAAAATATACCCGGTGCGGTGTTCTCTTCTCCCATGGAGAAGACACCCAAATGGGATTTGTTGACAGGTTTGCAGAAGTTTTTGGTTCATATAATATCGCTAGCCATGAGTCTCAATGTTTTAACACCACGGTACGTGCATATGTCGACACTTTCGGTGAATACCCGTTCGCGGACATTTTGAATACAAAATACATAATCATGGCAGGTGCCAACAGGGCGGAAGCGTTTTTTACTCCTGATACAATAGACCTGGTAACGGCCGTTAAAAATGGAGCGAAATTGGTTGTTCTAGACCCGAGGTTTACCAAGACCGCTGCAATTGCTCACGAATGGTATCCTATCAAACCCGGCACGGATATGGCTTTTACGCTTGCGCTCATCCACGTGATTATTAAGGAAAACTTGTACGACAAAGATTTTATTCGTAATCGTACCTACGGGTTTGAGAAATTGGCGGAACATGTACAACAATACACGCCTCAATGGGCAGAGGGACAGTGTGAAATTCCTGCAAAATCCATCGAAAAGATTGCAAAGGAAATGGCCAAAGCGGCCCCCAAGGCCATTTTCTATCCAGGCAGAAGGAACTCCTTCTACGAAGACTCAACCCAGATTGCTCGAGCCGGAGCAATATTAAACGGAATCCTTGGTAACTGGGATACCGAGGGAGGACTTCTCGGAAAACCTCATATTCGCCTGCCCCAGCCTGACTACACCGCACCTTTCTACGATGATAACCCTGAAGATAGAGCTGACGCGGAGTCTGTCCCCATGATGTTTGAAGAAACCGGCTCATTCAGCAAGATGCGCGAGGCCATAATTGCAGAGAAACCATATCCGATAAAAGGTTGGTTCAATTATCATCTAAACCCGATGATGAGCATTCCCGACCAGAGCAAAACCCTGGAGATGATAGATCATCTTGAATTTATATGTACGGTTGACATTATTATGAGTGACACGGCATGGATGTCTGACCTCGTACTGCCTGCGCAGGCGCACCTTGAGAGAAAGGACCCGGTCATCATAGAACCGGGTGCATCTGCATGTGGCTGCTTGGTTTATCATGACCCTGTCATAAAGCCACTCTTTGAAGCCAAATCAATTTTCTGGATTCTAAAGGAACTGTCAAAAAGACTTAAGCTTGAGGAATACTTCAATTTTGATATCGATGAGTTCAGAAAGGTACAGCTTAAGCATTTTCCTGAAGCAGATAAGGCTATTCGCGAAAAAGGGGTATATGACCCTGGGTTACCGGTTTATGGCATTTACCAAGGGAAGCGTCTGAAAACGAGTACTGGGAAAATAGAGCTTTATTCGCCACGTTACGAAGAAGCGGGGGCCGACCCACTACCTGTCTACAGGCCACCACAGGATGTGCCTCCCGGGAAATTCCGGCTCGTAGTGGGACGTACAGCAATTTACACTCACAACACTACCCAGAACAATCCGTGGCTCCATGAGCTTACTCCAACAAATACCCTTTGGATTCATCCTGACCCTGCATCCAAGCTGGGCATAAAAACAGGAGACCTGGTGGAGGTAGAAAGTCCCGTAGGAAAAGAAAAAATTCTTGCAGAGGTAACAGAAGGGATCAGGCCGGATACCACTTTCATGCTTTCTGGGTTCGGGTCCATGTCTAAATCAATGAGGCTCGTATACAACAATGGAGCCTGCATCACGAGATTGCTAGAGGACAAGATAGATAAACTCACCGGCACCGTTGCCATGCACGAGACATTTGTAACTATCAGAAAGGTAAGGAGTTGAAGATGGGAACCAAATACGGAATGGTTCTGGACACTTCCAAGTGCATAGATTGCAGGGCATGCATGGTGGCATGCAGGGCAGCTAACGCTGTACCCTTGGGACACACGAGAAACTGGGTCAAAAATACAGGGCTTATTGGGGCTTTTCCCAACTTGCGAATTTCCTTCCAACCCGGTGGTTGCATGCACTGCGATATACCGTCGTGTGTTGCTGCGTGCCCCACAGGAGCAACCTACAAGAATACTGACGGGAGAGTGGTAATTGACCCAGAAAGGTGCATAGGATGCGGTAACTGCATTCCTGCATGCCCATATGGGGCAAGGTATTTCCACCCGGAAAAGAAGATTGTTGATAAGTGCAATTTTTGCGAAGAACGCCTTGCCATGGGGCTTGAACCTGCATGTGTTGATACTTGTCCCACAAAGGTTCGTATTTTTGGGGATCTAAATGACCCTTCGAGCAAAATAAGCGAGATCCTGAGAAAAAATGATGTGGTTCAGATTGTTAATTCCGTGGTCAATACTAAACCCAACCTTTACTATCTAGCAGGAGTCGAACCCGTTGACTGGCCAAAAGAACCCACGTTGCCTGGCGGAAGGAAAATGAGCCTTGCGTTCTGGCAAAGCGGGGCAAAGGAATACCAGGAAAGGCTTGCGATGCGGGAAACCCCGCACACGCTCCCCGGGCTTGCAAAATCGGTCAAAACCATTTTGTGGGGTTTCATAACAATAAGCATCGTTGGCCCGCTGATTGCCTTTTTCCGTTTTACCAGCAGAAAAGAAAAGGTCAGCAAAGAGGAGAAGGGATCGTGAAAATAAACAGACGAAATTTTCTCAAAATTACCGGAATAGCAGGCGGGAGTCTTCTTGCTGGTCGAGAAAAAACAGCAGAAGCCAAGGAAACAAAAGAAGACTTTGGTGACAAATGGGGCTGTCTGATAGACACCACCGTGTGCCTTGGGTGCAGGAAGTGCGAAGAAGCATGCAACAAGGTAAACCACTTGCCGCCACCTGATACTTCTTTTGAAGACTACACCGTTTTTGAGAAGCAGAGACGACCCGATGCCAAATCCTACACAGTTGTGAACAGATATTTCAAGGAACCGGATGCACCGGACAAAAAGAAAGAACCTATATTCGTAAAAGTTCAGTGCATGCACTGCAATGATCCTGCCTGCGTATCAGCATGCATCGTAGGTGCTTTACAAAAACTCCCTGAAGGTCCGGTTGCTTACAACGCAAGCAAGTGCATAGGTTGTCGATATTGCATGGTTGCATGTCCCTTCGTTATTCCGGCATATGAATATCACAACCCTCTCACTCCGAAGGTCAGGAAATGCATATTTTGCCATGAAATACTCGAAAAGGGCGGACTACCAGGGTGTGCCCAGGTATGCCCTGTTGAGGCTATTACCTTCGGTAAAAGGAGAGATCTGGTTCATCTGGCACACTTCAAGATAAGAGAGAACCCGGATAGATACATTAACCACGTTTACGGGGAAGAAGAAGTGGGTGGAACGAGCTGGATGTACCTGGCTTCAGTTCCGTTTGAGAAACTGGGATTCCAAAAACTCGGGAAGTTACCACCTCCCAGGCTCACAGAGACCATTCAACATACCGTATTCAAGGGTTTCGTATCTCCGCTCGCTTTTTATGCTCTTCTCGGAGGAGTAATGTGGATAACCCGTCGAAAGAAGAAAAACGATGCGGGAAAGGAGGAATAAAGGGATAATGAAAGGTTCAAATCACCACAAAGCGGCTCCCGTAGATTATCCGTTTTTTACTCCAGGAGTCTGGGTCATGCTGGGCTTTATGCTGGTCGGACTGGCATTCGTAATTGCCCGATATATTCTTGGTTTGGGAGGCGTTACAAACCTCACAAACCAGTATCCCTGGGGACTCTGGATCGGGGTGGACGTCGCCACGGGTGTGGCACTGGCAGCAGGAGGGTTTACCACTGCATTCCTGGCCCACATTCTTCACAATGATTACTATGAAGTTGTTACCAGGCCAGCTCTTCTCACTGCCATGCTGGGCTACACGTTCGTCAGCTTGGGACTGTTCGTGGACATCGGCCGATCTTATAACATCTGGCATCCAATGATATATCATCAACCAAACTCAGTGTTGTTTGAAGTGGCCATGTGTGTGATGACGTACCTCACGGTACTCTATATTGAGTTTATCCCCATGGTATGCGAACGATTCATAGGAAAAGTAAATCTCCCCGGACCTCTAGCTTCTTTGAATGGTTTCGTGGACAAATTGCTTAGATTTGCCGATAAATTTTTGGACAAATTCATGTTCATTTTCATTATCGCCGGTGTAGTACTGTCATGTATGCACCAATCGGGACTTGGATCACTGCTGGTGATAGCACCATATAAGGTTCATCCTCTCTGGTATACACCCCTGCTTCCGTTCCTGTTTCTCCTTTCTGCAATAGCCGTTGGATTCCCCATGGTGGTGTTCGAATCTTTTTTGGCTTCAAAATCCTTGCACCGCGAACTCGAAATGGATGTACTCAGTTCCCTGGCGAAGTTTACCCCGATCCTGTTGGGCATATACATGGCTTTCAAAATAGGAGACTTGATTCACAGGGGGGCATATGTGTACCTACTTGAAGGGTCAGTGCAGTCAAATAGCTTCCTGGTTGAAATGATCTTTGGAGTGATAGTACCCTTTGCGATGCTTCTTTCCAAGAAGGTTAGGCAGTCACCCATGGGACTGTTCGTTGCGATGTTACTTGTTGTGCTCGGGGTAGCGCTGAATAGGGTAAACGTATTTCTTGTTGGCTTCCTCCCTGCATATGCCTCACACCACTACTTTCCTTCCATAGGAGAAATGGCTATAACCGCAGGGCTAATCGCAGGCTTGATGTTCCTGTACCGTGCCTGCGTAACAATATTTCCTGTATTACCTGTCGTGGAAAAAGTAGACGAGAAATAGACGGGAGACAGAGACATGATGAAAAAATTACCCGACTTGTTTTCAATTTGGTTGTTCAGAACAGCAACGGCAGTTGTCCTTGGAGCTTTACTCATGTTGGTTCCAGCTAGCTCTAATGCTCAATCCACAAACAATATTCTCTCTCGTTACGCTCCTGCACTAAAAAAGAACGGGAAACAAAACAATCCCCTTGCGATTCAAAACATAGAAGCGGTAAAGCTGCTAAAAAAAGACATAGTAAACAAGTACAGTGACATTTACGAACCCGTTAGGTTCATGCATAGAAAACATGCCGGCTTAGTTAAAGACTGTACGGTTTGCCACCATAGGGTTTCCAGAGTGAAAGGAGACAGGGGCGGCATCAAGGTCAACATGTGGCAGTTGAAAGCGATGAACAAAAAACCTACCGCTTGCTCAGAATGCCACTCAAAGCCTTTTCAAACAAAAACTTTGGCAAGAATTGGACTCAAGGCTGCTTTTCACAGGACCTGCATCGGATGCCATAAAAAAAGTGTCAATGCACCGGTCGGTTGTAAGGATTGCCACGGAAAAAACGTTCCTGACCACGGCAAGCTGGTTAAACTTAAGGGGAATCCTACACCGGTGGCGGTGACAAAAGAATGCTTGAGATGCCACGAGGAGGAAGCAAAAGATTTTCTACAGACTGTTCACTGGAAATGGAAGGGATTTGCACGTTCCACCCTTGGTGCCGAGAAAAGGAACGATCTGGGGAAAAAGACTTACGGCATCAACAATATAGGGATTTCAATTCATGGGAATGAGGACCATTGTCTTGGTTGCCACCCAAGTAATGGCTGGAGCCTTTCCCAATCGTCTTCTGAACTCTCAAAGATTGACTGCTTAATTTGTCATGATTCCACACATACCTATAAAAAAGACATAAAAAAGGGTGGTGTCCCTGTGGCAGGAATCGATCTCATAGAAGTAGCCACGAAGGTTGGTAAACCCGACCGTTCGAACTGCGGATCATGCCACTTTTCTGGTCCACCGGATGACATTCTTTTCCACGGTATGATGAATCCGAAACTCGCCAAAGCTGGGAAGCTCTGCGACGTTCACATGGGTACCACTTTTGAAGAAATGAA
>JALSTM010000019.1 GCA_026983715.1 Desulfobacterales bacterium
ACCAGTGAAGTAAAGATTTTTTTCCTTTCTTGTTCATCACTGTATTTTTCCAGAACTTTTTTTCTCACACGCCCCAAAATACGTGCAAAAGTCTCATATTCCTCACCGAACTTTTTTTCAAGTTCTTCCCGAATTTTCTTTGCCAGCGCTGGACTTTGACCAGAAGTACTTATTGCTATCGTAAGATCACCCCTAACGACAATGGAAGGTAAAATAAAACTACAATCTTCAGGCTGATCTACCACGTTGCACCATATCTGCCTTCGATCAGCCTCTCTTGCTACTTGCCGATTAAGTTCGCGATCACTTGTCGCGGCAATGACAAGGCTTGCACCGGCCACCTGTGAAGGCTCGAAGTTTTCTCCCAAATATTTCACTTCCCCGGAGGTCACCGCCGAATCCACCCACGACGTTAGCTCCTTTGCTACAATTTTTACTTTTGCATCGCATTCCAGCAAGGTCCGGATCTTTCTTTCTGCAACTTTCCCCCCGCCAACGACTAGACAATATTTATCCTTCAAATCAAGAAAAACAGGATAATACTTCATATTTGCTCCGTTTCGACAAAAACGTCATCCACGTTACCAATCATCAACCTTATGTTACACAATAGATAGCCAGTCTAGCAGAAAACAACGGCCGCGAGCAAGTCACACATGAGGATCTACCGATACGATTTTACTCAGATAATGGGTATTTTTTATCACCATCGGTGTTTAAGGGATTGTATCTATTCTTGCAAACCTGGGTTCGTGAAGCGGGATCAGGATGTCAGCCATTTCCCTGACCTTTAGCATTATGTCGTAAGCCTCGTACACATTGACATGGGTACCCGGGGGAATAACTTCCATCTCCATGGCCAGAATTTCCTTGGGTGGGGAAAAATTCTCCTCGATAACACAAAATCCTGTTATGGCAGCTTTGCCGGAAGGGGTATCCACGAAAACTGTCAAACCGCCCTCTGTGTGAGCTGGTGTGTGCATAACGTTAATACCTGGTACAATTTCAAGGTCACCATTCACGATCTTTATCTGACCGTTTTCCTCGATATCTTCTATGTAATCTTCCATGTACCTGAAATCTAAGGGGTGAGGATTGTGAATCCTTTCAAGTTCTTTTTCATGAACGTAAAACACGGCATTTTCACACTTAAAATCGTTTTCACAGTGATCGTTGTGAAGGTGAGTATGGATCACAATATCTATATTCTCCGGTGCCAGGTCCCATTTTGCGAGACCCTGTTCAAACGTGTAAATCTTTCCGCCAATCTTTTCTTCCCTATCCTGGGATTGTATGGGACTCATCTCCCCTGTGTCCACGAGTATTTTCCTGTCTCCGCCTTCAATGTACCAGCAATATATGGGGATCGCATAAGGCTTCCCGTAGTCGTGCTGATAGGTCATCATTCCCTTGTCAAATAGTTTTGTGCCTACCACGATGGGATGAATTTTGTATTTCGCCATGAGGGTCTCCTTTGGGGCAATGGGAGGTCTAAATGAGATCATTATCCTAGTGGCTGGGGCTCAAAGTATGTGACCCCCAGCCCATGCTGTTACCACCTGGTTAGTCCGGCAATACCATCCATTTCTTCTTGGAGTATATCTTCAGCTTCGCCTCTTACAAATTCTATTCTGGTGCCATAATCAGCAGCCACACCCACTATCACATCACGCAATCTTACCCTTTCCATTTCATCAGGGCAGAATTCCCTGGCCGTCTCCTCGTCAGGAAATATCAGACCGGAATCGGCACATCTCCACACTTCTACATCCATGTTCCAGGGAACTACCAGGATATATAATCTGCCCATCTGCAGGGCGTCAAGAACATTCTCAAGTCCCCAGATTCCTGGTTGTTCCTTTATTTCGTTTATCAATTCTACTTCTTTTTGTCTTTCAATTTTCTCAATTTCAGAAAAAACCTTTTTAGCGACCTCCCCTACGCTGGCTTCCGGCGAGGGAAGAGACGCAAGGTGTGCCACTACTTTATCTCGGAGACTCCTAGCAAGATATTGTTCAAAAAAACGAGTCTCCTCGGATGTCCCAAGAAGAATAATTCTCCCTATGTCATGGTCATCGACAAATTTTTCCAGTAACCTGGAAACATTCTTGTAGAATTTTTGAATCCAGACGTTTATTTTCCTGGCAAATTTGTCCATCGCAGCGCCGGCTCTTGAAGCTGAAGGCTTGGGAGCCGTAAATCGAAGACTGGGACTGTCAGCGGTTGCCCTGCGCCAGTCTTCCGTTGAAATTTCGTTGAAAACATCCATGATTTCTTCTATTTCACCGAGAAAAACTTCAAAAAGACGCCATCTTTTTTTATTTAAAAATACTACACAGTACCTTTCGTACTCATCAAGGGCATAAATCAGGGGGGCAATATACGGTTCTCCCCATTTTGCTTCGACCCTACCCTGGGCGAGATCTACCACGGGGAGTTCTACCTGAAGGGTGAAGTCCTCCACCCACACCTTCTTGCCTTCTTCTCCGGCAAACAATACAAAGGTTTTTCCTTCTGGGCGATCCTTGTCAAGGACATCAAAGACAGTATTTTCGACACTTCTAGGAATTTCAAGTTCTTTCAACGTATTTTTAGCTCTAACCAGCCATCCTTTGCGGGCATTTTCCGGTTTTGCAGGATTTACATCCACGTAGAGAGAAAGTATAGGAACTTCTTGAACCGCGATTTTTTCCCTAATGGTTTCTATTTCTTTTTTTCCTATCAACTTTTCACCTCCATGTTGTGTTTAGTTCTACCAGGCTATTTTGATTCCATACCCGGGATGTCTTATTTTTTACTCCCGCAAGTAATATAATCCCGATTCTGGAGGAATCAACGACATATCTGGTAATTTGGGAGATGAAGTAAAGAAGAAATTCTGCTATTCTCATAAAAACACCGGTTGAGAGGTATGACGTGGGTATGAAAAGATACAGATCATTATTCCCGGTTCTGAAGAAGTTTACGTTCCTTAACCACGCTGCAACTGCCCCTGTATCTCTAAGGGTTTCGAAAGCGGTAGAAGACCTGTGCAAAAGCTTCACTGAGTACGGTGGCCTTCACTATTCCAGGTGGATGAATAGGGTAAAGGAAGTTCGGGAGCTTGCTGCCAGGCTGATAAATTCAAAACCTGGAGAAATTGCCTTTACCGGAAACACCTCGGAGGGACTGAGCATTGTTGCTTCAGGGATTAACTGGCAGCCAGGAGATGTGGTACTGGTATCTTACCCCGATTTTCCCGCTAACATTTATCCGTGGTTAAACCTTAAACGACTGGGAGTCAAAGTCATTTACATTAAGCGTAAAGAAAACGGGGTATTTAAAGTAGACGATATAGAAAAACTGATCACCAACAGGGTACGGCTTATCTCTGTCAGTTCCGTTGATTTTTCAACCGGTTTCCTCTGTGACCTGGCAAGCTTGGGGAAGCTATGCAAGGAAGAAGGCATTTTACTTTGTGTTGATGCCATACAGAGCCTTGGGGTCATCCCGATGGACGTAAAAGAATGGGGGATAGACTTTCTGGCAGCGGGTGCTCACAAGTGGTTGCAAAGCATCCCGGGGACAGGACTTCTCTATGTTTCAGAAAAGATCGTTGAGAGACTTGCTCATTCGAAAGTTGGATGGAAAACTGTGGAAGATGAAGAAGATTTTAGTATTCACTTCGTTCCGAAGCAGAACTCAGAAAAATTTGAACCCGGCACCATGAACATAGCAGGCATATATGCCCTGGGTGCAGCCCTTGAGCTCGTGTTCGATATAGGAATTGAAAATATAAGGAATAGAATCTTTTCACTAAATGATCTACTTTTTCGGGAACTTACGAAAAGAAACCTGACTGTAGTATCACCCATGGAGGCGGGTAGCAGATCGGGGATTCTGAGTTTTTCCGCGTCCGGAAACAATGAACGCCTGTACCGCTACTTGGTTGAAAATAATATTATTGTGTCTTTAAGATCTGAGAGAATCAGGGTTTCTCCGCACTTTTACAATACTGAGGAAGACCTGGGAAATCTTCTATTTGTAATAGACAAGTACACGAGCGGCACTGAGCTTCAATGAAGTTTGCAAGAGATGAAAAAATATCCTTCAAGTGGCGCCTGGATGAACTGTACGAAGGGTTAGAAGACCCCCGTATTTTCAGCGACCTTCAGCGGGCTAGAAATAAAGCCCTAAAGATTACCGATCTGTACAGGGGAAAAATAAGGCAATACCTGCATTCTCCTGAGGCTATCCTTTCCGCTATCAAAGAATACGAACGAATTCACATCATTGCAATGAAACCTTACCTGTATGCGACCCTTCTTTTAGCCTCCGATACACAAAATGAAGCTTTTGCCAGCTTCTACTACAGCGTAAAGGAAAAGTGGACAGAGATATTGCAAAGCTTGACGTTCATACCATGCGAGTTTGCAGAGTTATCCAGGGATGAATTCGAAACTTTGCTGGAAAACCCGGTTCTACAAGAGTACAAACATTTCCTTGAGAAACTGCTTGAACACAGCCCTTACCAGTTAAAGGAAAACGAGGAAAAGATCCTTGGCCTTAAGAACCTTTCAGGACGGGAAGCCTTCGTTAGTTTTTACAGCGAATTTCTAGGATCCCTAACTTTCACCATTAAAATCAACGGAGAGGAAAAAAAACTACACCTTCCAGAAGCTATGAACCTCGCTAACTCTTCTCATGCGGAACTTCGAGAAAAGGCAATGAACGCCACCCTCGAAAAACTCGGCCAACATGGCCTCGTTTTCAGAAGCATCTTAAACGCGCTATTGCTTGACCACAAGATAGAATGCAGAAAGCGAAGGTATCCCTTTCCCATGCACAAGATGCTTCTGGACAATGAACTGGCGGAAGATGTGCCAGGCATACTGATAGACTTAACCGAGCGAAAATACCCCCTTGCACGGAAGTACCTCCGGCAG
This sequence comes from Desulfobacterales bacterium, assembly GCA_026983715.1. Classification (GTDB taxonomy): domain Bacteria; phylum Desulfobacterota; class Syntrophobacteria; order B119-G9; family B119-G9; genus B119-G9. The sequence goes on from JALSTM010000019.1 coordinate 4,926, forward strand.
AAAGCACAGTTACTTGGCGTGGATAATCTAAAAATATCAGATGTTTTTGCTCCGGCGTTTGAGAATGATTTAAGTCTAGATATAAATAAGGCTTGCAAAATTGTTACAGATGCACTGAATGATTTCAACCGGGAACTGGCAAAGCTAGCGTTCCTCTTTTTTGAAAAAGGATGGATCGATATAGAAACAAGGAAAGGCAAAAAAGAGGGAGCATTTTGTACCTCTTTTATACCTACCGTACATCCTTTTATATCAATCCATTACGGAAAAGGGTTAAAAGACCTGCTGACATTGGCGCATGAGATCGGACACGGAATACATTTTTACCTTGCATCACGAAACAGCTACCTTAACTTCATGCCCCCCTTCGTAATCGGGGAAACCATGGCTGTTCTGGTTGAACTGATTGTGGCCAATCACCTACTTAAATCCGAAACATATAAAGCCCTCAAGATACCGATTGTTACATCGCTCCTGGATGATTTCATGCTAACCGTCTTTCGCCAAAGCGTTATCAC
>JALSTM010000020.1 GCA_026983715.1 Desulfobacterales bacterium
TATTGGCCATATATCTAGGGTGGATTATCCTTCACCTTGTCAAGCAATCTTTTTACGCCCTGCGGGTCGTCCACCTGGACCGCAGATTAGGACGAGCACAATGCAAGATCCGTTATTCCAGCTGAAGCGGGGCGTAAAGCCGCAATCTATCTCGAAATAGACTGGATGCCGGATCAAGCATGCCCCTGACTAGATCATAAGGGCGGCATGAAGTTCAAATGGTTCTTTGGTATTTGAGTAATTAATCAGAAGTTCCCAAAAAACAGTTTTCATGCTTCGTATCTATGAAGCAGGCTTTGGCACAGTCGGATTGAGGTGCTATGGGAAACCGATGAATCGGTTCTGAAGTACTTTTTAGCGTATTTTCCCACGGTTAAAACCGTGGGTTAAAATTGGCGATCCACTTTTGCGAGAGTTATCCAAATTTGTTATTCTTTGCATGAGTTTTACATGTAGCTCCAATGAAACTATGGTAAATTGAGATTTCTCAAACTCGCAAAGCAGTATGGAAGTATGGTGATAGGAGGTTAGGTCAAGTAGCTCTTAACCTAATTGTGAGCGTAAGGGTTTTTAGAAAAAGGGTGGCTTTTCTCCGACAGGCGATAAACTCCTTAGAGCTGATTTCCAAAATTCGTTCGAAAGGTATTGAGGACTAGGTACTATGCCACATATCGCAGTGCCAGCATTTATCACCGTTTTTCTGGATGCCGGATGGTGTCCGGCATGCCGTGGAAGTGGTCCTTGGCTAGTTGAATATGTGATAGCATGCAGGTTAGGCAAGGTTATTGGGTAATTGATCCAAAGTTCGTTAAACTATTATGTTAATGGTATCCTTTAGCACTGTTATTGAAGTGGAGCGAAGGAGTAATTTACAAATGAAACGAGAGATTGTTGACATTGGCGTGATCTATTCCCCTTTCAAGACCAAGGAAGAGACGCCTATACAGGGCAAGCTAAAACCTGAGACAGAAGGGCGTGTTGAGGTCTTTCCCGAGTATGCGGAAGGTTTAAAAGACATAGAAACCTTTTCTCACGTGATCCTTCTTTACCTATTTGACAGGGCGTCAGAAATAAAGTTGGTTCGTCCCACTTTTTTGGATGACAGCCCCCACGGGATCTTCGCCACCAGGCATCCCTGCAGGCCGAACGGAATCGGAATTACCACGGTCAGGCTTACTGGACGGGAAGGAAACATACTTCATGTTCTCGGTATTGATGTTTTGGATAAAACACCTCTCGTAGATATAAAACCTTACGTTCCGCGTTTCGATTGTTTCCCCGAAGCCACGGAAGGGTGGCTTGCGGGGCTTTCCGAACGCCCCAAGCCCAAAGGAAGGGAGTAGATCACCAGGAAGACAACCGAGTCATCGCATTAGCTTGATTCCCAACAAAGAAAGCTTCTAAGACAGCGAAGCCGCAACCAAAACTCAGGACAAAGATTGATGGTTTCGTAAAAAGTCCTAAAACCGGTCATTGCGAGGATCCCACACCCACTTTATGATAATGTTTTCGAGTTAATATCCAGAAGTATGGCTTAAAGTGGGTGTGGGAGACGCGGCAATCTCATCAGTAAGGGATTGAGGATTAGGGATTAATCAGCTTCTGCTTTACCCCTTATCCATCAATCCTTACTCCAGTCTTGCCCACCATAATCAGTGAGATTGCTTCGCTCCGCTCGCAATGACAAAACAGGAGACTTTCTGCGAGATTGTCAGGATTAAGACACGCTAAAGTGTTACATGCTCACAAGGAAGTATTCTAACATCATAAATGTCCGAGGGCAGTTGTGTAGTTTTTCGGAGGTCTTATGCTCAAGTCGGGCGCTCGCAATGAAATCTTTCGGTTTGCCTTCATTTTCTTAAAAACTGTCTTGACAGCGGGGTATGCCATAATACATGTTCAGGGGGAAAATTCAGGGGTAGATATGACGAAAAGAGGGAAATACAAGAGCAAGAGAGGTTTTAAGACGGTTATATCGTTGGCTGTCCTCGTGGTGGGATTTGTAATAATTCTTATCGGAGTTAACGTTTACGGGTATTTCAGGACGAAAACCCATTTTGCAACTACCGTTATTACCGACATAAATAAAACCGAAGTAGAAAAACTGAGAGACTTTTTCGACCAGATTAATGATAAGTTGCTTGTGATACATGACCTCGGAGAAAATGGGGAACTTAACCCGGATGACATAGTAAGCCTGAACAAGAAATTCTTTCCCTTCTTGTCCAACAATAAAACATTTAGCGGATTGATACTTGCTGACGACCGTGGTAACGAGTACTTCCTTTATAGAAAAGAAGGCCGGTGGATAACAAGAACCACCTCCGTTATAGGTAGAGAAGCGATCATGGTATTTCAGCAATGGGAGAAACCAGATGATCCCATAAAGAGGTGGGAAAAGAAAGCAAGTTACGATCCGAGAAAACGTCCGTGGTTCCATGAGTCTTTGGCCAAAAGGGAAGTTCACTGGACGCCCATTTACAAGTTTTACGAATCGGGGCAACCTGGCGTAACCGCTTCCATATCCTGGAAAAAACCTGGCAACGGTTCCGGATTCATGCTGCTTGGCCTTGATATTCCTCTTAAACATCTCCAGGAAATTCTTGCCCTCTCACAAAAAAGGCGAGAAGGAATACTTTTTCTTGTAAATCCCCAAAAAAACTACTTTGTTACCGGTCAGGAAACGGGTGTTTTGGACGGGAAAGCAAAACCCTCAGATCACCTGCAATTACTCCAAAATGTCGTTAAAAAATGGAAGGGAAAAAAAGAACCTTCGGATACATTCATCACGATTATTTTAAAAGGTCAAAAATGGCTCGCATCTTTTAGACCTCTTTTTGAAAATAAGAAGGTTATCTGGGTGGGCTACATGGCCCCTGAAAGAGTGCTATTATCAGATCTACGGAAGACCCTGTTTGACATTGATCTCACGGATGTAATGGTGGCTCTGGTGGGAGGAATTTTGCTGTCCTTGTTGTTCTTGAAGACCGGTGGATTTAGACGTACTACGGAAGAAGCACTCCCCGACCCGGTAGTGCGACTCCACCAGTACATAAACGAAGGGGAGGGGAGCAGGGTAGAGTTTAAATCAACCGTGCGCACTAACCTAAAAACGGGTAAGAAAGGAAAAGAAATCGAATTTGCTTGGCTCAAGGCCCTAGCGGCTTTTCTCAATTCTGATGGCGGGGCCATATTGATCGGAGTGAATGATAATGGCGAGATTGTAGGTATAGAAGCGGATAATTTTGAGAATCATGACAGGTGCTTGTTGCACATAAAGAACTTGATAAATCAGCATGTGGGTGCCGAGTTTTCGGCCTTCATACAGGTTTCCCTGGTGGAATCGGAAGATAAAACTGTTGTAATGATCGAGTGTGCTCCGGCCAATGAACCCGTTTTTTTTAAAATTGGCAAAAACGAGGAATTTTATATCCGTTCAGGACCTTCTTCGGTGAAGCTTTCACCGAGCCAAATGATGAGTTACGTGTTACAGAACATGAAGAAGGGAAGATAAGAGAAAAGTTCGCTAGAAGCGATCTTTGGGACCTTGAGTTCCGTGGGGAAAACAAGTGTTTAATGAAACTGTAACCATTTGAGACAGTAACGAGGAGGGGTAACGTGTTGTCTCCAAAAAGTTTTTTTTCTTTTGAAAAGTGGGAATACAGGGACATATTTAACGAATGCGAAAACGTATGGGAGGTCCTTCCCCAAATTAAGGATTACGTCAGAGACAGGATAAACCCTAATGTGGAGATGATTCGGCGGGAATTTGGTTTTACCGTGGAAAAAACTTGCGTAATCTGGGAAGGTCGGCTCCTTTTTGATGGATTTCACCTTGAGCCGGGAGACGTAACTAAGAAAAACTTTCTTGTATCCGATAGTGTCGGGCGCATGGAAGGGGCAACGGTAATTTTTGCCGGTGCTTCGTTGATGGATGATGAAATCGAACTCAAGCCCGGTGCCGTGATAGAACCGGGAGCATTGATAAAAGGGCCTACGATCGTCGGAAAGTACGCTGATGTAAGGCAGGGAGCATATCTCAGGGGAGGATGCCTGATAGGCGATCAATGCGTTGTGGGACACACCACGGAAGTAAAAAATTCACTAATGTTGCCCGGTGCCAAGGCAGGGCATTTTGCGTACATTGGGGATAGTGTACTTGGAAAAGACTGTAACCTTGGAGCGGGAACGAAACTTGCCAACCTGAAGATTAAAGGGAGGGAAGTTGTTGTTAAAGTCGATGATGAAAAGATAGGTACCGGCTTGAGAAAGTTTGGCGCTATCCTTGGGGATGAAGTCCAGACGGGGTGCAATTCCGTAATAAATCCTGGAACCGTCGTGGGACCTAGAAGCCTGGTGTACCCGTGCGTAGCTGTGTGGCCGGCTTATTATCCGCCTGAGTCAGTAATCAAGTGAAACTCCATGTGTAAGACTGCCTTATGAAAAAGTCGCTCGGTCATTTAGGTAAACTACCCCCTACTGCATGGGCCGGACTCATTTCTTTTACAGTGTCCACTGCCGGTCTAATAGCCCACGTGGAACCGTTCTTCACGTGGTTTTACTGCTTTTCGTGGTGGTCATACATACTTGTGATCGACGGGATGAACCGTGCCATGGAAGGAGAGTCCCTCCTTGTGGATCACACGGCTGATTTCATATACGTGTCCTTTTGTTCGGTGGGTGTATGGCTGATTTTCGAACTCTTCAACCTGTCACTGGGAAACTGGCATTACATAAATGTACCTAGGAGCTTGCCACTCCGATGGTTAGGTTACTTTGTGGCGTATGCCACGGTACTTCCCGGGATCTTTGAAACGGCCACGTTCCTGAAAAACATAGGAGTGTTTAGGGAGCTTGAAAACACAAAGAGCTGGGAGCCGGGGAAACGATGGAAATTGTGGTTCGCAGTGCTGGGGTTCTCCTGCCTCGTTTTGCCCGTGGTGTTACCTCGATATTTCTTCCCGCTGGTGTGGCTCGGTTTTGTGTTTTTGCTAGAACCGCTTAACTTTTCCCAGGGGCAACCTTCTCTTGTCAGAGAAGCAACGAGAGGTAACTGGAGGGAGCTTGGACTTCTGTTGATTGCCGGGGCAATTTGCGGCTTTTTATGGGAACTCTGGAACTACTGGGCCGGCGGAAAGTGGATTTACACGGTGCCATGGGTAGGAAACATAAGGTTGTTTGAGATGCCGGTGCTTGGATTCCTGGGGTTTCCGCCCTTTGCGGTTGAATGCTATATTATGATGACATCTCTTTTCTTGTTTCGAGACCGGCTGCTGGGCGAAGGGAGAACAAAGATTCCTCGCAAAAGTCGCAGAAGTAAGATCATGAAAGCCACAACGGTATTATTGGCACTCGGCTGTTATTGCGTGGTTTTTCACCTGATTGATAAGTACACGGTCATAAGCTACCGGTGAAGCAGTGGCTGCAATATGGAGGGA
>JALSTM010000021.1 GCA_026983715.1 Desulfobacterales bacterium
CCACCGGGGGCGTCTATAATGTCGGTTCCTCAAGGTCAATTTCCATAAATGAATTGGCAAGAATTATAAAAACAATAATCAACCCGAAACTTCCCATAGTTCATCTTGATCCAAGGCCCGGGGACATCCGTCATTCACTTGCAGATATAACCAGGGCCAGAAAGGATCTAAGTTGGAAACCCCGGTGGAAAATAGAAGACGGATTGAGCGTAACGGTGGAATGGTATCGAAAGCGGGTACTCGAATGAAAAAGTCTGGTAAGAGGTCGCGATAATGGTAGTTACCACCAGAATACAAGGCTTACTCAGTGACTCGGCGTGGGGATTGGAAAATATTCCAACGGTAATTCCAGAGCAAGTCTTAAAAGTTAGAGTAATGTCATGACAACAGGTTACGATGATCGGCTGTTTATTGGGACGAGCGGCTGGAGCTACAAACACTGGAAGGAGAGGTTTTATCCTGCCGGTTTACCACATGGCAAGTGGCTTGAATACTACACTGATCATTTCAATACCGTGGAATTAAACGCTTCGTTCTATCGCCTGCCCAAAAGAACCACGGTTAGAAACTGGCACAAGAGAACTCCTGAGAATTTTAAATTTACCGTCAAGGGAAGTCGCATAATAACCCACTTGAAGAAGCTCAAAAACTGCGAGGAGCAATTAGGTTTATTCTATGAAGTTTTCGAACCCCTGAAGGACAAGCTTGCGCTAGTGCTATATCAACTGCCTCCTTCTCTTCACTTTGCCCCGGAACTTCTGGATGATTTCTTGGAAAGTCTTCCTCGGCATATTGAGCACGTGATAGAATTCAGGCACCAAAGCTGGTTCAACGATGAAACGTACGCTGTGCTGGAGCGAAACAACGCTCATTTTTGTATATCCGACTACCCTGGGAAAGAAGCGCCGAGTGTCTGCGTGGGTGATGTGGCATATTTAAGATTTCACGGCTACAAGAAAAGGTATGGCGGTGAGTATCCCCGGGAGCACCTCAGTGAGGTGGCAAAAAAGATATGTGGCTGGATTAAAGAGAAAAGAAGGGTTTTTGCGTATTTTAATAATGACGCTGAGGGCTTTGCAGTCAAAAATGCTAAGGAGTTAAAACAGCTGTGCAGGAGTATTCTCGAATGAAAGGGCTGCAACCCAGAACTTGCCGAACAGGTGCAGCCCCGAGAGGTGAGGGATTTATCTGGTCATATTGATCAGCGTATTAATCATCTGGTCTGCGGTAGTTATGGTTTTTGCGTTTGCGCTAAAGGCGGCCTGGTAAATGATCATATTTGTTAATTCTCTTCCTATATCCACGTTCGATTGTTCCAGAGTATAGTCGTAGATACTACCCCGGCCGTTGCTCTGCCCGATTCCAACGGTGTAGTCGCCACTTTTCGATGTTCGAATGTAAAGATTGTTTCCATCTCGTTGTAAGCCCTGGGCATTGGGAAATGTGGCAAGTCCTATTTTTGCCAGGATAAAATGGTTTCCATCGGGGAAATAAGCGTGAATGTAACCGGATCTGTCGATGGATATGCTCTGGATTCTTGTAGTCTGGGCAGCCCCGTCAATGTAATAGCCATCATTTATATAGAGCTGAATGTCGTCTATATTAGCATTAGTGGGATCGGCAGGATCAGTGTATGGAAGAGTAATGTTCTGGCTCGTGTGGCACGTGCCTTGAACCCTATTTCCATCAGAATCCACCAGATATCCGTCAGCATCGAAGTGAAATCGACCGTCCCTGGTGAAATACCTGCTGTCATTAGGGCTGTCAACGACAAAGAAACCGGTTCCCGCAATGGCGAGGTCCGTGTTGGATTCGGTGGGCATGAGGGACCCTTGCGAAAATATCTGGCTAACATCCCTTATCATTGATCCCTGTCCCTGCTGTGCTTTTGCAGAAGCTGCATTGTTACCAATAGCATAGGCAACCATGTCTCCAAAGGTTACGCTGCTCGCCTTGAAAGCGGTTGTATTTGCATTTGCAACGTTATCACTTACAACGCTAAGGGCATTGCCGTAACTATTTAAACCACTAACCCCTATATAGAGTGAATTTGCTAATCCCATTTTTATCCTCCTATTATGCTATAAATCTGAATCTGCATCAGAAACACCGCTTCCGTCTCTGATTAGACCTACACTGTTTAGTTCAACAAGCGTAGAGTTGTTTCCAAGAATAAGGTAGGTATGACCATTTTCCATCTTGATTGCATCCACGGTTCCCTTTATTCGGCTGCTTACATCCACAGGCCGTCCGCCACCGTCAACCGCATTGGCGATAATGGTGTATTCTCCGTCCGGCGCAACCTTTCCATCGGCATATTTTCCGTCCCATACCAGATTGAACTGGCCTGCGTCATGGGTGCCAGCGTTAATGACTCGAACAAGTTCCCCTTCAGGGTCAAAAATATCAACAGTTACATCCGCCTTTTTTGCTAGATCTAGTGTAATGAGAGAAGCCGTGCCGTCTTTTACGTCTATGGTATTACCGCCAGCTTCAATTTCCTTTCCTATGAAGTTCGACGCCTGTCCATACGAAAGGTTGGCAATTATTTCTTTGAGTTCTTCTATCTCATCGGCGATATTGTGTAGTTGTTCGACCGTCGAAAATTGCGCCATCTGCTGGGACATTTCGTTAATGTCCAGGGGCTTGGTCGGATCCTGGTATTGGAGTTGAGTCAAAAACAGTTTAAGGAAATCGTCTTTGCCAAGAGTGTTTTTCCCGGCGGCTTGATAACCTTCCGTGGTAACTTCGCTTGGTGCCTTGGTTAACGGTGAAGTGCTTACCATTGTTGTTTCTCCTAGGTTACTATGTGAAATTGTTTGTTAAAAGACCTTTTCGATGTCCTGTTTTTCCTAGAATTCTGGTTATTCCTGTATCCTTGTTGTTCTCTTTGCTCCTTGTTTTCTTTCCACGCAAAATTCCACGCTTCCCCCGTACCGGAGCTGTTGGGTAGCAGGTTTACCTTAAACTCAGTGAGGTTCAAACCCTGTTGTTGTAGCATTTGTCTTAAATGGTGCGTCTTGCTATCGAGTAATTGTTTTACTTCTTCGCTGCCGGCCTGGATAAGTGAATGAACATCTCCCTGAGTTACTCTTATTAGAATTTTTAGTGATCCCAATTCAGGTGGTTGGATGGCAAATGATAGCTGGTCTCTACCCATTGTTATCATGTTTGCCATCCTCGCTGCCAACTGGTCTATAAAAGAGCTATTCATTAATAGTGGAACTTCTTCCGGTGCCATCGCTCCGAAACCGAGTCCGCCGTTCATGAGGGGAGTGAAATTAAACCTTGAAGCTATATCGCCAAGGTTTCCGGGCATCCCTTCCCCGGTATTGTTCTGTACCATGATGCTTTTCATCATCTGTTCTATTTGTGATATCTCATTTTTGTTAATACCTTGGCTGATCCAGTATGCCAGGGAAGAAGTAATATCGGCCACCGGCTGTTCTCCTTGCCACAAGTGATTTGTGCCCATCATGCCTAGAAGTTCTTCACCAGAAAACGGAGTCTTTGAGTTTGTCTTATTCAAAAAATTCAGTTTTGATACCTTTGCCAACAGATTGTTTATAGCGGTCTTGAGTTTGCTATCACTGTCAAGATTGTTTCCCGTTAACTTCAAGCTGGCGATGAAATCCTGGAGTTCAGTATGAAGTTTACCTGTAAGACCTGTTTCTTCCTCTCCACTGCTAACGCTCCCCTGGTACCTAGATATAAGACGATTCATATCTTCGATGAATCCGCCAATCCCGGAGAAATCGCCCTCCTTAAGGGTATTAATCAGCTGTTGTATTTCGGCAGGGGAAAACCCTATTTGGAGCAACAGGTTGGTTAATCTTTCTTCGGCATAGCTTTTGTTTCGGGTTTCCCGGGAGTCTTCTTCATGTTCTTTGTCTTTCCGGGATACTCCTTTATCTTTCGTATTGTTTTTCCGAGTGACATTGCTGTCGTTATTTATTCCAGTTGCACCATCCTCAAAAGAACGATCCCTGGTGTTTCGGAGAGTTTCCAAGTGACCTGGGCTTCCGCTAGATATGTAATCCTCTTTTTGCCACAGAGCAGAAATAGTCTTGGTGTTTTTACACGCGAGCCATAACTCTTTCTCGAAAACCAGCGAACTGTTATTGCCAAAACCACCTTCTGGAAGTATATTTAATCCCCGGTTGCCGTTACTGGTAAATTTAATTGAAAAATTATTCATAGTTGCTATGGCCATGATAATTCCCTAACTTTTACAGTCGTTTTATTTAGATTTTGCGATGACGAATTTGAGCAAGACGTATACCAATTTAACAAAATGTATAATTGCCACGGTCTTGACTGAAACTTCGCTGTCGGGATTTTTCTTTTGTCACCGCGAGAATACTAGGTGTTTTTTGAATTCAGATGCTAATCACGGCTCCGTGGAAAAAATATTGTGAATCTAGTTTACGCTTGCTTTGCGATCTTGTTTTGCAGAGGAAGCCAGGCACATTTTTCCCGGATGCTGTAATTTTTTCCTAAAAGGAGAAGTTCAAAGTGCTTACCGGTGCCATGTTGGCTAAGTTGAGAAAGGCTTTAAACCCCAAGAGTGTGGCTATCGTTGGTGCGTCGGTAGACCAGGTATCCGTTGGTTTTGGGCCGGTTTATAACTTGTTAACCAGTTCTTACAGGGGAAAGATTTATCCTATAAATCCGAAATACGATAAGGTCCTTGGTTTAAAATGTTATCCGGATTTGAGATCCGTGGGGATATCTCCCGATGTTGTGATAATACTTCTCAACCAGTTTGCTGCCGTGGATATTCTGGAAGAAGCCGGAAAGATCGGTGCTTCTGCTGCCGTTATCGTGGCAGGTGGTTTTAAGGAAGTGGATGACAGTGGGCGAGCTCTTGAGCAAAGGCTTAGGAAAATTTCCGAAAACTATGAAATGCCAGTCATCGGGCCCAATACCCTTGGTTTTTCTTCCTTCCATATCGGTTTTCATAGCATTTTCTGGCATTTTGATACGTTTCCGGGTAATGTCGCCGTAATATCTCAAAGTGGGGGTGTGGGGCTGACCATAGCATGTTCTTTGCGTACACTCTCTAGCGGGTTGAGCCACTTCATAGGTGTTGGAAACGGTGCCGTTGCGGGTTTCACCGATTACATGTTAGCCTTGGACGAGGATCCGAACGTGAAGGTTTTCAGCCTTTTCATAGAAGGTTTGACGGACGCGCGGGAATTTTACGAGGTGGCACGTAATATCAGCCGAAAAAAGGCCGTGGTTGTGTACAAGGCAGGAAAGAACGAAGAAGTTTCAAAGGCTACCATGACGCATACAGGGAGCTTGACGGGCGAGTACGAACTTTACAGGGCAATGTTCAAGCAAGCCGGCATTGTCGAAGTGGATAGTGCGTGGCATGCTGCCGTGGTTTCTAGGGCCTTGGGCATGCTTGATTTGCCGCAAGGTAATCGCATGTGTGCGATGACATTTACCGCTGGTCCCTCCATTGTGGCCATGGATCGCCTACTTGATGCCGGTTGGATTTTTCCGGATATTTCTGATGAAGCGAAGAAGAAAATTAGGTCGGTTATTGGTGAAAAGACTCCTGTTGAGCTTCAAAACCCTATCGACCTGACTGGTCCAGGCTTTTTGCCCCAGAACTATAGCGGGGTTTTAGACGTATTGTCTAATGAGCCCTTCGATGCCTTTTTTCTCGTATGGAGTTTTCATGCGCTGATAAGAATACCCATTCCGGAGTTGGAAGGGTTCGTAAAATGTACCGGGAAACCCGTTGTTCTGGTGATACTGGCCAACTATGATGAGGCGCAACCGTACCTCGAGGAATTGTCCAGGAGAGGAATATGCTGTTATCTCACACCGGAAGATGGCGCGGAAGCCCTCAATGCCCTTTTAGCGAGGTACAAAATTATGAACCGAGATGGTCTTGGCCAGAATTCTACACCAAGGCGACTTATGGGGTGAAGTATGATTATTCCGGAGCATGAAGCCAAAATTTTGTTGAGCGATTGGGGAATTGATGTGGTTCCAACGGAGAGAGTTGATTCTATCATGAACCTTAAGGCTAATGCGGATTATTTCGGTTTCCCGGTAGTGCTAAAGCTCTCTTCGTCCAGGCATTCTCACAAGACAGAAATCGGAGGAGTTGTTCTTGGGCTGGATAGCTACGAAGAACTCGAAAAGGCCTATGTGAAGTTAGATAATTTAAAAAGAGATATCGATCCAAGTGCTTCAATAATAATTGAACCTATGATTGAGCCTGGCGTTGAATTTTTTCTTGGTATACAGCGACATGAGAATTTTGGCCTCGTTTTGAGCTTCGGGCTGGGAGGAATTTTCTTGGAGTTGGTAAGAGATATTAGTTTTCGGCTATTGCCTGCATCCTGGTTAGATCTTGCTGAAATGGTTGAAGAATTAAGAAGCTGGCCAAAATTAAAGGAGGGTTTTAGAAATTTACCTCCTGTTGATATGGACGAGCTTTTAACTTTCCTCGATAAAATTGGTGATTTTGCCACGAAGCAGAAAGGGTTGGAGGAGATGGACTTGAATCCCGTTTCTTATGTAGACGGAAAATTTGTGGTGGTTGATGCGCGAATTGTAAAAAAGGAATAGGTTGGAAGGGCCGTTAAAGGCCCCGTTAATCCATACTAAAATGTATTTTCGTGGGTAAATTCCTCTATTTCTCTCCTCTTAGGTGGTTTTGATTCAGCAGCAGGGTACCCAAGGGGTATCAAGGTGACTATTTCGTATCCTTCGGGAACTTTCAGGATTTCTGCAACCTTGTCGTGATCAAAGAGTCCTACTATGACCGTTCCGAGCCCAAGGGAATAGGCCATAAGACAGAGATTTTGAGTAGCGATCCCCAGGTCGTACATGAACCAATCACCAAACTTGGTGGTAACTTCACCCTTGTAATATCCCGACGATTTTAGTTTTGCACACATGGCTATTACGATTGGCGCCTCAGTGATACTCTTCTTCGCAGGGTTGCCTTTACCCATTGTTTCTTGAAGAGCTTTCTTTATTTCCGGGTCTTTTACGAGCACAAGTTCCCAGCACTGCGTATTTGCCCAGGAAGGTGACCACTGGACAGCTTCCAGTATTTTTTTCAAAACGTCCTCGGGAACTTCTTTGTCCTTGTATCTCCTAATGCTTCTACGGCCTTTGATAATTTCCAGCAAATCCATCTCGCGTCCTCCTCTTGGTGTTTGGGGTTGAAAATAATGGTAAGATATTGGATAATCTCACCAAAACACGGAGAGAGTAGTATAGGAAAAAGAGTTCACGTAAGTCAAGTTCATAACTCGGTTTCGTTTTACCGGAATACAATAAATGGTCAAAATAGGAGCAGAAGTTCTTATCGACAACAAACCCGGCTGGTTCCGTAGTGCAAGGATTGCTTTACTTACGAACCAGGCATCAGTTCTGAGGAATTTTACCCACGTAAAGGAATTGCTTCTCAAAGAAGGTGCCCGCATTGATTTTATTCTGACCCCTCAGCACGGTTTCTGGGGAGATAAGCAAGCCAACATGGACGAATCTCCCGATGAAGTTGACACAAAGACCGGGATTCCAATTATAAGCCTCTATAGTGAAAAACGCGAGCCTCCCGACGAACTTATGAAAAAAATTGACGTTCTGATAGTGGATCTCCAGGATGTTGGAACGCGGGTATACACATTTGTTTCAACAGTGGCATTTTGCATGAAAGTGGCAGCAAGGACTTCCACCACGGTCGTGGTGCTCGACAGGCCCAATCCCCTGGGTGGAGAAAGAGTTGAAGGAAACGTGCTTAAACCTGAATTTAAATCTTTTGTAGGGTTATTTCCCGTACCGATGAGACATGGGCTGACAATCGGAGAAATGGCACTCCTTGCCAGGGAGCACTTCGGTCTTGGTTGTGACCTCGAAGTTATTCCATTGGAAGGATGGAAAAGGAAGTTCCTGTTTCCTGATTGTGAACTTCCATGGGTTTTACCATCACCCAATATGCCTTCCTTTGACACGGTCTTGGTGTATCCGGGGCAAGTGATATGGGAAGGTACAAACATTTCTGAGGGAAGGGGGACAACGCGTCCCTTTGAATTCATCGGAGCCCCTTATGTTAATACCAGTGAGCTTCTTGACGTAATAAAAGGGATAAATTTACCCGGTGTAATTTTCCGAGAAACTGCTTTCAGGCCCACCTTTGACAAGTGGGCTGGGCAGTTATGTAGAGGTTTTCAACTCCATGTTACCGATACGAATAAGTTTAAGCCCTACTACACATCAATTTCTTTACTTTGGGCAGTGTTGAAGCTATATAATGATCAATTTGAATGGCTGCCTCCTCCGTACGAGTATGAGTACTCCAAGCTCCCCATAGATATTATTCTGGGAGACGATACCGTTAGAATGGCGCTGGAGACAGGAAGACATCCGGAAGAAATCGAAGGCGAATGGAAACCAGAGGTTGAAAAATATTTGAACTTGAGAGAAGATATCTTGATTTATTGTTAAGTAAACGGACGGTGGTAAAGAATGGCGGATCAATCACACGAAATTAGAATCTACGACAGAATGGCTGGTTGTGCTTGCAGACCCGGAGAACAACGGGGAATGATGGCCTTGCGTGCTGTGCTCTATGGTATCAGGAAAGAATTCGGAGACAGCGTGTCTATTTCTTACTATACTCTCGATCGGAATAGGGATGAGTTCGACAACAATGATGAAATTAAGTCTTTGATCGATGAAAGGGGATTGGAAGTTCTCCCTGTGACCATGGTAAATGGAAAGGTGTGCAAGACGGGAGAAAATCCAACCTTGAACGAGTTACGCAAACTCCTGAATTCTTAATTTGCCTACTTCTTCGTCAGTACGAACACTTGTTTTACGGCAGATGCTCCGATCACCTCTTTGGCGTTGAGCAATTGTTGGGGGTTGGCGTCTAGCTCCTGCCAGGATTCCAGTAGAATGTAGTTGCCATCCATCGTTACAATGATCGGCGTGGTGGTTTTTGATGGTCTTTTGCCGGAAAACACCACGTTCTTGGAAGCGCTGGGTCGTACCAGTTTCCTTTCGATGGTGTAAGACTCTTCCTCGTGATAGAGGATAGAAGTGGTAAAATCTTCTGGTGAAAAGGGTCTTAGTTCACCGTTGTCTAGAAGGAAAATCCTTCCCGTGTCAGAAGATTTTTCTTCCTTTTCTTCTGGTTTACCCTTATCCTGTGCCCCAAAGTCCAAAACTGAGACGGTCTCTTTTTTTGTACTTTTGCGCTTCATGACGTAACACTCCTTAAATTTGCCGGATTCTAATAACTCCTCTATTATTTTACCTGATTTGGCCTCTACTTCCTTCTCAGGATAGCAGGTCTTGCCACAAAAAAAACACCGGTAAATTGGTAGCCGCGATTCTTCTTTTTTGCACCAAACATATTGGGACATACGCTGCTTTGCATCCGTGTGGATTAATTCAATCTAAAATACTTAAAGGATATGATATTTTCAACGGAAATATGAGGTCTTCTAACATTTGTTGATTTTTTGTTTCCCTAATCCGCCTCGCGAAATGTCCTCAAAGAAAGTGCTAATGCCCCGCACAAGGCAGCCCCAAATCCAATCCCGGCGAAGATATAGTTTATAGCCACGTGATCTGCTATTATCCCTGTAATTGATACTGAAAGTGCCGTGCATCCCACCACTGCCATGCTGTTTAAGCTAAATATTCTTCCCTGCAGGTTCTGCGGGACGTAATGCTGTATGAGGGTGGCACGGCCTGCAGTTATCATGGGTATGAATATCGCATGAAATAGGATAGTAATAATAGCTCCTACGGTAGTCGTTATCCATAAGAGGGGGATAAAGGTAAGACCGTCAAGGATCATTCCCCAGGCAATCATTTTTCCCTTGGTTATTCTATTTTCGAGGAAGTGTACCAAGGGTATTCCCAGCACCATTCCGCTGGCATAGCAAGCTTCAATGAGTGCATACACCGAGGCGCTCTTTCCCAGGATGGTTTTGACAAAAATTGGAGTACCAATCATTGCTGCTCCCATTAGGATGAGGTTATCGAGAGCAGTAATTATGAGCAAAAGGAGGATAACATTGTTTTTTACGGCGTGGTTTACCCCTTCTAGTATCAATGACCAGGCCTTTGAAAACCCACTTTCCCCCGAGTGGGGTGTTTCTACAGGGACGTGTGAGTTTGCCGAGCTTATTTTGAGTGAATAAATGAAAACAAGGGATACAAGAAAGCTAATTGAATCGGCAAAAAAGAGATTAACTACGCCCAGGGTTTTTAGCAAAAAGCTCGCCAGAAGTGGCCCCAGCAAAACAGCCAGTTGCCAGGACGTTTGTATGAGCGCATTTGCCCTGGTCAGTTCATTTTTTGGAACTATTTGGGGTATAATGGCGTCGCGGGCTGGATTGAAAAAGGCTGAGCACGTGGCGATCAGAAACGTTATGAGTCCTAGGATCAGGCTGTTCAGCCTTCCCAAATAGTAAAGTATCGGAAGAATTAGTACGAGCAGCGCACGCACGAAATCACTGCTCATCATTAGTCTTTTCCTATCAATGCGGTCGGCAAGTACTCCTGCCCACAACCCGAAGAGCAGTGTCGGCAAGAAGCTGCTCATCGTAACCAGCCCTGTGACAGTGGCTGAACCTGTCATTTCAAGGAGTAACCATATAAGAGCGATCTGGTATAGGGAATCACCCGCCTGGCTTACAACCTGTCCAAACCACAGGAGGCCTATGTTTCTATTTACAAAAAACGAAAGTCTCATGGTTTCAATTACGTAATAATCCGGCAAATACAGGTACTTGCAACATTAATGCAGGGTGAGTTACGCAAAATAGGGGTGCGGTACGTATCTAGTACTTACCCAAATATACCTTGCCGAGGTCTTCGCACGTTAATGGAATTCCATCGTCCTTATAACATTCCCCAGAGGTTATCTCGCCTATCAAGAGAGCGTGATCACCAGGTGTGAGTTTATCCTTCAGTTTACACTCTACGTACGCAAGTGTGTTGGTGAGTACCGGGACACCAGAGTCAAGAATCTGGTACGAGAGTCCCGAGAAGCGTTCTTCCAGTTCTGGAGTCTTGAATTGCCCCAGTATTTCTGCCTGGGTATTTTCCAGTACCTGTAAAGAAAAAAACTTTGCCTTTTCGATGTATGGCAGGACCCTTCTTGTCTTCTTCACTGATGCAAGGACAAGGGGAGGATCGTAGGAGACCTGGGTCACCCATGATATTATCATCCCGTAATTTACTTTTTCGTATCGGCACGTTAACAGATATATCCCGTAGCTAAACTTGCTCAGTACTTTTTCTATTTCTCTCTCCATCACTTCTCCCCGTAATAATATGTTAGCAAAGCGAATATCCTTTTTTTTTAGCGAATAATATGTCCTATTCTGTCCCATCTGGGAGCAAATTTCTCACTATCCCAGGACCAGTAAATGATGAAGGCTTTTCCTCTCAGGTCACTGTAGTCCACGAATTTCCACCAGCGGCTATCATAGCTTTCATCCCTGTTGTCTCCCATTACAAAGAGAGAATGAGGCGGTACGGTTATGGGGCCAAAATTGTCTCTTGGGCCAAGAGTGGCAGGAAGTATTTGGGGGCTGGTGTGTTGAACATACGGTTCTTTAAGTTTATGTCCATTTACGTAAACTTCCTTGTTTACAATTTTGACCTTGTCCCCGGGAACTCCAATCACCCTTTTGATAAAATCTTTTTTTGGATCCATCGGAAATTTAAATACTATTACGTCCCCGCGCCTGGGGTGGGATATCGGTATGAGAACCTTGTTTGTGAAGGGCATCCTGATTCCGTAGATAAATTTGTTGACGAGTATGTGATCTCCAATAAGAAGGGTTGGTTTCATTGATCCGGAGGGAATTTTGTATGCCTGGACTACGAAGGCTCTTATGAAAAGAGCCAGGAGTACGGCAATGAATATCGCTTCGGCGTATTCTCGAATTATTCCCTTGGTTCTTGGTTTTGCATCGGAAAGAGTAATTTCCTGATCCACAGCTTTTCGCACTTTCTCCTCCTTAACAAGCTATATGAGGTTCCAACGTTTCAAAAGTTCTTGTGATGAGAGCTTTCAATACAGACCTTGCGTCCCTCAGCTCGAATCATCCTTGTCAATAATTTTACCCAACTTTTCCCGGTAAGGTTCCAAGGTCGGGGGTTCTACGAGTTTTACCCTGACTCCAATCCCCAAAATATCCTGGAGTTCTTTTTTTATGGTTTCCGATATCATTTCAAGACTTTTAATTTTATCCGAAAAAAGACTATCATCAACAGAAATCCACAATTCTATCATTTCGAGATACTTATCCCTGGAAACAAAAACCACGTAAGCAGGGTTGGAACCGTTTAATTTCTTTCTTATAGTGCTGGCAATCTGAACGGGATGTACCTTCACACCGCGGATTACTATTACTTCGTCGGTGCGCTCCGGTAGAAACTCCAGGCGTCTTAAGCTTAGTCCGCATGGGCATGAGTCGTTCAAAATCCTGGCCCTATCACCCGTTCTGAATCTTATGATGGGGAACGCCTTTGTGGTGATGGTAGTAATGACGAGTTCTCCAAACTCGCCTTGCGGTAATGGTTCCCCTGTTTCCGGATCTACTATTTCGAAGAGAAAATGATCCTCGGATGCGTGGAAGCCACACCTTTCCCTGCACTCAAATGCGATTCCGGGTCCGGGGACTTCACTCAAGCCATACGCTCCCCATACCTTTACTCCAAGTCCTTTCTCGATACGCATCCTCGTATCTTCGTCAAATTGTTCACCCAAGAGGAGGCATTTTTTCAGGGCGAGGTCTTCGGCATCAAATTCAAGAAAGCTAAGGGTATATATCAGATGAAGGGCAAGAGAAGGCGTGGTAACAAGAACTGACGTCCTGTAATCTCTCATTACTAGCAATTGTTTTTCAGAGGGAAGGTGGCTCATGGGTATGATAGACGCTTCTATCAGTTCCGTTCCATCCTTGAAATCTCTTCCCCAGTTTGCAAGACCGTAGTCGAAAACCACCTGGATGATGTCGTTAGGGCTTACCTCGGAAGCCAACAAACAGCGACCAACAATTTCTTTCCAGTTTGCAAGGTCGCGGTTCGTGTATCCGACGACGGCGGGATTTTCGCCAGAGCCCACGGACGTATGAATCCGCAATATGTCTCTAAGGGGAACTGCAAACATCCCGTATGGATAATTATCGCTTAGGTCTTTCCTGGTGGTAAACGGTAGGTAACGGATATCTTCCAGTGAAGCAAAATCGCCAGGGTCAAGCTGAAATTCCTTGAATCTGTCATGATAAAAAGGAACATTTTGGTAAACCCGGTTTAAGGTACTCTGAAAACGCTCGAGTTTCAACTGTTCGAGCTCTTTCCAGCTGATTTTTCTTATTTTTTCTAAAGGTTGATCATTCATTTTGAAGAAACCTTCCGTTGTCCTTTGATCACTCGTAAAATTTTTCGTAGTCCTTGCCAAGATATGACCTTCTGACATCGTTGTCCACTAAAAGATCTTCCGAGTCCCCTTCGAGCATGATTCTACCCGTTTCGATGACGTACCCACGGTCAGCTACCTTTAAAGCTGCCCGGGCATTCTGTTCAACGAGTAGAATGGTAAGACCGTTTCGTCTTAAGTTTTCAATGGTTTTGAGTATTGTTGTAACCACCTTGGGGGCCAGGCCCATAGATGGCTCGTCAAGGAGCAACAGTCTTGGCCTTGCCATAAGTGCTCGTCCTATGGCAAGCATTTGTTGCTCGCCACCGGAAAGAGTCCCTGAAACCTGATCCTCTCTCTCTCTGAGTATCGGGAAAAGCTGGTAAATTCGATCAAAATCTTCCGCTATTTCTTTCTTTTCTCTTTTCTTGAACCTCACGTAGGCTCCCAGTTCCAGGTTTTCTTTTACCGTCATGGGCTGGAAGATCTGCCTACCTTCAGGAACTTGTGATATTCCCAAGTTCACAATTTCTTCTGGTTTCAGGCCGTTGAGCTTTTTGTTTTTGAAAAAAATATCTCCCCTGGAAACCGGGATCAAACCGGAAATGGCGTTCAACAAAGTACTCTTACCTGCCCCGTTTGCCCCGATTAGAGCCACCACCTCGTTTTCCCTTACGGAAAGCGACACATTGGAGAGTGCCCTAATTTTCTTGTAATATGTATGAATACTTTTAATCCGAAGCATCTATGTCTTCACCAAGATATGCCGCAATAACTACGGGATCATTCTGTATTTGCCGTGGTGAGCCGCTGGCAATTTTCCTTCCATAATCCATGACAATTATGTTATCAGATATATCCATGGTTAAGCTCATGTCGTGTTCCACAAGAAGAATGGTCAGTCCATCGCTCCGTAGCTTTTCGATGAGTTCCCCGAGTTGATCCGTTTCTCTTGGGTTTAATCCAGATGCCGGCTCATCTAGCAAAAGGAGCCTGGGATCGGTGGCAAGGGCTCTTCCGATTTCGAGCAATCTCTGCCAGCCAAAGGGAAGCTCTCCACTGGGTTCATCGGCGTACTTCTCGAGACCCACGAATTCAAGTATCTCAAGAGCCTTTTCACGCACCTTTTTTTCTGTATCCTGAACACTTTTTAGCCTAAGGGAAGCCTTAATAATACCTAGCTTGTTACGCACGTAGCAGCCTAGCATTACGTTTTCAAGGACGGTGAGAGACGGAAACAGTTCCAGATTTTGAAAGGTCCTGGCTATGCCAAGCTCGGCTATGTCGTTTGGGGGCATCTTGTTAATCGTGGTGCCCAGAAACGTGATCTCCCCGGCATCAGGAGCGTAAAACCCGGTTATCATGTTAAAAATAGTTGTTTTCCCGGCTCCATTTGGGCCGATAATTGCCTGGATATTACGGGAATAAACCTCGAAGCTCAAACCTTTTACGGCTTGGATTCCTCCGAAACTCTTACTGACGTCTTTTAATTTTAAGATTGCCTTATTTTCCAAGTTATTGATTCCCCAGGTAAGCTGAAATTACTTCCGGATTATTCCTGATCTCCAGGGGTTTCCCCTCGGCAATTTTTTGGCCATGTTGTAAAACAATTATCCAGTCGGCCAGGCTCATGACAAGGTTCATGTCATGTTCTACAAGAAGTATAGTAATCCTGAAACGGCTGAGGTTTCTAATAGTTTCTCCCAGTTCTTCTGTTTCTTTCATGTTAAGCCCGGCAACGGGTTCGTCCAGGAGAAGGAGCTTCGGGCTGCTTCCGAGGGCTCTGGCAATCTCCAGTTTTCGCTGTAATATGAGGGGTATGTTGGAAACTGGTTCGTAAGCAACATCTGCAAGAGAAAAGAGTTCCAGTAATCCAAGTGCCTTCGTCTTAAGCTCTTTTTCCTCTTTTCTTTCCCATGGCCAGTGAAACATACCCGCAAGCCATCCTGAATTGGCGCTAGTGTGCATACCGGTTAACACGTTTTCTAGCACAGTCATATTCTGAAAAACCCTGCCAGATTGGAACGTTCTGCAAATTCCCCTTTTCGTAATTTCCCATGTTTTTAAACCGGTAATGTCAGAATCTTCAAGGAAAATCCTGCCGGAGTCGGGGGCTTCCATACCGGAAATTACGTTTAAAAGAGTGGTTTTACCTGCGCCGTTTGGACCGATCAGCGCTGATATCCGACCCTCAGAAAGAGAAAAAGTTATGCAATCAAGAGCCTTTAAGCCACCGAAGCTTTTATCTAGCTCCATTGCTTGAAGTATTATTCTACTGTTATTTGTATCTTTATTCATGAACCTGCCCTTGCCGTTTTTGCCAGAGCTTCTTAATTCCAGGAAGAAGGCCTTCCGGAAAAAACACAAGCACGGCCATGAGAACTGCACCATAAACCAAGACGTTGTATTCTTTCACTATTTCAAGTATTTCCGGAAGCATTGTAAGAATAGCAGCTCCTGCCAGGCCGCTCCACAGGCTGCCAATACCTCCTACAACCACCATTGTTACCACTTCAATGGAGTAAAAAAAATCAAAGGTTTTCGGGCTTATAAAAGTAACATAGTGAGCGTACAGCGATCCTGCCACGGCGGCATACAAGGCGCTCACAACAAAAATCCCCACCTTGTACCTTTCAACGGGAATTCCGAGTGCCGAGGCACTTATGGGGTCCTCACCGATGGCCCTGAGCGCTCTGCCGACTCTTGAGTCTATCAAGTTCAGCGAAAGACAGAAAAGGACACCCAGTACTGCCCAGACAAGGTAGTAAAATTTCCTGTCAGAATCGATGCTTATGGAAAACGCCTTCAGGTACGGTATCCCGGCAAGTCCCGATGGTCCCCCCGTCATGGCATCCCATTGCACAAGTATGATACTGACTATTATGTTAAAACCCAGGGTAGCCATTACTAGGTAGTGTCCCTCAAGTTTTAAAGTAGGAATACCCACCAGGAGTCCTACTATTGCGGTGGTTAAAACAGCCACAGGGATCGAGAGGAATATAGGCCAACCATATGATGCAGTGAGGATCCCGGAGATATAGGCCCCCAATCCGTAAAAGGCTGCATGACCTAAAGAAATTTGCCCGGCAAAACCGATTAAAAGATTTAAGCCCAATACCACTATTGCGTTCAATGCTATAATGTTGAGGATAAGGAAGTAGTAGTCACTTGGCAATATTTGAGGGATCAGAAGAACGGCTACCGTAAAAAGTATTAGTTGTTTCCATTTGCTGCTTGACAGTAACTTGATCATCTAGACTTTTCTTATCTCTCCCTTTCCAAGCAGACCACTTGGTTTCCAGAACAGTACGAGAAGTAAAACTAGAAATGCTATGGCGTCCTTGTATTCTGATGAAATAAAACCTGCCCCGAGGGATTCTAGGATCCCAAGAAGAATGCCACCTAGTATGGCTCCTATAAAATTACCATAACCGCCGAGGACTGCCCCGGAGAAACCTTTCAGCCCTAGCATCACTCCAGAGTCGTAACTAGTGGCAGTTATAGGGGTTATAATTATACCTGCGGTTGCCCCTAGGGCGGCTGCAAGAACAAACGAAAGAAGCACAATCCTATCGACGTTTATACCTGTCAGTGCGGCTCCAAGCCTGTTGTCTGCAACAGCTCGCATCGCCTTTCCTGTATCTGTTTTTAGGAAAAAGATATGGAGACATGCCAGAACCAGGAAAGAGATTCCAAGGATCCAGAGGGTCTGAGGCATTATGGCTGCGTTTAATATCAGGATTGGAGATTCTCCGCTAAACGGAGGCAAAGTTCTTGCCATCTTTCCCCAGATCATGGGGCTGAAACCACGAATGAATATGGATGCCCCTATGGTTATCATTACGAGGATGAGGATATCTTTGGATTTCGAATGTCTTATGGGACCGTACTCGAGCAGAGCACCTACGCCCATTACAAAAAAAATGGTTAAAGGAAAGGCAATGATCAGGGGTACGTGGAAACTCTGGTTTAAACTTATGATTGTTAACCCCCCAAGCATAACGAATTCTCCCTGGGCGAAATTTACAATTCCCGTTGCATTGTGGATTATGCAGAAGCCCAGCGCAATCAAGGCATATATGCTGCCGCTTGTTACACCAGAGACAATGAATTGCGGCAACTGTTGCCAGATCATTACACCTCCCCCTTGCTGATGCCCAACCTTAAAGCCTTGATGTTTACGTCCACGTTCTTCATCCCTTCCCGCGAGAGGTATTTTTCAATCGAAGCAGCTTCGCAAAAGAGAAGGTTTTTACTCAAAGCAAATCCCAGCAGGATAAGATTGGCAGCTATGGGAGCACCCATTTCAATGGCAAGTTTTGTTGCATTAATAGAGAGGGGGCCACTATCAGGGCTATTGGCCACGATTTTTCCGTCTTCTTTCAGAAAATGGCGATGGTTTAAGACGGACTCGGGGTGAAAGGCAAGCAATATGTCAGCCGTTCCGGGACGAATCAGCGGGCTCATGAAACCTCCTATCTTAAGGTGAGACACCACTATCCCTCCTCTCTGGGCCATTCCGTGGGTCTCTGAAACGAGTACTGATTCTCCCATTTCAATGGCAACCTGGGCTAAAATCTTGGTAATAAATAGAACTCCCTGTCCTCCTACTCCCCCGAGTACTATTTGTTGAAATGTGGTTGAATTGCTCAAGAGACCCTCCTTATCCGTCAATTACTATGGCTTTTCGCGGACATACTGACACACACACCCCGCAACCGCTACAGGTAGAATAATCTATGGTGACCCTGTCTTCCCCGGGCACGTCTACGAGAGCAGGACACTCGAAATTGTCTATGCAATAGTGACAGCTTTTACACCTATCTGTTATCCTCACTTTAAGTCTCTTAAATTGACTCTGGTATTCTTTGTCCATCAGGCACGGGTGCTTTGCAATAATCACTGCTATCCCGCCTCCGGGTTCCTGCACAAACGATTTGGCTTCTTTCAATATTTCGATAAAATCTTTCACGTCGTACGGATCTGCTTCCCTTACAAATTCAACTCCGCATGCCTCGACAAGCTTTAATATGGATATTTTCTTGCCCGAAAGTTCTCCTGAAGCCCTTTTACCCGTTTCAGGGGTAGGCTGGTTTCCTGTCATCGCGGTGGTGCTATTGTCCAATACTAGCAAAACAAACCGGGCGTCTTCCGCTACTGCATTTATCAATGCTGGAATGCCCGAATGGAAAAAAGTTGAGTCCCCTATAGTTGCAACAATATCAGGCTTTTCCTTCGTGATATTCCCCTTAAACGCGTGGTAAAAGCCTGCTGCCTGGCTGATAGCTGCGCCCATGCAAAGGACGGTGTCGACGGCGTTTAGGTTAAGTCCCAGCGTGTAGCAACCTATGTCTCCGGGATAGATACCCTTTTTAAAGACTTTGCGTAGGGCGTAGAAGGATGCCCTATGGGGACACCCCGGACACAAGGTTGGCCTTCTTGGAGGTGCCTCATCTGCCTGAACCCGCTCGCGGGAAGGCAGTTGGAGAAAGTTTCGGATAATATCCTCTACCGTTTCCGGCAAAAGCTCGCCTTCGTACGGAACATTTCCGCTCAGCCTGCCGAAAACCCTGTCAAGATTTCTCAACTGGTATTCTATAACAGGGTAAGTTTCCTCCAGTACAAGGATTCTTTCATATTTCTGTAAAAGGGAATCTAAAAATGATCTCTTTAAGGGGTAAGGCATCAGGGTACGATAAATAGGTACTTCTGGGAGTAGCTCAAGTTCATTTAATATTTCCCATGCATAGGTCAGAACCACTCCGGATCCAAGAATGCATACCTTTCCTTCCTCGTTCTGGTTAGGGTCTAACAGCTCCGGTTGAAGCTCCTCTTTCTCGGCGATTTTTTCCAGTTTTTCGTTAAGTGCCCTGTGAAGTAAAAACCTGAACTTAGGCGTTGCTGCCCATCTGGTGGGTTCTTTTTCAAAAGAAGCTGGTTTTTGTTCAACACAGATTTCCTCCGGAACCCACACGTCTTGCCTAGCATGTGACACTCTGGTGGTTGGTCTGAAAATAACGGGTATCTCGAAGGCTTCGGATACATCGAGGGCTTTCTGAATAAGCGAGAAACAATCTCTAGGAGATACCGGGTCAAAGACCGGTACCTTGGCTGCCTGGGCGAAAAAACGGGTGTCCTGTTCAGTTTGCGAACTATGAGGGCCCGGGTCGTCCGCCACAACTACCACCATTCCTCCCTTAACACCTGTGTAGGCAGCGCTCATAAGTGGATCCATAGCCACGTTTAGTCCGACTTGTTTCATTGCCACTGCAGACCGCCTTCCGGCATAACTGTTCGCCAGCGCTGTTTCAAATGCAACTTTTTCGTTAATAGACCATTCGACGTGGATGTCCAGGTTCTGTTTCCGTTTCAGCGTTGCCACCGAAGCAAGTATCTCAGAAGCCGGGGTGCCAGGATAAGAGGTAATTGTCGTACATCCTCCCACAAGTATTCCATAACCAATAGCTTCATTGCCCAGTAGTAGCCGTTGTTCGCTCATAAAAACCTCTTCACTTGGTAGGCTCATTTTTTGTGTAATCGTTGTGCTTTCTTATATATGAAAGTCAATTTTATCTTCGGCTCCGGAGAGACCTTTAAAGAGACTTTCATTCGTTCATTGTGGCCGGCCCAATGAGGTCCGGCCATGCTGCTCAATCTGGCCTGGCAAGAAAGCAGGCAAGTTTAACAAAGAAACGCTGTTAAATAAAAAAGGCCGTGACTGAAGAAGTCTCCCACGACCTTATGGTTTTCCACGTTTTTCTGCACAGCGGGGTGACTTCCCAGCTAGTTGGCGGAAGAAAAGGAGCAGCGCCAAGGCTTCCAGAAAACTTGAAATATTTCATGTAGATCACCCCGACTCATGAGTAAGCCATTTAACAAATGATTTTACGTAGTGTCAAGAAAAACCTGGATGCGCCGCGATAGCCTCACGATCAAACAAATGTAGTTTCTTTCACGCAAAGCTACCGAGAGAATTCTACTGCTTGTCTTGTGCACTGATGCTTGCTAGAATCGAACCATATGGGGAAAGCTAGATTTCAAGGGTGCTTGCTTACCCCAGCGTGTGCTAATAGCGTTTTTCATCGGAGTTTTCCCGCAATCCTGTATTGAGGTTTTCGCCGCAAGGGGAGGCCTTTTGTTTTTTAACACTCAGTAGGATAAGGTAATTTTATGTTATCGTCCAGGGCAATAGCTCATAAAATCTTGCTCCAGATAGAACAGGAATCCGGATACCCGGACAGGCTGATACAATCTTACCTTGATCGCTACGACTACCTAGATCCCCGGGACAAGGCCCTTGTCACGGAAATAGTCTTTGGAGTTTTGCGCTGGCAGGGACGTATTGATTCCATAATAGCAAAATTCTCAAACATCAGGTTAAAAAAAATAAACCCCCTGGTAAAAGTGATACTTAGAACCGCTATCTACCAAATGCTTTTTTTAGACAGGATTCCAGCTAGCGCAGCGGTAAACGAAGCAGTAAAGCTTGCCAAAGAAAGCCAGCCCCACTACGTGGTTCGTTATGTAAACGCTGTTCTGAGAAAGGTGAGCAGCAACATTGAATCCTTAAAACAAGTAGATGAGTCAAACCTTTCCTCGGGCAAGATAGCCGAGATTTATTCTCATCCCCAGTGGATAGTGGATGCTTGGATTGAAGAATTAGGTGAGGCGGAAACCGTTGAACTGTGCAAGGCCAACAATGAAACACCACCGACTACCATCAGGGTAAATACACTGCTGACATCAGTCTCTGAGCTTGAAAGGGAGTTATGTAGTGAAGGGCTTGTTGTGGAGCCCTGTCTTTATGCCCCTGATGCCCTGAAGATTGTAAAGAGCCACTCTAATTTAATGCGGCTTCAAAGTTATAAGATGGGACTTTTCCAGGTTCAGGATGAAGCATCACAACTTGTGGCACATTTGCTCACGCCAGAACCCGGGGAAAGAGTGCTGGACGCATGTGCCGGTTTTGGTGGTAAGACAACACTGCTGGCCCAGTTAATGCAAAACCATGGAGAAATCGTGGCCGTAGACCTCTCATCGTGGAAAATAGCGGCCCTGGAAGAAAACCTCTCACGTTTGAAAGTAAGGATTGTGAATCCGATAAATACGGACGTTAGGAATCTCCATGACATGAATATTGGGTTATTTGACAGGATTTTCCTGGATGCCCCATGTAGCGGGTTGGGAGTGCTTAGGAGAAAACCGGACATCAAGTGGAAACGTCGCCCTAGTGATGTTTACAGGCTTTCCCTGTTGCAGGCGGAACTTCTCGACACAGTTTCTTCTTTTGTAAAAAAGGGTGGTACCATTGTTTACGCAACCTGTACGTTGCTCGCTATTGAAAACTGGGGAATAGTAGAAAGTTTCTTGCAGAAACATGCTGAATTCTGTATAGAAACCGTATCAAGTGTTTCTCCCTGGATGAAGCCCTTCCAATGGAAGGACTGCTTCTGCTCATTCCCCCACAGGCATGGGACTGATGGTTTTTTTGCTGCCAGATTGAAGAGGTTGAAATGAAACGAATAGCTCCATCCATATTGTCCGCAGATTTCAGTAGACTCGGTGAAGAAGTTCAGGCCGTTGAAAAAGCGGGGGCCGATTACATACACATAGACGTAATGGACGGCCATTTTGTACCCAATATAACCATTGGGCCGATGATTGTAGAGGCCGTGCGAAAGGTTACATGTTTGCCTCTCGATGTACACCTGATGATTAGTAACCCGGATAATTACCTGGAAGACTTTGTCGAAGCTGGGAGCGACCTGATAGGTGTGCACGTGGAAGTTGTTTCTCACCTGCACAGAACTGTTCAGCGGATTAAAGAGCTTGGAGCCATGGCTTCAGTGACATTGAATCCCACTACCCCCCTGGATATGCTTGAATACATAATTGAGGACGTGGACATGGTCCTTGTAATGACAGTAAATCCAGGGTTTGGTGGGCAGAAATTTATTCCATCAATGCTCGATAAAATCAAAAAATTGCGAAACATAATCGATAGCCGGGGTCTTGAAATAGACCTACAGGTAGATGGCGGTATAAACGCCACAACTATTGCAGATGTCGTCAAAGCCGGCGCAGACGTCCTTGTTGCGGGCTCTGCAATCTTCGGAAGTGATAATTATGCTCGTACAATTGGACGTTTCAGAGAAATTATCTCAAGCGTCGGGTGTTAATTCT
The DNA here is from genome assembly GCA_026983715.1 of Desulfobacterales bacterium. Lineage (GTDB taxonomy): Bacteria > Desulfobacterota > Syntrophobacteria > B119-G9 > B119-G9 > B119-G9. The sequence continues at coordinate 22,604 of JALSTM010000021.1, forward strand.
TGTAGATTCTTATCACCTGCCCCGGTTTTAGCTTGTCTGATTTAAGACCATTTACCCTCTTGATGTGATCCACGGAAACGTTGAAGGTCCTGGCAAGTTTCCATAGCGTATCGCCGGGCTTGATGCGGTAGCTAACCTTTTTTCCCCTGTAACGTCTACTTCTTCTCCGTGCAACCCTGTAACGTCTCTTACCGACGGGGATCTTGAGTACCCGTCCTACCCTAATCCTTCGTGGGTTCCTTATCTTGTTCAGGGCCTTGATACGCCTGATTGATGTCCCGTATCTCCTCGCTAACTTGGCAAGGGTTTCCCCAGGCCTTACTCTGTGTCTCACGTAGCCCCTGTAACGGTATACGTATTTCGGCTTCCATACGGGAACTTCGTCTATGTGTGCGAGTATCAACCCGCTGGTTCCTGTCGGAATTTTAACTTCGTATGGGTAATTGGGAGTCACACCGTAGCGAAGCTCCGGATTTAGATCCTTGAGCAGGCTATAGCTAATTCCAACTTTCTTCGCCAACTCGGAAAGGCTTACCTGTTTATTAATTTTAACAGTTTCAAATCGAAGAGGAGGATCAGGCAACGGGAGGTCAAAGCCATACTTCTTTGGATTCTTGATGATGTGCAAGACCGCCAGAAACCTTGGAACGTACCTGGCTGTTTCAAGTGGTAGCCTGGGATAGAGATCCCAGAAATTATCAAGGTAGTTTACGTGTTGGGAGCGAATGGCATGGAGCACGTTAAATTCCCCGCAGTTATACGCCGCCAGGGCCGTAGTCCAGTCTCCGAACAGTTCATGGAGCGCCTTAAGATAATTCACGGCAGCCTTCGTTGAAGCCACCATGTCCATCCTCTCGTCAACCCACTGGTCTCTTTTTAAACCAAAACGGTATCCGGTAGAGGCTATGAATTGCCACAGCCCAAGGGCTCTCGCCCGAGACAGGGCTCTAACCCTGAAACCACTCTCTATTAATGGTAGCCAGGAAAGTTCCTCGGGAAGTCCCGCCTTCCTGATTTCCGATACTATGAATGGCCTGTATCTCCCTGACCTCTTGTAAGCTTCCATGAAAAATTTCCGTTCACCATTCTGGAATAGCCTTATTTCGCGGGAGACGTAACTATTCATAACCAGGGGGATAGCAACATTTTTCCCCAAGGTCTTTCTGGTACGGCTAGTATATATTTCAACTATTCTTTTTGCTATCAGGTACCTTAGATCGTCAACCTCCTGTAGCAATTC
>JALSTM010000022.1 GCA_026983715.1 Desulfobacterales bacterium
GCTTGATCTGGCATCCAGCCGGAGGGTGGTAGATTCCGGCTCTCCGCTTCGCTTCGGCTGTAATGATGGTTTTTGGACTGTTCTCGTATTCTTAATCGATTGCTAGTAAATAGACTCTATAAAACAGCAGTGACTGTGCTTTCGCTTTTTGCTTGACACAATATTAAGGAGGCACCTTACTAGTTCTGGAAATCCGAATTTATCAGAGCTTCCTTAACACTGCTTTTCCGGAAGAGAGTTTTATTACCAGGCCTTCTCTTACCCATGGCGGATCCGATCCATCCAGAGTTTGACCAAACGAGATAATAAGGTTAATCTTTCAACGTAAAATTATAAAATTCTGTAACAGCGTTACCTTCGATGAAAACTTTGACACTGTAAACCAAATAACGAGGTCAGGGTTATATCGGCCCCCTAATCTAGTCAGGGGTGGGCTCGATCCGGGTATCTACGTGCACCACGTTGGATTCCGAATCTATGTTTAGCTCCGGCAGCAGTGATTATGAAAGGAGCATTATTCCTGGCCATATTTTTCAATATCTGAATTTTTCTATATGTGGATTTGTCAGCATCTACTTAAACTCAAAGCATGGAGGTATGTAAGTGAACGAGATTTCTGTACTTGTAGGCGGAAAAGCAGGAGATGGCATCAGACAGGCCGGAATTACAATAGCTAAGCTGCTCGGGAGGCTTGGTTATCGCATCTTTTTTTACGATGATTATCCTTCCCTCATTCGTGGCGGTCATAATTTTTCAATCATTCGTGCGTCACAAGAGAAGGTAAGTGCCCACAAGGATAAAGTGGACATTGTTATCGCTCTTAATCAGGACACGGTTGAAAAACACAGCGATGCACTAGTTAAAAATGGTATCATCTTATACGATTCAGACAAGGTGAAAGCCGATGGTGTCGGGATTCCCATAACAAGCATCGTAAAAGAGCTTAAGGGTTCTTCTATCATGAGGAATACCGCGGCAATTGGAGCATTCTGCAAGTTGATCAATATCGGGTGGACACTTGCCGAGGAAGTCATCAGGGATGTTGAAACCAAAGATACCGATCTAAACGTCGATATTGCCAGGGCCGCATACAAGATTATCGGGGATAGTTTAATCAACATAGGAAGGACTTCCCTTAAACCGCTGCCAGTTCTAAGCGGGAATGAAGCGATAGCCCTTGGAGGCGTTTCAGCGGGACTCAATCTTTACATCGCATACCCCATGACCCCCGCCTCGAGCATTCTTCACTACCTTGCAGCCCATGAAGAAGAACTCGGTGTGGTGACCGTCCACCCAGAAAACGAAATAGCAGTGGCCGTGATGGCATTGGGAGCAACATACGCAGGATCGAGAACAATGGTTGGGACATCCGGGGGCGGCTTTGCCCTGATGACCGAGGCCATTAGCCTCGCTTCCCAGGGTGAATATCCGGTAGTTTTCGTAGAATGCCAGAGGGCCGGCCCTGGTACCGGGGTTCCCACTTATACCATGCAAGCAGATCTACATTTTGTTCTGAACGCTGGCCACGGAGATATAGTAAGGTTAGTTGTTGCACCCGGAGATGCCGAAGAAGCTTACTATCTTACGGGCCTGGCGATGAACATGGCATGGGAATTCCAGATACCAACTTTTGTACTATCTGATAAACACTTGAGTGAAAGCCTTTTTAGCTTCGATCTTGACAACAGCGTCAGAGTTGAAGCCGGTCAAAGAGAGCTCTGGAACGGTGAAGGCGAGTATAAACGCTATTCCCTCTCAAAAAATGGCGTATCTCCTCTCGCTTTCCCAGGGAATCCGAAGGCGGTGGTTAAGGGAACTTCTTATGAGCACGACGAATTTGGGATAACCACCGAGATCCCGGAAGAGATTCAGAAAATGCAAGACAAGCGATTGCTTAAAAAGAAAGCGCTTTTGAAAAAGCTTCAAGAACTAGAGACAGTAAAAGTATATGGCAATCCGAATGCATCTGCCGCCTTGATTTGCTGGGGATCAACCAAGGGATCGTGTGTTGAAGTAGGAAGAGAAATTGGTCTTAAGGTAATTCAACCTCTCATCATGGAACCCTTCCCTACCGATTCGGTACGTGATGCCTTACAGAATATTAAAAAACTTGTTTGTGTAGAGACAAACGCAACTGGCCAACTTGCAAAACTTCTGGCGTGCCACGGAATAGAAGTAGACAGCAAGATACTTCGATACGATTCCAGGCCTTTTACTGTGGACGGACTTTTCGGGAAAATAAAGGAGGTCATATCGTGACTCAACATAAAAAACTAGATACATATGCAAAAAACACATGGTGTCCTGGTTGTGGAAATTTTGGCATTCTTTCCGCCATCAAAAAGGCACTTGTTGAACTTGAAAAAGAGGGTCTTGCACTCCACAAGGTCGTGATAGCCTCGGGAATAGGGTGCCATGCAAAGATAGTAGACTATGTGAAAGTCAACAGCTTTTATTCAATTCATGGCAGGGTACCACCGGCGATTACCGGAATTAAACTTGCCAACCCGGAGCTTACGGTAATTGGCCATGCCGGGGATGGTGACGCTTATGGCGAAGGAATTGCCCACCTCATATTTGCGGCGAAAAGAAATATCAACATAAACATGATAATTCATAATAACCGGGTTTACGGCCTAACCACAGGGCAGTTTACTCCAACCAGCCCGACGGGATTCAAGGGCAGATCAACTCCAAAGGGGAGCCCCGAAGAACCCGTAAACCCGATAGAACTGATGCTTTCTGCCGGTGCAACATTCGTGGCACGAGGATATTCAGCAAGGATAGGCCACCTGGCAAAACTTATCAAAGATGCAGTAAACCATGATGGTTTCTCTTTTATCGATGTTCTTCAGCCATGTCATACATTTTTCAACACCTATGATCTTTACAACGAAAAAACATATGAACTGACAAAAGAAAACCATGACCCTGGCAGTTATGATGAAGCGATGAAAAGAGCAAGGGAATGGCCTTATGAAACAGACAAGAAGATACCCATCGGTATCTTCTACAAGACCAAAAAACCAACCTATGAAGATCGGTTACTTAAAGGAAGAATACCGGTAAAAATGACTCCCAATGATGTAGAACCTATGCTTGAAAAGCACCTGTAAAAGATGGGCGAGAATTTTTCTCGCCCCTTCTTTAACTACGTTCAGAACTACTGATTAAATACTCAAATACCCCAAGACCGCTTGGTCCCCATGCCGGTCACCTGATCTATCACGGCAGGCCCTATCCGGCATTCGCTCTATATGGATGTAAATTCTGGCTCTCCGCTACGCTTCTGCCGGAATGACAGGCTTTGGATTGTCGCAAGGCAACTCGTCATTCCCGCGGAGGCGGGAATCCAGAGATTGCTCTGCTTAGAACTCTTCGATGCCGGATTAAAGCTTACCCCTGGCTAGCATACCGATTCCTGAAAGACATTTTGACCATATTCTCATTGCGAGGATCCCACACCCACTTTATGATAATGTTTTCGAGTTAATATCGAGATGTATGGCTTAAAGTGGGTGCGGGAGACCAAGCAATCTCGCTTGAATATCCAAATTTTGGAGATTGCTTCGGTGCGCTCGCAATGACTGTACTTTAGCTTTTTGTCTGAGAGAAAAATTAACCAGCCCCTGACTAGATAAGGAGGCCGGCATTTCAACCGGAGCAGTCCGGTTGTAGACGAGGGTTATCTATTCAGCCAGAATTACTCTCACCTCAACAAGTTACGGGCAATGATGAGCCGTTGAATTTCACTTGTTCCTTCATAAATGGATGTTACCCTCACGTCTCGTGCATACCGTTCAATGGGAAAATCCTTCGTGTACCCGTAACCTCCAAGCATCTGAAGGGCGCTGTAGCATGCTCGGTTTGCAGCTTCCGTGGCATAGAGTTTTGCCATGGATGCCTGTGGTGCGTAGTATTTACCCTGGTCCTTGAGGAAAGCCGCTCTCAGGAGCAGTAATCGTGCCGCTTCAAGCTCCGTATAATGGTCTGCAATCATCCATTGTATGGCTTGAAATGATGTTATGGGCTTATCAAACTGGATTCTCTCCTTGGCGTAGTTGGTAGCAAAATCCATTGCTGCAAGCCCTATCCCCAGGGCCATGGAACCTATCCCTATTCGTCCTCCAGCGAGTTCTGAAACAGCGATCCTGTAGCCGTCATTTAACTTACCAAGCAAGTTCTCTTCAGGAACTCTACAATCCTCAAAAATAATTTCGTTTGTAGACGAGCCGTTTTGCCCCATCTTGTGCTCATCTTTCCCCACCGAAAAGCCCGGGAAAGAAGGTTCCACTAGGAAAGCGCTAATTCCCTTCCCCTTGGGAGCATTTTTATCCGTAACAGCCCATGTAACGAAAATCCCTGCATATTCGCCACTGGTGATGAAGATTTTCTGGCCGTTTAAAACCCAGCCATCCCCATCTTTAACCGCAGTGGTTCTCATGCTCGCTGGGTCAGACCCGGCACACGTTTCGGTAAGTGCAAAGGCCCCGGCAACGTATTCACCGCTGCAAAGCTTCGGCAGGTACTTTTCCTTTTGTTCTTCTGTACCCATGGACTGGATAACTTCTGCAACCATGTTGGTGACAGAAGTAGTCACGGTGGTTGACGCGCAGGCGCGTCCCAGTTCCGTCATTGCGAGGCTGAAAGCAACCGTTCCCGCTTCCGAACCACCGTACTTGGCATCGATGTTAAGTCCCATAAAGCCAAGCTCTGCGAGTTTCTTCAAGTTCTTTTTCAGTATTTCCCTGTTCTTGGTCTGATCAAGCTCGGCCGCAACGGGTTCCAGTTCCTGCTTGGCAAACCGAGCCGCAGTTTCCTGGATAATCTTCTGTTCTTCCGTCAATTCAAAATCCATAACAATACCCCTACCATTCTACTTGTATTCGTAAAACCCTTTACCCGTCTTCCTACCCAACCAACCAGCTTCCACGTATTTCCTCAGAAGCGGACATGGCCTGTACTTAGAATCGGAAAAACCGTTGTAGAGGGTTTCCATTATGGCGAGACAGGTATCTAGCCCAATAAGATCTGCAAGGGCAAGAGGACCCATGGGATGATTCATACCAAGCTTCATTACCGTGTCAATGTCTTCCCTTGTACCTACTCCATGATAAAGGCAGTAGATCGCTTCGTTGATCATTGGCATCAACACTCTATTTGCAATAAACCCCGGATAATCCTCGGACTTTGCCGGAGTCTTCCCAAATTTTTCTGCCAACTCCCACGTAATTTTCAATGTCTCCTCAGAAGTTGCCAACCCGGGGATTACCTCCACAAGCTTCATCACGGGCACAGGATTCATAAAATGCATCCCTA
>JALSTM010000023.1 GCA_026983715.1 Desulfobacterales bacterium
TGGAACTCTCACCGAGAGCCTTGCAACGTATTGTTAAAATATCAAACTAAAACATGTAGTGAAGAAAAAACAATCCACTACTAATAATATCAATATGTTACATCAAATTTTGACAAACTTGGGTTAGGAAATCCTGATTAATTACTTAGTTTGCCAATGGCCTCTTGATCGTAATGCCGCCCCCCTGATCTGGTCAGGGGCACGCTTGACACGGCATCCAGTTAGAGAATGCCAGATTAAGGCTCTACGCTTTGTGCCGGCGCGAATGTCGGTTTTTGAATTGTGCTCGTTCTATTTATCCAATTGGCTGGTAGTTCTAGAAATCGGAATTAACCAGAGCTTCCTTATGTCAAATGAGCTAAAATACAACAAGCGATCGGGACTTGTAGGCAAGGGAGGGGGGTATAAAGATGGGGAAAGATATAGCAAGTGAAGCTAGGTTTATTTTTGAAATTGGGGGAGATTCAAAACTTTTCAGGGTCTATTCTTTTGAAGGGACTGAAACAGTTTCAGAATTATACGATTTTACCCTGGAACTCGCCATGGAAGGTGCACTGAGTGACGATTTTCAGTTTGAACCTCTGTTGGGAGAGGAAGCATCGCTAAGAATTCTAAGCGATGACGAAGATAGGTTTGTTCATGGAATCGTAAATGAAATAACACTAATGGGTGAAACCGGCAGGTTCACAATGTACAAGTTCCGACTTGCACCGAAACTCTGGCTACTTACTCTGCGCGCTAATAACCGAATATTTCAGAAAAAAAAGGTCAAAGGTATTATTCAGGATGTACTCAGTGATGCTGGTATTCCCGGGGACAGGTTTCGCTTTGCCCTGAAAGGGTCATACCAGGAGAAAGAGTACTGTGTTCAGTATGGTGAGTCCGATTTTGATTTCATTTCAAGGCTTATGGAAGAAGAAGGAATATTTTACTTTTTTGAACACGAAAAGAACAAGCATGTGCTGGTAATAACGGATAGCAATGTTGGCTATCAGCCTATTGGAGGTGACAAGAATGTGAGTTTCCATGTATCGGAGTCTTTGGTGCCTGAGCTAGAGTCTATCTTCCAATTCGCTTATACCGGCCAAACAAAATCGGGTAAGGCGTCTCACACGGACTATAATTTTAAAAAACCGAGTCTCAACCTGCTGTCATCTGATGCAGGTGTCCGGCATTCTGAACTGGAACAGTATGAATATCCTGGGAAATACGTCGAAAAATCAGAAGGAAAAAGAAGGGCTTCGGTTCGATTAAATGAGCTGACATCGTTTGAGTCATCTGGAGGAGGTACGAGTTTCTGTCCGCGGCTTACACCGGGATATCTATTTGAGCTCGATCATCATCCTTCATCCACACTTTGTCAAGAGTATGTCCTGATGAGTGTTACTCACAGGGGAAAACAGCCACAGGTGCTTGAAGAATATACATCTTCTCAAGAATACGATTATTACAACAAATTCTTGTGCCTGGATAAGGATGTTACTTTTAGGCCAAAGCGGGTAACTCCCAAGGTGATTATTCATGGTCTTCAAACAGCCATTGTTGTGGGACCAAAAAGCAAGAAAAGCTATCTCGATGATGAAAACTACGGAATGATAAAGGTTCAATTTCACTGGGACAGGAAGGGAACCCGCGACGAGCACAGTACCTGCTGGTTAAGGGTTGCTTACCCTTATGCCGGGGAAAAACATGGGATGCAGTTCACACCCCTCGTTGGAGATGAAGTACTTGTAGGGTTTCTGGAAGGAGATCCTGATCGTCCTGTTATAGTTGGGAGTCTTTTTAAAGGAGATCACAAGGCTCTGGTCAAGGATGAGGAAATGATCAAAAATCAGATACTTACCCCGTACAAGCACAAGTTGACCTTTTCAGACAAGGGATCAAGTATAACTCTTGCCACCGGCGGTGGTGAAACGATTTTCATGGGAGACGGGGATAAAAACAAGTCCGACGATGGGAATAATATCAAAATATCAACTGCAGACGGTCACTATATACATTTGCTTGAAGGAAAAAAGGGAAGAGGGGTAATAATTTCCACGTTGATGAGACATCAGGTGATACTGGATGATGGTCATAACGACATAGAGATAGTCATTAAAGACCAGAGTAACAATCTCAGTATTACTATGAATTCAGCCTCGGAAGAAATAACCATTGCGAACAAGGGATCCGGTAAACTGATACTGAATGCCCAGGGAGAGATATGGATTCAATCGAAGACCAAGATCTTAATGGAGGCTCCGGACATACAAATTCTGGCGAGTAAATATGCGAAGTTGTCATCCCCTGGCGCAACAGACATTAAAGGAAATCCGATAAAACTCAATTGCTAGGCTATTTTCGGGCTGTTTGTCACCTGGTTTTGGGAAAGGAGTTAAAATGAGTAATCCGGCAGCAAGGGTAGGAGATATGCATGATTGCCCCGTTTCGGATGGTCCGAAACCTCATGTGGGAGGACCGGTACTTCCACCATGTAGTCGCAACGTGCTGACTGGTGGAAGTGCAGCAACTCGCCTAGGAGACAAGGCTACCTGTACCGGGCCTGCGGATGTCATGGCCGGTGGATCGGCATCGGTTTTGATCAACGAACTTCCTGCAGTTCGAATCCTAGAGGATTTAACTGTTCATGGTGGTTTAGTTGTATCGCCTGGAGACCCCTCTGTTCTGATTGGAGGTCCTTCTTTTTCGCTTCCATCTAATTTCGTCATTAAAGGGACACCAGATTTTCAAAACAAACTGGTAAGAGATCTGTACTTTCTCTCCACAACCAGAAGTGGTCGAGAAGTAATTAACCGGTTGGCGAATTCCGGGCAGCGGATTGTTTTTCAGCCCACCAATGCCCACAACGGCTACTGCAGTCCCCAGGATTCTTCCAGGGCTTCTTCTGGTAAACCAACCGGTTCGGTGATACAGTACAATCCTGACTATCGTTCTAATGCTTTCGACAGTTCGGGTAACCTGATTGCCCAGCCATCTCAGGTTATACTGGAGCACGAGATGTGTCATGCAGTCCATAATGCCGAGGGGACTCAGGCTTCGGGAACAGACCCTCATCCTCCCCCGTCTGAGCCTGGCATAGACGAAGAAGAAGCACAAACGATTGGTGTTGGTAGCCACAGCGGAGACTATCCATCGGAGAACTCGTTGCGAAATGACCTGGGATTGCCCAGACGTGCTGACCACTACGGCACAGGGGGACCGACTTCGGGTGAGCCTACCCCCCTCGATCTTCGGCCTGGGAATTGATATTATCCGTTGGTTTAGCGTAGTAATTTGAAGATGAAGGATCTTGTGGAGTTTGCGACAGAAATAATTAGATTACTCCAATGAAAAGAGACCACGATGATATGGGATAGATTCGCTATATTTTTCCTCCTGTGGGTATTTTGGGGAGCGTGCAGTTGCGGATTCCTGGTATCAACTTGTGAAAGTGGAAGAGGAAAGGTGAGGTATGAGAACATGAATATTGATATTGAGAACATGAGTTTTGCGTGCAATGTAAAAATTGTCGCAAGTAGTCTGGAGATATGTTACACATTCGTCAATAATGCCGATAGTGATGCAGGTATCTTCAATGTTATTCCAACCCCGAAACCGGATGGTACGAGTAGTTTCAACCCAGAGAATGCGTATATTGATCTGGAAAACTCTATCCTACATATAAGAAAAACTGCTTTGGCTGTGCCTGAAGGCTTACAAGTGGCAGAGCGGATTGTCCCGCTTGTGACAGTTTTGCACAAGGGTGAGTCGTTTACTGAAAAGTTCTCTATTGATCTACCCATAGAAGTCTGCAATCCGTATCGGCGAGGGTTGCTGGGAGTGTTATGCCCGGACGGAGAAGTGGTTCCTATTGCAAAAAAAACAACCAGGAGAATTCAAGTGTCGATAGGAATGTTCAAATTGACCCCCGATATCAAGCTCCACGAAGTGGTATGCGGTAATGCAGACATATACAGGGTATGGCCTCCGGGTGTATGTGTTGAAAGACAGGCTATTTTCAGCAAGAGCTTTGAACTTGAAAAACCGCTGCAGGTCCTGGATTACGAGTGTGTAGATATGGGAGAAGTTAAGTAGTTTCTAAATATATTTGCCATAAGTATCAGAATATGGTAGAAAAATCATAATTCTACTTTCCAGAGGCAAATATGTACCAGATACACATCAAGCGTAAGGACTTGGATAATCAGGAATTTCTCAAGCTCCGGCAGGCTACCGAGAAGATTTCAAATGTCTTAACAAAACGCCTTAAGACTCATCTGGACATTTTGAAACCTTTGTTTCTACCAAGGAAGCTCCTAGGGACATACATAAAGAGTGCTTTTCGAGATGAGGTAGCGGGTTCAGATAAATCCTTCGCAACACTACAAGAACGTTACGCTGCCATTTGTGAGAAACCGTTTAAGCTCCCGAAGAAGCTCAAGGTCCCTCTTGCTCCCATTGCCAACCAGCTTGAGGTCACTTCCTATCAGTACCCCTTGGCTATCGACGGTTCTGATTCTAAAACAATTCAAATAACGTCACCTACGAAGTGGATCCTGTCTTACCGCAGCGATTGCCCGATAAGCAGGTTAAAGGCTATCCTGGCTGGCCATGAACCGGTACAGACTGAAGACATGGTGCGTTCACTTGTAGATCACTTAGTGCTCGTGATTTTTCTTGAAAAATTTCCTTACCTCAAGCAAATACTCGAAGATTTAAGGTACAGCGTTGACGTAGAAGAAATCGATGAACTGGGTGGGTTGCAGGTAGTGGTGGTAAGAGCCCCGCTTGAAACATTTTTGCCTCCGGATGATTTCATACTCCAGATAACACAACTTTCCGGTGTTCCGGCTTTCCAGGAAATTGTTGATCTTGAAGCTCTGGAAAATATGCCCGATCCACTTAAAGAGTCATTACTTCGCTCTATTGAATAAATATTGTATACTTAAATAAAGTGTATTCCTGGAAGCCTGTAAAGTAGTGAGTTTCCCGGATTTCTTTCTCAGTAATCAAAGGGAGTAGTCGGTGAAGTCCCATTTTACAAGGGCATGGTTGGCGTATCCTGAATCACCGGACCAACCGGTCTACGATATAAGCAGCGAAGAACAGTGGATTGGACGAGGCGAGGGTTGCCATATCCTCCTGGACGATCGCTACGTATCAAAACGCCAGGCGAAGGTTTACTGGAAGGCAAACCTTCTTATCCTTGAAGATTACGGTCACAACCCCATACTGTTAAACGGTGAACCGATAAGAGAGGTGATGCTGAAAGACGGAGATCGATTGACAATTGGTAGATCGGAATTTGTGGTTAGAATACAACCTGCTCCGATGGAACAGTCTGAAGTGCCCGTTGGAAGCTACGGCTATAGTACGCCAAAGGTTGCAAGTGATGAGGATTCCTTGGGAGGTGCCGGGAAAAGTATAAAGGAGGGATCTTTACCAGGAAGGAGATCTATTAAGCGATTTATCCTGGTAATACTTCTTGCGCTTATACTTTGTGCAGCCCTTCTATACGGGGTGTTCTTCGCTTATCAAAAGGTTTTGAAGCCATTAAGAAAGAGACATGTCTTAATTGAGAAGCCTTACCGGGGGCATCCGTCGCTTTTTCTGAGCGAATTGTTACAAAAGGCCACACGTTCCCGCTGTTGAAACAGATGCTCGGTCTCCATGCTTCGTTGTGGCTCTCATTGCCGATGGGGTTAATAACACACTTACGGACGTTTCGTAACATGTGTAAATGAGGGGTAAAGAGTCAAAGAGGTGATTAGAGCTAGCATAAGAAAAGGCACTTGAGATTTTGTCGCCAAGAGGCTAACCTAGGAGCGGTAAAATTGAACATATTTAAGCCATTAGGGCACTTTATTATAAGTTAACCTAGAAACTGGAGATTGACATGGCAAAAAAGAAGCTTTGGATATCGTATCTACCCGGGCCAGAAAAAGAAGCAAATCTAAAGGCGTTTGGGGGGCAGCTTGACAAGTACGGATTTTCAGTATCGGCAGGCTTTTGGGATGATGATTTAAAGAAGCTTGCGTGGATCAACCACAGGGAAGTACTGGAAGATCCGTCCCAGGCTGACATGTGGCTTATTGCCGGGGAAAAGGAGCAGTTTGAGAAAGATAGCATAAGGTACGGGCTGAGTGTTCTGAAATTATCCATAGAGCCCAGGCGCAAGGGTGATATACCTGTGTTTGTTTTGGCCCAGGGTTTTTCTCTGAAACCTGAGGACTTACCGCTGGCTTTCAGGGACGTTGAAATTTTCAGCGACAGTGACCCCGGATGGGTTGCAAAGTTAGTGGCTAAAGCGCATAAGAAAGCCGAGGCAGTGGAGTATCCATACCGGTTTTTTGTTCATGCCCATGAATATTTCGGGCAGTGGTTTGAGGTAGGACCGTCGGGAGGTAAGTGGAACGGAGCAATGTTCGGGGTTGACGATGGAGAGATAACCCATCATGCGGTGGGCCCCAAGGGCTTTCCGCCAGAGAAGTCTGTTGTGGAATACTCGTTAAGAGGCTTGAAGGCGGAACTAGGTGGAGTGGAATACACGGCCTGGGCTGTACAGAACAAAATTGATGAAAATGCTTCGTATTATGTAAAAGTGGTTGGATCGCCCAAAAAGGTGATATTTGGCGAACACCCCGGAGAAGAAGATGCCGAGGTATTTGTATACGATATGGTGTAGTCTGAATGGTGGGCAAGGAAAACGGATGAATCGGTTGGGGGATTGAAGGTGATATCATTCCCACGGTTAAAACCGTGGGTTAAAGGTACTAATTCCCTATCCTAGGTGAGATGAGTGAATTATTGCCAAATCGATGTGGGGTGATTATGCGTGCACTGCGGGGAGTGTGGTATTCAGGATGTGTGCTATTCGGCGGTATTAGTGTGGGTTCATGGAAACCGATAAATCGGTTATGTGTTTGTTGAAGGATGCTTCCCCACGGTTAAAACCGTGGGTTAAGGGGATATGTTGGGTGTCGTGGCAAAGCCTAAATGGCTTACGGTTAAACCCACGGATTATTGGGATGTCGGGATCCCAGAATAAATAACCAGGTAGCCCACGGTTTTAACCGTGGGTTCACGGAGACATAAATAAAATTTAGCCGTTTCAACGGCTTCCATAAACAGGCAATCACATGATAGGCAAGCAAATAGGCAACTACAAAATTGTCGAAATGATCGGCAAAGGCGGAATGGCCGTGGTATATCGAGGGCAACACCTGACGCTTTCAAGACGTATCGTTGCCATCAAAATGCTTTCCACCGAGCTTGAACGCGACCCATCCTTCAGCGAACGGTTTTTCCGTGAGGCCGAAGTGATGGACCGGCTCAAACATCCCAATATTGTTACCCTTTACGATTTTATCGAGCAGGAAAACCATCACTTTATCGTAATGGAATACGTATCGGGAACTACCCTTAACCAGATTATCAAAAATGGCAGCGGCCCGCTTCCTTTTGATCAGGTCCGCGAAATCTTCCGTCAGGTTCTCGACGCTATCGGTTATGCTCACAAACTAGGTATAGTTCACCGTGACCTCAAACCCAGTAACATCATGATTAACAAGGAAGGCCAGGTAAAGATAACCGACTTCGGCATAGCAAGACTTCTGGCTGAAAATTTCGAAGCCACTCTTACAACAACCGGTATGGGAATAGGTTCACCTTATTACATGTCTCCAGAACAGGTTCTTGCTACTAAAGAACACCCCATTACCGGAGCTTCGGATATATATTCACTTGGAATTACCCTTTACCAGATGGTTACGGGCAAAGTTCCGTTTTCAAAGAAAGATAGCCTGTTTACGGTTTTGCAAGCTCATGTTTCGGCTTCTCCGCCCCCTCCCAAGCAATTTTGTCCGGATATCCCGGACTCCTTGGAAGAGGTAATTCTAAAAGCAATTGAGAAGAAACCAGAACATAGATGGGCCACATGCGAAGAATTCTGGAAAGCTCTCGATTTAGCCATAAAAGAGGTAGAAGAAGGTAAAACGCAAGCAGTTGTCAGAGAAATTCCGAAGGCGCAAGAAGAAAAACCCCCGATACCAGAGATACCGACTCCCGAACAGGTCCCCCCCCCACCGCCAGATGTCAAAAAACACGTTGCGTCCCAGACTCAACCTGTATCTCAAGAAGAACTTATTCACACGACTGTACCCAAGAAACGAGGTTTTTTAAAGTTAATCTTTAGCCTGATAATCATTGCAGCCATTGCAGGAGCAGGAAGTTACTTTTACATTGAATACAAGAAAACTTCATCCACAGAGGTTATTTCAACTCCTTCACCTGAGAAGGGGAAGAAAGAAAGAGAAAGAAAAAAACTCCAGGCAAGGCTTAATAAGGTCCGGAGCCTAATTGATGCGGGTTCTCTCGATGAAGCACAAAAGATCCTTAATGAGGTAATTAAAAAATACCCGAGCAATAAACTAGCCTTGCAACTCAGGGATGAGGTGCAGAAAAAGAAAGAGTCACTAGCCGAGAAGGAAGTCGAAAAGAAGATAAATGCAATGATAAAAGAGGCCCGGTCATGGCTTGAGAAGGGTAACGTTGAAGAAGCAAAAAGAATAGCGTCTGAAGTCCTTGTAATGAATCCCGGCAACAGGGATGCCCTGGAAATTCTAGATGCTGCTAAGAAAATGCAGGAAGACAAATTTGTTAAAGAAAAGGTGGAAAAGGGGTATGAGCTTTTGAAGGCAGGGAAATTTGACAAAGCCCTCGAGCTGGCGGATGTGGTACTTGAAAAATACCCTGAAAATGCCATGGCCCTAAAATTAAAGAGTGATACATTGCTTGAGAAGGAAAGAGCCAAAAGCGGCGGCCAGAACGAGGTTCAGATAAAACTTGTCAAAGCGGAAGCGTATCTCGACGCTCAGAATTATACCAAGGCCAAGTTGCTGGCAAAAAAGATACTGGAACTTGATCCTAGCAATGAAAAGGCAAAATCAATTTTAAAAGCTGCCGAAGCAGGGGAAAAGCGAAAATTTGTGGATGAAAAACTGGCAAAAGGGTATACTTACCTCGAAGCAAGGGCGTACAAGCTTGCCTTGAAGGAAGCCAAGGAGATACTCAAGGCTTACCCGGGTGAACCGAGGGCAATTAAACTAAGAGATGAGGCGAAGTTACTTCTGGAAAAGCAGAGGCGAGAAGAACTTGCCAGAAAGAAGGCTAGAATTGCTCAGTACATGAGGGAGGGAAAGAGATTCTTTAGTCTTGGCAAGTATGAACAGAGTATCCTGGCTTTTCGGGAGGTTTTAAGAATTGATCCGAACAACAGGGAGGGTAAGATCTGGCTCAGCAGGGCAAAAAAAGAACTAGAAGCAATAAAGAAAGCCTGGGCAACAGGAGGCGGAGCTTACAAGATAGAAAAGCAAGACCCAAAGGAGGAGTAACGATATGAAGAGAGCAATAAGTTTGATGGTATTGATTGCGTTTTCATTGATGCTCTTTGGATGTGCGTCGGATTACGGGACGTACGGCGGACAGCCGTCCCCTGCGGCGTCGGGAACTCAAGGAGCACTAATAGGAGGGGCTCTTGGTGCTGCTCTGGGAGCAGCAATTGATACTGATAACCGGGGAACGGGGGCACTTATAGGAGGCCTTTTAGGAGCTGCTCTCGGATGGGTAATTGGGCAATACTACGCCACTCAGGTTCGAAACCAGTCTCAGTTAGTCGCAACAAATCCTCAGGCCCAGATGTATTATCAGCAGGCAGTTCGCGAGCAGAGACCACAGTTAATTGATTTAAATGCACAATTGAACCCGAGCCCCGTTAGGCCGGGATCAACAGTTGGGCTGGCGGCGGACTACACTTTTGTGACACCGCCTGGGGAACAGGTTCCCGTGAGCGAAGAACGAAGAATTTACGATGCTCAAAAGAACCTCCTTTATAACGACGTGAAACAATCAACGCGAGAAGGTGGGCAGTACCGAACGGTCCAGGAATTTAAGGTCCCGGCACAGGCACAGGAAGGCAGGTACTATTACCAGGTGGCAGTGGATGTAGCAGGCCAGAAGAAAGATAGCGGGCAAAGGGAGTTCGTACTGGCAAGAATCAACGGTAAGCTGGTAGTAGTTGCCATGAAATAGTGGCTGTGAGTAATTTATTATTGACAAATAAACACATCTCAATGTAATTGTTTTTCAAAAACAATTACATTGAGATGAACATGAATCTAACTGATTTCAATCCCTGGTGGAGAGACGGCAGAGTTCCACCCAGCCTTTGCGGGAAAAAAAGGCGCTTTTTTCTCAGATCTTCAGATGTGTCCCTCTCAGACAAATCTTGCTAATCAGCGGTCTAAGAAGGGTGGGTAAAACTACCCTAATGTACCAGATCATCCAGGAACTGATAAACACCGGGGTAGATCCTTATAAAATTATCTATTTTTCCTTCGATGATGAAAACGCGATTTGGAGAGCTTGATCGCTGAATATGAAACAGATGTCCTTCGGACTGATCTGTTAGATTCTAAAGTGTACATGTTTCTTGATGAAATCCAGAAATTGGAAGAATGGACAGAGAAAATAAAGATCCTCTACGATCTCTACCCGAATTTAAAGATCATTGTATCGGGTTCTGCCAGGATAAACGTTTTCAAAGAAACAAGGGAAAGTCTTGCAGGAAGGTTATTTGAGTTTTTGGTTAAACCGTTAGACTTTGACGAGTATTTGCTTTTTAAAGAAAAGCAGATTGATGTAAACCGGGAAACCGTTTACAGGAAAGAAATAATCCGGGAATTTTCGCTTTTTCTGAAAACGGGTGGCTTTATCGAAGCTATATCTCTTGATGACTTTTTATTAAAAAAGTATTTCAGGGAAAGTCTTCTTGAGAGGGTCGTATTTGTTGATATTCCGGCTACTTTTAAGCTTAGTATGCCGGAGATCATGTTAAAATTACTTTCCATCGCGGCGTTATGGCCTGGGCTTTACTTAGATTACAATAGTCTGAGTTGCGACCTGAAAGTAGATAAACGTACAATTTCAAATTATGTCTCCTATCTTGAATACGCTTTACTCGTTCAGAAGCTTTATAACTACTCCCGCAATCTCCTAACAAGCGAGAAAAAGATTAAACGTTTGTACTTGAGCAACACCGCGTTTAGTTATGCTTTGAACCCGGGAGTTGATTTATCCATGGTGCTTGAGCAGTTTTTTGTAAATTTTCTGGAAGCAAAGTTTTTCTTTCGGGGTCCTCGAAAAGAGGAGATAGACATAATACACATTTCGGATGACAAGGTTTTACCGGTAGAAGTGAAAATCAGGGAGAAGTTTAAGAAGAAAGACATGAAACCAATTTTTCGATTTATGAAGAAAAACCGGGCGAAGAAAGGGTTGATCATTACGAAAGATCTAGAAGCCTCTTATGAAGAGAATAATCTCAAATTGTTAGCTATTCCTTACTGGAAGTATTGGACGATATGTCGCTGTTTAAAACAATTTTGTGCGATTCGGGTATGATACTGGATGAAGTACAATAGGGATATGACGGAGAGTGGTAATTGAACGAAACCGATAAATCGGTTAGCTGTGGGGTAGAGCACGGATATTAAGGAAGCTTTGATAAATGTGGATTTGTAGAATTAGCAATCAACTAAGGCAGCGAAACCGCAACCAAAACTCAGGACAAAGATTGACGGTTTCGTAAAAAGTCCTAAAACCGGTCATTGCGATCCCGCACCTACTTCAAATACGATTATTTGCCATTGCTGCTACAATTCCCAGGAAGTGGGTGCGGGATCGCAATGACTGTGTTCTAGCTTTTCCTTTAATACAATAATTAGTAAGGCCCTGACTAGATCAGGAAACCAGCATGGCAAAATGACGGATTTTGGATTATTCTTGTACTACTTGTTTAATTGGTTGCTAGTTCTAGAAACCCATACTTATAAGATTTTCTTCTTGTTTAAAATTTCTACTTTAGTGAGAAACCGATGAATCGGTTATTGATGTAATTGGTCCTTCATTTACCCACGGTTAAAACCGTGGGCTAGTAGGATATCCATGTAAGGATGTAAGGTGAAGACCGTGGGCTCAAGGTGGCGAACTCGAAGAACGACGGACGGATCCTGGTTTAAAACCGTGGGTTGAAGGGGATGCTGTTCGGGTGATGGGTGAGGTAGCCCACGGTTTTGACCGTGGGTAAATATAAGATACCCCCAAGAACCGATTCATCGGTTTCCCACATCACATGACTAGTATTTCGCAAAGGAATGACAGGCTTCGGCTTACTCCTTTATTTGATTTCTTCGTAAATCCGTGACGAAACTTTATGGCTAATTTGTATAACATGTCTAAATTCCTGGTTGTTAGCCACATAGCCACCATGGATTCTTCTTCACCTTCTCAAGCAATCTTTTTTGCGCCCTGCGGCTCGTCCACCTGCACCCCATCTTCTGCGTCATCACCCGCTGGACATAGCGTACTATAGTCCGTCGAGCTCTTCCTTGCATCTACGGCCCAGGTGAACGATCACGGATTCAGAAAATTGTTAAAGTTCAAACTTTTTCTTGACAGTAAAAAAGGGCTGCTGTAATAGTGATAATGTGATTTAGTGTGCGGAGGGTCTTCACACCGGTTGGCGGCTTTACCATTTGGTCTATTTCAGAAAAGTTCCGGGTGTTTTTCCCTCTGCAGTTTATAAATTCTAAAGCAGGAAAGGAGGTGATGCGCTGGCGCAGGGATTTAAAGTTTTATAAGTGATTTATTAATGTGGGGCATTTAAAGTCACTTAAAGAAAGGAGAGGAGAGAAAATGAAGAAATTTGTTATTTTCCTTGTTGTTGTAACCTTCCTGGCAATGCCAATGGTTGCAATGGCAAAGATGGGATCCGGTAAGGTGACTGCCAAAAGCAAGGATATTGATATCGAAATGTTTGGCACGCTAAAAACCTACCCACATTTCATGAGCAACCCGGACTTCAACGACGACGATACCCCTTACGACAAGATTCTGGATGAAAACGGATGGATGGATGATACGAGTATCCGTAACGAATTCAGGATTGGCTGGAAGGGTAGTGGTAAGAACTGGGACTTCATCGTTATTCTGGAATCTGACTTCACCATGAACAAGGCTAATGGTGACCGCGGTGATGGCGGTGCGCTAGGATTGGGGAACAATGCAGGCATGTCAGGTGCTAGCTTTGGCGTTGAAAAGCTCCAGTTCCGTTACAATTTTGCCGATTACGGTCTTCCAGCGGGTATAGAAGCAGGATGGCAGACCAAGTGGCTGGACATCAAAACCGGTGGGCTTGTCTACGGTGATGACCATCCATACATTGGGCTGTACGGGAAAATTGGTAGCGCAAGCTGGGAAGCTCTTTATCTAACAATTCAAGATACTATTGACCAAATTGGTCCAAATCTTGACGGTGACAGGCTTGATTGGAGGGCCTACACATTAAAGGTTAACTTCCCGATCCAGTCCGAAGGTGTTGATCTTATCATCAGCCCATTCTACGCTTTTAGCGAAAATGAAGATCATAAGGCATACGTCAACTACCTTGGCGCCGAGTTCTACGGCAAAATCGGAATGTTTACGCCAAGATTGGAAGTTGCATACGCTGTGGGGACCGAGGACGACGTAGATCTTCCGAATGGTACGCAGGATGATCTCGACGTTGGTGCCTTCGCGGCATTTGCATCCCTCGATGTTAACTTCAATAAATCCCTTGTTCCTTATATCGGTGGTTACTACATCCAGGGTGATGGCGATGCCAATGATGGGGATGCCGACGCGTTCAACCCAATCACCAATATTTCTCGCTACACGCCAACCTTCGGCATGGAAAATGCCTTCATCTACCGCCTGGTTCCAGCGTTAGGAACGCATCTCTATGCTAATGACTTTGGATTGCTTGGTTCTACAGCCGGTTACGGTGGAATCAGCAACCATAACAAGCTTGAAAATCCTGGCATGATGATGATCGGTGGTGGTCTCAAGGGTTCCTATAACAAGTGGAGCTATAAGACTCAGTTGATGTACTTCTGGTTTGAAGATACGGGTGCCCTTGAAGATCTTGGCTACGGCAGCGGCGATGTCGATGACAACGTTGGCCTTGAGTGGGATCTCCAGGTTACGTACAAGTTCAGCAACCATTTCTCCATCGGCAACGTTTTTGCCCTGTTTGATCCGGGGGATGGCGTTCAGGATATCCGCGGTGACGATTACGACGAAACCGCCATTCTGGATACCGTTGAGCTGAAGTGGGCATTCTAACCTGAAAAGAGATGAATGAATTTTAACCCGGCCCTTCTCGTGGCCGGGTTTTTTTGTGCCCGGCAATAGGCATTCCTCCAAGTGGACTAATTCATAAATAGCTCTGTAACATTCTGTAATAGGCAGGCTGCGCTTACAATAACCGTACCCTAGCTTTCTGGAAACACTGATAAATTCGAATTTCCGGAATTTCTATTAAAAGAAGGTTGACAAGAAGGTTGATAATCCAAAATCCGTCATTCAGGCCAAAGCAATGACTAGATCCTGAATCCAGCACCGGTTTTTGAGGTATTCTGCCAATAATCCACCAGAAGAGTTTTTAAGTTTCCTTCCTTATGTCATCCCAAAAATAATTCTTTCTAATTGAACATTCCTATAGTATTCAGGTAGTATAACTTTATAAATGATAGTTTGTGCCCCCCGCAATTTCTGTGCTATTTACACGATAAATAGGGGCTTTTTTTGAAGTTTCAATGAGTTACTTTAAGTAAACTGTAGTGGATCGATGCCCAAGAAACATTTATGTCATTCTGTCATTGCGGTCCCGCACCCTTCCTGCGAACTGTAGGAGCAATGGCAAATAATCGTATCTAAAGCAGGTGCGGGATCGCAATGACTGTGCTATGGCTTCTTCTTTAATATTTAGGAAGTGCTTAACTAGTTAGGGAAACTCCAAGAAATTCGGATTTCTGGAACTAGCTATCTGTTAAAGGGAGGAGGACAGAAACATTTCTAAGTCTGGCATTCCGGCCGAAGCGAAGCGTAGAGTCGGAGTCTATCATCGGTTGTCCGGATGTAGGATCGTATCCGGCACGACGAGCAAAAGCCCTTTGGCTATATGTATTGTTAATCAAAGGCTATCATAGTATTAAGCGACCGCTTTTTAGAAAACCTCGGGAGGGTAGAAGATGATTTTTAGTGAAAAATTAAAAGTAGGTTCAAGGTCAGGACTTTCCCTGCTTTTACTATTAATTTTGGCTTTTTGCCTTGTCGCGTGTTCTCATGCTCCGTGGAGTAATGAGAATACAGCCTCTAGCCCAGGCACTGTGTCTTCAACACCGAACACCAAGGCTGGGGAAAACTCAAGCACTTCGGGGCCACTTCCCAGGTATTATGATTTCGAGGACATACCGGTTCCGTATGAGCTTAACATCGATAAGGATGAATCGTTCATCTATCAAACGTCAAACTTTAAGGCGGGTGTTCTTGTCTTGAGCGGTCGGGTCGATCCAAGTTCCGTCGTTTCATTCTTTTCTGTTACCCTCCCGAGGGAGAACTGGAAACTTTTGGGAGGCTTCAGGTATCACCGGTCGATTATGGTGTTTGAAAAAGGAAACAGAATATGTCTTATTAATGTAAAGGAATCACCGCTAAAAACTTACGTTGAAATATACGTGGCACCAAGGGTAAACGGGTTTCACGGAGCCGGTGAGTACAAGTTAAACAACTAGGAAGGTGCTTCCTAAATATTGTGTCAAACAAAATGTTAAAGTACTGTCATTGCGAGCCCGCACCCACTTCCTGCGAACTGTAGGAGCAATGGCAAAGAATCGTATCTGAAGTAGGTGCGGGATCCTCGCAATGACAGTATTTAAGAATCAATCTGCTAGGACCCGGTGAAAACAAAAATGGGATCAGATAAAGGAATTCTTACAGGTAAAAAGATACTTCTGGGAGTAACGGGGGGGATAGCCGTATACAAGGCGGTAGAACTCGTTCGATTGTTTAAGGGACTCGGTGCTGCGGTTCGCGTGGTTATGACCGAAAACGCCTGTCAATTCGTTACACCGCTGACGTTTCAGGCTATTTCCGGTGAAAAAGTTCTGACAGATCTTTTCGATCCCGCAAGCGAACTTGCAATAGGCCACATCGAACTAGCCAGATGGGCCGATGTCCTTGTCGTTGCACCTGCTACGGCAAACACGATAGCGAAAATTGCTCACGGAATCGCTGACGATTACCTAACGACCGTGGTTGTTGCAGCAACCTGCAAGGTCTTAGTATGTCCGGCCATGAACACGAAAATGTATCAGAATCCTGTTACCCAGAACAACCTGGAACTTCTGAAAGGTTATGGTTATTGTGTGATAGGACCAGGTAAAGGGGAATTGGCATGTGGAGATAAAGGGCCGGGAAGGCTTGAAGACTTGGAAATAATAGCGGAACATGTCATCAGTGCCCTTACACAGAAAAGCCTTGAAGGAAAAAGAGTCCTGGTGACTGCCGGTCCCACGTGGGAAGCCTTTGATCCCGTGCGCTTTTTTACCAATCCATCTTCGGGGAAGATGGGGTATGCAATGGCCAAAATCGCCTGGAGACGGGGAGCCGACGTAACCCTCGTAAGCGGCCCCACGTGGCTTGATGCACCACACGGCGTGAAGTGCAAAAAGGTAAAATCCGCCGAAGAGATGTGTGATGCTGTAGTTGCGGAATACGGTGATACCGATATTGTGGTTATGGCTGCGGCGGTTTCAGATTACAGGCCTAAACATTTTACTCCGAGTAAGATAAAAAAAGGTGAAGACGACGTCGTTCTCGAAATGATTAGAAATCCTGATATACTTAAGAAGCTTGGGAGCGCTAAAGTTCACCAAATCCTTGTTGGTTTTGCTGCAGAGACAGATGAACTTATCGAGAATGCCAGGGAAAAACTTGTCTCTAAAAACCTGGATATGATTGTCGCAAATGACGTAAGTGCTCCCCAGGCAGGATTCAGGTGCGATACAAATATCGTCAAAATTCTTTACAAGTCCGGGGAGATTGAAGAATTGCCCTGCATGTCGAAGGAAGATCTCGCAAGTGAGATCTGGGACAGGATAGAAAACCTATAACCTTAGATTCAAAGCATGCACTGTGTAATATGGGAGAACGCAAGATAAAAAGTGATACTGACATTTTTGTCCATGACCTGGTGGATGTGATTACTGATCTTCGGAATTACCTTGTGTCGCTGAACCACCTGGGGCTAGATTACTACGGGCCCATTGACAATTCTCTCTGGTTGCCACCACAGATGCCCGTAGTCATGGATGAACGAAAAAAGATTCCTGATCCCAGGTATTCAAAGGCTATTTTATTGGAACGTTTGAGAAAGAAAATTGGTGATTGCCACAAGTGCCGCCTTGGTGAAACTCGCACTAACCTAGTGTTTGGAGAGGGAAACCCGGACGCGGATATCGTATTTGTAGGAGAAGGGCCGGGAAGAGATGAGGACTTACGGGGTAGACCCTTCGTTGGGGCGGCCGGAAAACTGTTGGATAATATGATCAGGGCCATGGGATTGGAAAGAAAGGACGTGTACATCGGAAACATAATCAAGTGTCGTCCCCCGGGAAACAGGAACCCTGCAGAAGATGAAATTGAGGCGTGTTTCCCGTACCTGGAAGAACAACTTTCAATAATATCTCCCAAGGTAATCTGTGCACTGGGGAAATTTGCAGCTCAAACACTGCTCGATACGAATGTCCCGATTTCGCGCCTTCGGGGTAGAATTAATTATTATACACCTTCAATAGCGATGGATAAGAAAATATCCATACCCGTGGTTCCGACGTATCATCCGGCTTACCTCCTTAGAAACGCCGGGCAAAAAAAAGTTGTGTGGGAAGATCTGAAACTGGTAATGGAGTTAGCAGGGCTCGGAAAAAAGGAATAGCAAAGAAAGTTTTTTTATGATGTTCAAGGTCAAAAAACTAATAATCTTAGCAATCGTTGCACTGGTATTGTTAATCCCTTTAATGAGTGGAGCAGAGGGCACTCATATCAATGTGATTACGGTTTCAGATTCCATTAACCCGGGCACGGCAGAATTTATAGAAAAAGCCGTAAAAACTTCAGAAGAGGATGGTTCTGCATGTCTTGTCATTCAACTTGATACCCCCGGTGGATTGGTGACGTCCATGAAAAAAATTGTGAAGACTATTCTCAATTCTAAAGTGCCTATAGTTGTGTACGTGTCACCAAGCGGTGCTCAAGCTGCATCTGCAGGCACCATGATAACACTGGCGGCTCATATAGCTGCAATGGCTCCCGGGACGAACATAGGAGCCGCTCACCCTGTCGGGCCGGGCGGAAAAGACGTTCAAAAAACGATGAGCGAGAAAATAGTTAACGACCTCGTGGCATTCACCAAGAGCATTGCCGCCCAGAGAAAAAGAAACCTTAAATGGGTAGAGAAGGCCATTCGGAAAAGCGAATCAATTACGGCATCCGAGGCTTTAAAACTCAAAGTGATAGACCTTATTGCGAAAGACATGGATGAACTCGTAGAAAAGATTGATGGTCGGAAGGTCAAACTGATAAATAGAACAATTGTACTCAGGGTCAAGGGACTGCCGAGAACGGTTATAAAGGAGACCTTCAGGGACAGAATCTTGAGGACCCTGAGTGATCCAAATATAGCGTACATTTTGATGATGATCGGCCTTGCGGGACTTTACTTCGAACTTGCTCACCCAGGGGCAATCCTGCCTGGCGTCGTGGGGGGAATTTCGCTAATCCTGGCTTTTTTCGCTTTTCAGACCCTTCCGGTAAATTATGCTGGCTTCCTTTTGATTGCGCTTGCCATAATATTTTTCATACTCGAAATCAAGGTTACTTCCTACGGCATGTTGAGTATCGCGGGGGTTATTAGCTTGGTACTTGGTTCGTTGATGATTTTTCCTGCCAAGGAAGATTACTTGCGGGTTTCGTACCAGGTGCTGGTACCGACTGTGGTTGGTGTGTCGATATTCTTTGTGGCAGTGGCATCCCTAGCGTTTAAGGCTCAAATTGCAAAACCGAAGACAGGCTCGCTGGGACTCATCGGTGAAGTGGGGGAGGTAATGGAAATACGGGATAGTCGAATCAAAATTTTCGTTCACGGAGAAATATGGAACGGCGAATGCGAGGCTCCTGTCAGAGTGGGTGATAGGGTTAGAGTGGTTGATGTGAAGAATTTAAAATTGATTGTGGAGAAGATTTAAGAAGTATCACTTTCATACCCTTGTTTGTTCACGGAAAGCAGATTTAAGTTGGACATTGAAAGAATTTTCCTTTAATAAAACTTAGACATTCGAAAGGAGGGAACCATGTCTTTATATGGTTTCATAGCATTAGTTGTATTGGGATTGATGTTTCTAGCTTCAGCTATTAAAGTGCTTAACGAGTACGAAAGGGGGGTAATATTCCGGCTCGGACGAGTTATTGCAGCGAAGGGACCCGGCCTTATAATACTTATTCCCATAGTTGATAGGATGACGAAGGTATCCCTTCGACTGGTTGCCATGGATGTTCCGTCGCAGGACGTCATAACGAGGGATAATGTCTCTGTTAAGGTAAATGCTGTCATCTATTTCAGGGTGATGGACCCGGTGAAAGCAGTTATCGAAGTTGAAAACTACCTTTATGCAACATCCCAGCTAGCCCAGACAACTCTAAGGAGTGTCTGCGGCCAGGCGGAACTTGACGAACTGCTTTCAGACCGCGAAAAGATAAACACGGAACTGCAAGAAATACTCGACAAGCATACTGACCCTTGGGGAGTCAAGGTCACAACGGTGGAAGTCAAGCATATTGACCTTCCGCAGGAAATGCAGAGAGCCATGGCGAGGCAGGCGGAAGCAGAGCGAGAAAGAAGGGCGAAGATAATCAATGCAGAGGGCGAATACCAGGCTGCCGCGCGCCTGGCAGAAGCGGCGGAGATCATTTCAGAGCATCCCATGGCGTTGCAACTTCGTTATCTCCAGACCCTCCGAGAAGTTTCCGCTGAAAATAATACTACTACCCTCTTTCCGATTCCGATTGACCTGTTTAAGCCTTTTATTACTTTTACCGAAAATATGGACAAGCTGCGCATGGTTCAGAAACAATCGCTGGAAGAAAAAAAGGAGTAACAACCAGTAGGTTGCTTTTATAAAGGGTTTAGCTCTATCCATATTGTCGACGTAGAGAATTAGAAGTAAAAAAGGAGTGGAGATTATGGGAAAAAAGAAGGACAAGGTAAAAAAAGAAAAACCTCTTGAAAAAATGACTGCAAAAGAACTCAGGGAGATGGCCCTGGAGCTAGAAGGGATAGTTGGCGTTCACGCCATGAACAAGCAGGAATTGATTGAGGCCATAAAAAAGATCAAGGGTATCGTAGATGAGAAGAAGAAACGTGCCGATATTGACGTAAGAGCCATAAAAAAGAAAATAAAGGAACTGAGAGAACTAAAGCAGCAGGCCAAGGAAAAAGGTGACAAAAAAATGGTTGAGGTATTGCGCAAGCGAATGAGTCGCCTTAAAAAACAGACAAGAAGAGCCGCAGCCGCGTAATAGGGCTCTTTCTTGCATATGCTGCCCAGGTGAAGGATCGCGGATTCAGGACAAAATCTAAACGCGAGACCCGTTTCACGGTGTGGAACGGGTTTTGAGTTTATTACAAGGGTGATATGCAGAGACTTAGATCTATTTTGAAAAGGATAGACGGAAAAGGATACAAGGCCTACAAGGACATAAAAGGCACCTACCGAGTTGGCGCTTTTACTATGTCAGTTGACCATGTGCAGGGTGATCCTTTTGCATCACCGTCCAGGCTAAGTGCCAGCATACCAATTAGGGATGCAGGATTCCCCGGAGAGTACTTTGTTTCACCCATAAGAAAATATGCGCTGGGGGATTTTTTAACGAGGCGCTTTGACCATTTGGCTTCGCGTATTGGTCGCATTACTAAGGGATCTGGTAAAAGTGGGCTGATCGCCATTGATTGCGGTAAGCAGGAAATACTGCCGAGAAACAGCGTGGTTATAACCGATAGTATAGAGATACGTTTTGTTGTCGGGTTGCCGGCAGCAGGTAGGAGAGTACTGGGGCGGGATGCCGAACTCATCTTACTTGAGCTAGTACCAAGATTGTTAAAAGAAACCCTGCTATATTCATCTATCGATCGAGATAGTCTAAGAAAGCATGTTGAAATTGCAGAAGACCAGGAAGTCATGCGGGAACAGTTAGCAGGATTGGGTCTGGTTGCATTCGTCGCTAACGGATCGGTACTCCCCAGGGCATCGGGAGTCGATCCGCGGCCCCTTCTCAGTGGCGCTGTTCCCTTCGTTTCCCCCAAATCGTTGGAAGTGGAAATTGAAGCGCCCAACTCGGGGAAAGTGTGGGGAATGGGGATTCCGGAGGGTATTACCCTTATCGTTGGTGGCGGCTATCATGGAAAATCGACCCTTCTTAAGTGTCTGGAACTAGGGGTGTATAACCACATCCCCGGGGATGGTAGGGAACTGGTTGTTACGGTACCCGGCGCTATAAAAATCAGGTCTGAAGATGGGCGAAGTATCGTAGGGGTTGATATAAGTCCGTTTATTCGAAATCTTCCGGGGAATAAAGACACTAATTTCTTTTCAACAACCAATGCCAGCGGGAGTACTTCACAGGCTGCAAATATTATGGAGGCTTTAGAAGTCGGGGCCGAACTTTTGCTGGTTGACGAGGACACCTCTGCTACCAATTTCATGATAAGAGACCACCGGATGCAAGAACTGGTCAGTAAAGACAAAGAACCGATAACGCCGTTTATAGACAAAGTAAGGCTCCTTTACAATGATTACGGCGTCTCTACCATTCTAGTGATGGGCGGGTCGGGAGATTACCTTGACGTTGCTGACACGGTCATTCTCATGGACAATTACCTTCCTAGGGATGTCACAGGGGAGGCGAAAGCAATTGCAAGGAAGCATCCGACAAATCGAAAGCCTGAGGGAGGAAATAAATTCGGTAGAGTGCGGGAACGGGTCCCAGAAGGTCACTCTATTAGTGCACAGAAAGGTTCGAAGAAGAACAAGGTTGAAGCGAAGGGCGTAAATTCTTTGCTTTACGGTCGAAACGTGGTGGATCTGAGCTGTGTGGAACAACTTGTAGACGTGGCCCAAACAAGGGCAATAGGATATTCGATCTTGAAGTGGTCTGAGAATCAGAAAAAGGAACCGAGGAGCCTACGATCCGGGCTTAAGGAAATAATGGAAAGGGTGGACAGAGAAGGGCTGGATGTACTGCTTCTGTACAAGGCAGGTAACCTCGCACGCCCGCGTTTGCTGGAAATCGCTGCTGCAATAAATAGGTTCAGAGGTCTCGTTATAAGAAAGCAATAGGGCTGACAGCATTCTTGGAATATCCAAGTCCCGTAGATTGCTTCTCCCGCACCTACTTCAAATACGACTATTTGTCATTGCTCCTACAATTCGCAGGAAGTGGGTGCGGGATCGCAATAATAGTGTCTTGGAATGCTTCCCTATAAATTCGCTATAAACATATAACGTTTTAGCGTGTCTTAATTTGCTACCAATGCGTCTCATAAATGAACCGCCCGCTTCGCTCAAGGCGCGAAGAACGCTAAGAAGAAAGATATTGCGGCCGGCGGGTTAACGCCGCCCACAATGCCCTGCACCCTTTCAGGGTAGCAAGGGCAATGGAGGAACACGCATAATCTAAGAAGCGTACACAAGACACAAAGTTTTAGGCGCCAACTAAAAGTGTCTGTACTAATAACATGCCCGAAGGGGAGGTTTCTTTCCTTGAGCAGTTGCACTTGCCCAGTGAAATTTTTATCTAGTGAAACCTTGTATTTAATATGTTTCACCAGGACCCAAGAATACTTAGTATTTCCCTCGTGCCTTGCTCAAGGGAAAAAGAATACCCCTTTGCGCTCTTAGCTTGCCCAGTTAAATCTTGTAACATTTAACTGGTGTGCCTTAGCGGTTCAAATTTGGATGTGGCTTAGCTGCCTCAGCTTTTCGTTTAGCACGATAATTGATAGGGACTCTAGTAGTTCATCATTGATTCAACCGTGGGATACGGAATTCCGTTGGTGAGATTATTTTTTGTGGGCCTTACAAATGCGGTTGACATCGAAGGGGTATTTCCGCATAATAACTTGTCTTTTCACAAGATGATGTTAGAAATGAGGCTGGATTTTCAGAGTAGTATCTCAAGGGTTTTTTATAGTAAAGGTGAAATTGATGGAAGCGAAGAAAAAAGTTGTAGCAGCGATATCCGCCGCCGTGTTTGAGTACATTAAGACGGAAGAGGAAGCGCTTCTGGAAGCGCCGGCCGAAGTCTATGCTGTAGCTCCTCAGGCGATGGTTATGCCTAGCATGTGGAGCCAGACAGGTAGGCAGAGCATGATGAGTATGAGGAGGCTCATGCAGTTCAGGTCTATCAGAAAAATCTAACCAACACTGCTGAAACCTATGCCCGGTCAGTGCTTATCTAACCACTACCACCGGGATTCAATCTTTGGAGTTGGAAACAAAACGGTTATTAAGGAGAGAGGAAATGGAAGCTGAGAAGCACGGTGCACTAACTGCGGGATTATGTGATGAACCGGTAGAAGTTAGAAATCCTGTGAAAATTCAGGATTTGACTTTTCGCGATGGGCATCAATCCCTTTTTGCCACAAGAGGGCGAACGGAAGATATGATTCCTATCGCGGAGAAGAT
>JALSTM010000024.1 GCA_026983715.1 Desulfobacterales bacterium
ATATCGATACAGACTTCCTTATAACGCACAGGTATAGATACTTCACATGCGACTCTCAAGTCGTTGTTCTCAAGCTCATAGGCGAGACACTTCTGATAGACTGACTCTAGTAGCCCGGGTCCCAGTGTTTTATGTACTTCAATTGCCGAAGTAACGATAAGTTTTGCTATTTTTTCAATGTTCATCATGTTGCCATTGCTACCCCGGTAGGGGTGCAAGGCATTGTGGTCGGCGAAAAACCCGCCGGCCACAATAGTTTTTTTCTTAGCGCACTTAGCGTCTTGAGCGAAGCGGGCGGTTTATTCCAAAAGTGTCATTCACCCCTAGTATCGGTAGTAGTATGCCAGCGAATCCAGCCACTGGGAATCGTTTAGAACCGTGCCCAGCAATTTTTCTCGTGGTATAAGGTTCATCACGGTTTTTATACTTTCTTGAGACGTATAGTCTGAGCGGGCTACCAGGACTATCGCGTCAATGTACTCAGAGAATACCAATGGATCAGGGCAGGTGTTCAATCCAGGCGTATCAAATATTATGTAGCGATCGGGATATCGTCCCTTTAATTCCTTTACCAATGCTTCCATCTTAGGTGAACCCATTACCTCGGGTGCATTGAGTATTCTTCCTCCAGCAGGAAGCACAGTGAGCTTCTCTATACCAGGGTTTATAAATAACTCTCCTAGCTCTGTTTCTCCCTCAAAGTAGGATTTTAGACCCCGAACGTTTTCACCAAGCCCGAGTAGCTTGTGAACGGTTGGTTTCCGGAAATCCACATCCACCAGAAGGGTTGTCTGTCGAGTATCTTTTGCCATGCAAATTGCCAGGTTCATTGCAACCAGACTTTTCCCTTCATCCGTATCGAAACCGCTTATCTGAATTGTATTTTTTCCTTCGGCTCGGGTTCTCGAAAGAATCCTTGTGCGAAGAAGCTTGAACTGATCCGTTACCGGGTCATCCTCGTCCACGGCAACAACCTTGTTGTGCAAAAGTTTCTCCGTGGGAATCTCTACTACCTTTGTCTGGAAATATTTTGGGGCTTCAACCTTTTCGACTTTAGCGGGCTCTTCCCGTAACACCTTTTGTTTCTCCAGAGCCATTCTTTCAGCCTTGGCCTTCTCAAGTGCTTTTTTTATCCTGCTCATGTCAACCTCGTCCTAACCAAGTAATCAAATATGTATTTTCTGCCAGCTGTCTGTCTCCTTCGGCTAGATCGGAATCTTGGATTGGAAAAACCTTGCCAATTTTGCATAAAAGACATACAGGTCCATCACGAAGAAGTGGAAGAGCAACAGGCAGAGTATAAGGCCTCCAAATGCTGATGTAACAAGAAGAATTTTCTTTTTCCTCTTTTTCGCCATTTCTTTGGAAGTAACAATTCTTGGGATTACAGATAGAACTGGCATGCCCGTAAGTTTTTCAAATGTCTCAACGTCCCTAATTGACTTATCGGTGTATTCTCTCAAAGCTGCCATACCTACAGACAGACCCATTCCAAGTACCACCCCAATTAACATGATGGCTAGCCTGTTTGGCTTGTCCGGTTTTTCTGGCAAAAAGGCAGGCTCGATAATAAGGAAGGTTTCACCCAGTTGATCCTCTTCCATACCCTGGGAGACCTTTGCCGTGAGGAGTTTTTGCTGCAGTTCCTGGTAATGCGCCTTTGCATTTTGGTAGTCAGTTTCAAGCTCGTTGTACTTCTTTGCCACCTCAGGCATGGCATGGAGCTTTTTGTAAACGTCGTCCATCTGCTTTTCCAGGCGTTTTCTTTCTGCTCTCAGGGAGGAAACGGAAACATTGATCTTGTCCAGGTCACTCTTTAGAGCTATATACGCAGGGTTAGTGGCATCAACTATTTTCCGAGTAGAACCGGTTTGCCCCTTGGCCCTAAGTGTTTTGATCTCCTTTTTCAACTGTGCAATCTCCCTTTTCACAGCTTTCACCGAAGGGTGCTTATCCGAGTACTTTGATTTGAGATCCGCCAATTTCAGTTCCAGTTCGTGAAGCTGTTCCTTCAAGTATCCTATTTTGTTTACCTCGCCAACCTGTTTTTCTAGTAGAGCTATTTCCCTATTCTTGGCAAGCACAACAGGGTGCTTGGGGGAATACTTCGAAAGTAACTGAGCACGTTCCAGCTTTGCCTGCTGCAACCTCTCTTCCGGACTCAAAACCCGATCACTTGCCCCAGAGTACGGATCAATGGATGCGAGTTTGTTTCTGAGGGTTGCCCTCTGTTCTTCCAGGGAACGGATCTGCATATTTATGTTGCTTATGTCAGAGTTGATTTTCTCCAATTTTTGCATGTTAAGATTGGTAAATTCAGGCAGTTCTTCCAGGTGAGCTTTACGGTAATTTGCTAGCTTGGTTTCAAGTTTGTCCACTTGTGCCTTTACCTGTTTTAGTTGTTCTTGGAGGAACTTAGTGGTGCCGCGAGCGTGAGCTTCCCTGGATTCTAGATTTTTTTCCATATAATAAGAAGATATTTCATTGGTAACCAGTTGTGCTTTCTTCGGGTCTTCATCCTCGTAAGATACGGTAAAGGCAATAGTTAGTAATACCGGGCGGCTGGTTGTTTCCTTGTTGATTTCAGCATTTATAGGTTCAAGGGTTATCCTGTCTCTTATTTTTTCGACCATTTCCTCCGTAGTAAGCCTGTTCCGTTTATCAGGCAGAAGATTGTACTTTTCTATGAGCTTAAGAATCTTTGCACGAGACATTACTTCTTGGGTAATGGTCTGGATTCTTTGTTCCGCGTAACTGGTGACAGTAGAGGGGACAAGAGTTGGTGGAATTTGCTGGCTTTTTATAAGTATTGTAGCGGTGGATTTATACATGTTAGGCAGTAGCAGGCATATTAATCCGGCCAGAACAACTGTTGCGATAAAAGGCCAGATTAACCACCATTTGCGTCGCCTGAGTATTTCCTTGATCTTTGTTAAATCTTGTGCTTGTTCTTCCATGTTGCAAAAACCTCCGGAGTAGTTATTTGTTATTCGTTATTAGTTACTCGCTGTCTGTTGTGTTGTGATTTTGCAATGGCGTCTGGCCAACTTGCATTTGTTTTTCTTGAAATTGTACCACTTAATACATGGAACCGAAAACTTAATGATTCATAACTGAATACATACAACTGGTAATCGTTAACCTGTAGCCAATAACCAGTAACGAATAAAGAATAACGAATAACGAAAATCAGTGATTTGCCCAGAGCCGTGGCCACCAGTAGGAAAGGCTTACCCAGCTTCTGAAACGGTCTGTGTCGTACTCGTAGTTTCTTCCGTCACTTTTCCTGTACTCGTACGAACCGTGAAAACTTAAGGTAAGATCTTCCGTGCATTTCCATCTAAGAGAGGGAGATACCCGAACGTAGTCTCTGTCGACTCCGAAACTGCCTTTTTCCTCAGTCACGTCATAAGCGAGCCTGCAGTTGAAGGAAGTTTTCTCTGTTAACTTGTACTTTAGAGTCATCCGTATGTAATTTCTGTCAATCCCCCGGGCATCTATGGCATTGTAATGTTCGCGTCCTATGTCCATTATCGTGGTAAAGCGTTCAGTCCAATCGTTGTTCAGGGAAAAATTAAAAATAAAACCATCGTCCTCGTCTCGGATTTCCTTGTTAACAGGTGTAAAAATAATCCCTACGGTGGGATCAAATCCGAGTCGATAAACGGTAAACTCATACTTGGTCCACGTGTACCTGTATCCAGCACCGAGTACGAAGAAGGTTGTATCACTCAGATCTCGTCTCCAGTATAGAGTCTGGGAAAGGGTCTGTACCGTTGAAATATCTTCGTAGTCCGCATAATCAAAATTGACAAATAGCCCTAAAGTATCTCTTGGGTTTATAGCCCAGGTGGGGTTTAAGTGGATTTGCCAAAGGTTAAGATCCGGGTAGGGGCCATCTGGATAGTAGCTGAAAGTTCCACCACCCCCAAGCCCTATCGAAAACACCTCGGATAGCATGTAGTTTCCCGTTAGGTCAAAACCGTACCGGTACCTATCCCGTCTAAAACCTGCGACTCCGGCTCTTTCCAGCTCCGTTTCAAGGATGTTGTCTTTTTCAAAAGTGTTAGTCAATGTGGTGGAGAATTTGGGAGTCCACGCATAGTCGAGGGTGAGTACGTTATCGGTATTGACAGTATCGAAGTGACCATATTCCAGGTATTTTTCCCCTATAACCTTTGAGTCAAGCTTGAGTCTTGCTTTCTCACTTTCCCCGATTAATTTAAAATTAGGCTCAACCCTTGTGAAAAAGTCTTCCCAGTCGTCAAGATGGGAAAAAAGAACATCACTGTTGTATTCCTGGGTTACCTTTATCCCGGGTGAAAATGACCAATCAGCACTCTGCCCCTGCCTCACCCAGGAACAAAACAAAAAAATAAAAGCAGAAAGAACAAGAAACCAGCTTTTTCTATTATGGCACAAGAACAACGTCTCCTCTTTCAAGTAGTATGTTTTGCTGTAAATTCTTTCCTTGCTTTACTTCCTTGTAATTGAAGGGAAATCGAGTCGTCTTTTCCCCGTAGTATCTCACAATTGATATGTTACTTTCGTTGGCAAAGGTTGTCAGCCCTCCCGCCATGGCGAGCGCCTGTAGAACGGTGAGTGGTTTCGAGACATTAAACATACCCGGTTTTGCAACCTTGCCAATCACAAAATACTGCAAGCTCCCAAGCTGTGAAACTATGACCGTTGCGCTGGCTTCCGGGATATACGGACGAATCTTTTCTTCCACGAGCTTTTTTACCTGGGACGTGGTTTTACCGGCAACTTCAATGTCACCGATCAACGGAAAGGAGACCTTCCCGTCTGGTCTGACTACAAGCTGCCTTGCAAGTTCTTCTTCACCCCAGATAGAAATCTCTAGTACATCGGCAGGGGCAATGGTGTAGTCTCCCGCGTACGATAACTTGCAAAAGTTTGAACCAAACAAAAACGCAATCAGGAACACGCAAAGAGATAAAACGGTAAGCTTCCTCATAAGCACTCTCCCTCGCTCTTAAGTGTTCTAAGGGTGGTTACTTAATTTCTTATGAAAACATCCGAAATGGGTATGAAGTTACTATAATTTTTTATTAAACCAGATTAGGAAGCATAAGTCCACTAAAATATTCAATAAAGCTCCGCAAATTTGATCCGGGAAGATTCCAACAGAGTTGAGCAAATAAGTTTTCAATCATCATGGCGTACTTAGCGTCTTGAGCGAAGCGGGCGGTTTATTAATTTGAACCGCAAAGGACGCAAAGGGGATTTCTTTTTTTCCTTGAGCAAGGAAAACACTGCTCA